>JBECKV010000111.1:0-42976 GCA_040235495.1 Porticoccaceae bacterium
CCAGAATGCGGCGAGCTGTTCCGGCGTTGCATCCTGATTCAGAGTCTTGCCGCAGCGTTTGTAAATCAGCCAGGCGATGGCCGTGGCGTATTTGAGATTGCCGACCAGTTCAGCGTGAGGATTTTCCAGAAAGCCCCGTTGACTGGCAAGACCGCGTACTCGGCTGGCGAGTTCCGGATGCTGAATCAGATATTTGTCCCAGACCTTGCGGTGGGTCGCTGCTGAAATTTGGTAGATCCCGAGCAGGCGGCCTGTTTTCAGGTGTTCACCCAGGCCTGACTCCTGGGCGGCGGTGCCCAATAACAGATTTTCCATCGCCGACGACCAGGCTCCCAGGTATTTAAGGGTGTCGCGAATGACCAGATTTCGCATTTCTTCGCAGGAGAAAAACATGCTGGGTTATTTTGACTCTTGTTCAGCTTGACCTGTATTTTGAGCGTCGCTAGCAGGACGTCCTGGATAAAATATGTATTGATATTAATCAGATATAACAGCTATATCAACCAAAAATGTAGGAAAAGTTTATAACTACATAAAATATAGTCAGCTATTTGGTTAAAATATGATCAGCTTGGACTGTGGGTTTAAGATTTCACGAGTGTCACGAGTGTAATGTAAGGTTTGATTGCAGCGGGGAGAGAGGTCATGGGTTTGAACGGCGACCACCGAATTGAGATCATCGTTGGTGATATCACAAAATTGAACGTGGACGCCGTGGTGAATGCAGCCAACGGCAGGCTGGCGGGTGGCGGGGGAGTCGATGGCGCCATTCATAGAGCCGCTGGCGATCAACAGTTACAGCAAGCCTGCCGGCGGCTGGGGGGCTGCCCTACCGGAGAGGCACGTATGACCCCCGGGTTTCGATTGCCTGCGAAGGCCATTATTCACACCGTGGGTCCGGTGTGGCGGGGAGGTTCCCATGGCGAGGCGGAGGCACTGCGTTCCTGTTACCGCAAGTCCATTGAGCTGGCTATTGATCAAGGCTACCGCTCAATCGCTTTCCCCGCTATCAGCTGTGGTGTTTATGGCTATCCTCATCAAGCCGCGGCGCATATTGCCGTGAGCGAGGTACGAGCCTGTCTGGATCAAGGTTTACCCCTGGACCGGGTAGTATTCTGTTGCTTCAGCGACGCCATGGCGGATTTATACCGCGAGGCTCTCGCATCGCGATAGCGATAAAGCCTGAGCTATCGATACACTAGGGTCACGCGCGATCAATCCCGGGGGGATGCTTGCCTCTGACCTGGGATAAGATGAGCCCGACCACCAGTCTACCGGGTGCGCCTGGAATAGCGCGGGGTTGGTCGAGGTCAAAGTTCAGATTGCAGGGGTAATTATGAGTCGGGATAGCCAGGCCTGTGTAGAAGCGAGCATCAGCACCTACGAGTTGGCCAATATAAATATTCAGCGGGCCTTGTCCTACGTGGATGTGACCCTGAACGGCCTGATCAACGTGGTCTTGCACCCCAAACGGGTAATCACGGTCAACTTTCCCGTGGAAATGGATGATGGCTCCGTGCGCGTGTTTCAGGGCTACCGGGTCATCCATAACCGCACCATGGGGCCGGGTAAGGGCGGTATACGGTTCCACCCCGCCGTAGATCTGGATGAGGTCAGCGCCCTGGCGTCCCTGATGACCTGGAAATGCATTCTCGCCGAGATTCCGTTTGGCGGCGCCAAGGGCGGTGTGATCTGCGACCCTAAATCCCTGTCGAACAGCGAGCTGCGGCGTATCACTCGCCGCTTTATCGCCGATCTTGGCAATAATATCGGCCCCAATGTGGATATTCCCTCGCCGGATCTGTATACCGATGAGCAAACCATGGCCTGGGTCTATGACACCTATGACGTCATGCATCAGGGCGCTAACAACCGGGCAGTGGTCACAGGTAAACCGTTATTGCTAGGTGGATCCGAAGGACGCCGGGAGGCCACTGCCCGGGGCTGTCGGGATGTGGTCGAGCATTTTCTAGCCAGAGGTCTAATGCCCGGTCTGACGGAATTAAAAGGTAGCCGGGTTGCGATTCAGGGCTTCGGAAATGTCGGCGCGGTCGCTGCTCAGCTGTTTCAGGAATCCGGCGCGAAAATTATCGCACTCAGCGATTCACAGGGTGGCATCGTCAACGGCGATGGCATCGACCTGGCGGCGGCGGTGGCCTACAAAGCGGAGCACGGCACCCTGGTCGGGTTGCCGGATACTCTCAGTGTCACCAACGAGGCCCTGCTCGAGTTGGACTGCGACATACTGATTCCCGCTGCCCTGGGCAGGCAGATCTGTGCGGACAATGCCGAACGGGTCAAGGCTAGAATGGTGGTGGAGGCGGCCAACGGCCCCGTTACTCCCGAGGCCGATCGAATTTTATGTGAGCGGGGCATCTGGGTATTGCCGGATATTCTCGCCAACGCCGGTGGTGTCACCGTGAGCTACTATGAGTGGTTGCAGAACCAGGAAAATCACCAGTGGGAACTCGATGAAATTAACCACCGCCTGCACCTGCGGATGCGCAAAAGTACCGATGCAGTGATCGTGCGTTGGCAGGCCTTACAGCGCGGTGGCGCCGAGGCAAATGCCGCTGCCTTGACTGATGAAGCGGGCGGTGGGCTTGGAGACTATCCGCTGGATCTGCGCACCGCTGCGTTGAGCATCGGCCTGGAGAGGCTCGCTCGGGTGACCGCTCAGCGGGGTATCTGGCCCTAGCCCCCGCCAGTGCATGGCCATGGTGCCCCTACATTTGCTCCATGGTCTCGATGCCGAGCAGTTCAAGCCCCTGCTGAAGGGTATCGGCGCTCAGCTCGCAGAGCTGTAGACGGCTGGTGCGTGTCGCCGGGTCGACCTCGTTTTTGAGTATCGGGCATTGTTCGTAGAAAGCCATAAAGGCGCTCGCCAGGTCGTACAAGTAGGCGCACAGTGTATGGGGAAAGCCGTCCTCGGCGACCTGCAAAACAGTGTCATCAAATCTGAGTAGAAGCATCAGCAAGTTTTTCTCGCGGGGTTCGCTGATGGTTATCGTCGCGGTGCCAAGGTCTTCGCTGATCAGGCCCTTTGCCTCGGCCCGGCGGAAGATGCTGCGAATTCGCGTATACGCGTATTGTAGATAGGGTGCGGTGTTACCTTCGAAACTGAGCATGCTATCCCAGTTGAACTGATAGTCATGGGTGCGGGTTTTACTCAGATCGGCGTATTTGACCGCGCCGATACCGACTTTTCTGGCCACTTCGGCCCTTGCCTGGGGTTCCAGATCGGGGTTTTTCTCCTCGATCAGAGCCCCCGCGCGTTCTACGGCTTCGGTCAGCAGCTGCTCCAGCTTGACGGTGCCGCCCGCGCGGGTTTTAAAGGGCTTGCCATCGGCACCCATCATGGTGCCAAAGGGCATGTGCTCCAGACTGACACTGTCGGCCACCAGCCCGGCTTTGCGCGCAAGAGTAAACACCTGCTGCATGTGCAGGCTTTGACGGGCGTCGATAAAGTAGAGAATACGATCGGCCCCGAGTTCGCGGCCGCGGTAGGCCAGCGCCGCGAGATCAGTGGTTGCGTAGAGGTAGCCGCCGTCGGATTTCTGCACGATTACCGGGCTTGGATTGCCCTTTTTGTCCGCCAGTTCGTCAAGAAACACCACAGTGGCGCCCTGATCCTCGGTGGCCAGGCCCTGCTCTCGAAGGGTGGTGACAATGTTTTCCAGGTCGTCGTTGTAGGCGCTTTCCGGATGGATGTCGGCGGCTCGCAGGGTCACGCCAAGCTGCTGGTAAATAGCTTCACTGTGGGCGATGGATATATCGATAAAACGCTGCCACAGGGCCAGGCAGTGAGCGTCGCCGGACTGGAGGCGTACTACGTAGTTGCGGGCTTTGTCGGCAAAATCCGCGTCCCCGTCGAAATGGCTTTTAGCTTGCTGATAGAAGCTCTCCAGGTCTTTCAGCGCCAGTTCGGGTTGCTCGCCCTCACCGACCTGCTCTTCAAGTTCGGCGATCAGCATGCCGAACTGGGTGCCCCAGTCGCCCATGTGATTCTGGCGGATGACCCGGTGGCCAAGGTATTCAAGAACGCGCGCCACGGCATCGCCGATAATGGTGCTACGCAGATGCCCGACATGCATTTCCTTGGCGAGGTTGGGCGAAGAGTAGTCGACGACAATGGTTTGGGCAACACTCGGCGGCCCTGCACTGCGCCGACCGGCGGCGCGATCCCGGGCATGAAGCTGGTTGGCCGTAGCCGACAGAAAGGAGCTCGCCAGGTAAATATTGATAAAACCGGGACCGGCGATCTCTACCTTTTCGGCGATGTCGGTGAGATCGAGGTGAGCGATAACGGCGTTTGCCAGCAGCCTCGGATTTTGGTTCATCTGCTTGCCCGCCGCCATAATACCATTGGCCTGAAAGTCCCCGAACTCAGGCTTGCTGCTAGCGGCAATGCGTGCGGGCATTTGCCCGGGGATGCCCGCCCGGGCCATGGCCTGGCGCATCTTTATTTCGAGAATATCAGGTATGTTCATGGTGTTGAGTAAAGCGGTGAAGGCTGCTGGCTGACCGGTGGGAGCGGGGGCGACGTGGCGAATTGTAGTTTGACAATATTCGATTGCAACCGCCAATGTTCGGGACTGACGGTTAAGACGGTTAAAAAGGGGCGCGTGGTGGAGAAACGCGCAGGTGCGGCCTGGGCGCGGTGTGTATAATCAGCCGCCGGAATCGGGATGGTGTCGTCATAGTTGTCCCGAAACTCGTGTTTTAGCGCAACCTTGTTTTAGGGCAACCTTGTTTTAGCGCAACTTAGAGGAGTCAAGCGATGTCGAGCATTGTGCCCCCAGGCACCTTGATGGAGCAGGGCGTTGATATGATGTTTTATGGAATGGGCACCGTCTTTGCTTTTCTGTTAGTTCTGGTGTTTGCCATCGGAGTGATGACTCGCGTGTTAGCACGACACCAGCCCGAACCGAAAAACAGGGCTGCCATTGCCCGGGGAGGCGTCGGCACAGTGGTGGATCCGCTCACCGCGAAAATTATCAAAGCGGCAATTGACCAGCACAGGATGCGTTAGTTTGCCGATCTGATTTAAAAGGACCATGACGGCCGAAGATAACCGCATTTTCCGAAAACCAGTATTTTTCCGAAACAAATATAGAGATAAGCCCCGTACGGGGTGATACAGCGAGCATACATGATAGAAACTAGCAAATCCCTGGGCCTGACGGACGTTGTCCTGCGCGATGCGCATCAGTCTCTGTTTGCCACGCGTCTGCGAATCGACGACATGCTGCCCATCGCGTCGCTACTGGATAGCGTCGGCTTCTGGTCTCTCGAGAGTTGGGGCGGCGCCACTTTTGATGCCTGCATCCGCTATCTGGGCGAAGACCCTTGGGATCGTATCCGCGAACTGAAAAAGGCCATGCCCAATACGCCTCAACAGATGCTCTTTCGGGGTCAGAATATCCTGGGTTATCGCCATTATGCCGATGATGTAGTGAGTCGATTTGTCGAGCGGGCGGCTACCAACGGCGTCGATGTGTTCCGGGTGTTTGACGCCATGAATGATATGCGCAACCTCGAAACCGCGCTTAAGGCGGTGAAAAACGTCGGTAAGCACGCTCAGGGCACGATTTCCTATACCGTGAGCCCGGTACACACGATCGACCTCTGGGTTGACCTGTCCCGGCGCCTGGAGGACATGGGCGCGGACTCAGTCTGTATCAAGGACATGGCGGGTTTGTTGACACCCTATACCGGATACGAGTTGGTTTCACGGCTCAAGCAGGCACTAGATATTCCCGTACACATGCAGTGTCACGCGACCACCGGTTTATCCACGGCCACTTATCTGAAATGCATTGAAGCCGGTATCGATAATGTCGATACAGCCATTTCCTCAATGTCCATGACCTATGGCCACTCACCCACCGAATCGGTGGTCGCCATATTAGCCGGAACCGAGCGGGATACCGGCCTGAACATCAACGTGCTGGAACAGATTGCGGCCTATTTTCGTGAAGTCCGTAAGAAGTACGCCCGGTTTGAAGGGTCACTGAAAGGTGTTGATTCCCGCATCCTCGTGGCCCAGGTCCCCGGCGGCATGTTGACCAACATGGAGAATCAGCTGCGCGAGCAGGGTGCGGGTGATCGTCTGGATGAAGTGCTGGAGGAAATCCCCAGAGTGAGGGAAGACCTGGGTTATATTCCTCTGGTGACGCCCACCTCCCAAATTGTCGGTACTCAGGCAGTGCTCAACGTGCTTGCTGGGGAACGCTATAAAACCATCGCCAAGGAAACAGCCGGCGTGCTGAAAGGTGAATACGGCGCGACCCCGGCACCGGTCAACGCCAAATTGCAGGCGCGTGTGCTGGACGGAACCAGGGTGATTACCGTGCGTCCCGCGGACCTGCTCGAGGATGAGTTGGATGCACTGACCGCCGAACTTGAACGGGTCGCGGCGGAGAAGGGTGTCAGCCTGCGTGAGGGCGAGCAGCGGATCGACGATGTCCTGATTTATGCGCTCTTCCCTCAGGTGGGGCTGAAGTTTCTGCAAAACCGTCATAATCCCGAAGCCTTTGAGCCGGCACCGACTGGCACTGCGCCGGCGCTCACCTCGGAAAGTGGTGAAGCGGTATACACCGTGGAGGTGGAAGGCAAGCGCTATACCGTTACGGTTTCCGAGGGTGGTGACATCAGCGCCATTACTCCCGCCGGAACCGTGGGCGCGGAGACCGGTGGCGCGCCTACCGCGGCGCCTGTGGCGGGAGGGGAGCCCGTGGCCGCGCCCCTTGCCGGCACCATCTTCAAGGTGCTGGTCAAGCCGGGTCAACGGGTTGTCGAAGGCGAAAATGTCATTGTCCTCGAAGCCATGAAAATGGAGACCGCGATCAGCGCGCATCGCGCTGGCGCTATCGGTGAGGTGCGCGTTCAGGAAGGCAACAGTGTCACGGTCGGCGATACGCTGGTGACCATCGTCTGATCACGACACAAACCTATTTTTCGTTACAGGACGCTGCTGGGGCAGGGTAAACCCGGATTAAGTAGCTATGGATCAATTCGCGCAATTATGGCAAAGCTCGGGGCTTGCCAATCTCGAACCCGGTCATATGGTGATGATGGTGATCGGTCTGGGTTTACTGTTTCTGGCGATTCGCAAGAATTTTGAACCTCTTTTGCTGGTGCCCATCGGTATGGGCACCATTCTCATCAATATACCCGTTGCGGGTTTCGACGCAGCACCCATCTACGACGCCATGGGTAATCTGGAAAACCCCGGTGGCCTGCTCTATTACATCTATAACGCCGGTATTGCCTCCGGCATGTTCCCCCTTGTAATTTTCATGGGCGTGGGAGCGATGACCGATTTTGGCCCCCTGCTGGCCAACCCCAAGACCCTGCTGCTGGGGGCGGCCGCGCAAGTGGGCATATTCGCCACGGTGATTGGCGCGCTGGCCCTGAGCAGTTTCGGGATTCTGGATTTTTCGATTCGGGATGCGGCTTCTATCGGGATTATCGGTGGCGCCGATGGTCCCACGGCCATTTTCGTCACCAGCAAGCTGTCTCCCGAACTGCTGGGTGCGGTTGCTGTCGCGGCTTACTCCTATATGGCGCTGGTACCCATTATTCAACCACCGATAATGCGTCTGCTCACAACCGAGGAGGAACGAGCTATCAAGATGGAGCAGCTACGCCCTGTGTCCACCCGGGAAAAAATCGTCTTTCCACTAATGCTTTTACTGTTGGTGGCGCTGTTTTTGCCCACGGCCGCGCCGCTATTGGGCATGTTCTGCTTTGGCAATCTGATGCGTGAATGCGGGGTCGTCAACCGGCTCTCGGAAACCTCGCAAAACGCGCTGATTAATATCGTTACCATATTTCTTGGTCTGGGCGTGGGGTCCAAGATGAGCGCCGACAAATTTCTCAACTGGGAAACGCTCGGCATCCTCGGGCTGGGCATGCTAGCCTTTTGTATTGGCACTGCTGCCGGTGTCCTGATGGCCAAGCTCATGAACGTGTTCAGTAAAACACCCATCAATCCGCTTATCGGCTCGGCTGGAGTTTCCGCCGTACCCATGGCGGCGCGGGTTTCGAACAAGCTGGGCCTGGAAGCCAACCCCCATAACTTCCTGCTAATGCATGCCATGGGTCCCAACGTTGCTGGCGTCATCGGCTCGGCTGTTGCTGCCGGAGTGATGATCTCTCTGGTGTCGGGACTTTAATAAACTCGCTGATCAATCATGTCCGTATCCAGCCAGACCGTACTGAGGCAAATAGAAGGCAAGCTGGCGTCTGCCTTATCGCCAGAGCTGCTTCGAGTGGAAAACGAAAGCCACATGCATAGTGTGCCAGCCGATGCCGAAACCCACTTCAAGGTCACCATCGTCAGTGATGCTTTTGTCGGCCAGCGCCTGGTGTCCAGGCATCGGCGAATTTATCAGATCCTCGCCGGTGAATTGAACTCAGGTGTTCACGCTCTGGCGATTCACGCCTACACATCGGGCGAATGGTCCACCAAAGAACAGGCGCCCGACTCCCCTCCCTGTCACGGCAATAGCTGATTTATTCTCGTTTTGCACGGGGTTTATCCCGCTCCAATTTGTGTGTTGCCAGTTAACCTGGATCAAGGTTGGTCAAAGCCAAAACTGATGTAATGCCTGTGCATTAATTCAGAGACGGGGAATCTTAATGGGAAATTACAAATCAACTTCACTTATCGCGGGCAGTGTTCTGGCGGCCGGCTTGCTGGGGGGTATAAATGGCGCACTGGCTTACGACACGGGTGATTTAATTGTGCGCGCGGGAATAGCTTCCGTGCAGCCAGACGAGGATAGTTCCAAGCTGGAAATAGAAGGTGTTGGCAAGCTACCTGGAACGGGGGCGGGCGTTGATAATGCCGAGGCGCTTGGTTTGACGCTGACTTATATGCTGAGTCCCAAGCTCGGCGTCGGGGTGCTGGCGGCGACACCGTTTGAACATGATTTGAAAGCCAATGGCCTGGGTGTGAATGCCGGTGATACCAAGCATCTGCCTCCGACGGTGACCTTGCAGTACTTCCCGATGGGCTCCAGCTCCGCGCTGCAACCCTATGTCGGCATTGGCTTTAACTACACGGTATTCTTTTCCGAGGATGTGGATAAGGACCTCGAGAGCGTAATTGGTGGTAGGGGTGATCTCGACCTGGACGATTCCTTCGGTTTCGCGGCTCAAATTGGGCTTGACTATGCACTCGACAACAACTGGGTATTAAATGCATCGGTATGGTATCTGGACATCGATACAGAAGCGGAGTTCAAATTTGATAACGGCGCTCGCGTCGAAGCCGACGTCGATATCGATCCCTGGGTTTACATGCTCGGCGTCGGTTATAAGTTTTAAACTCCGCCGCGCTCGATGACACGGGACCGGGATGCTGAGTGACCATTGCAGGAAAAATACAAGCGGGTTGGTGTTGAAGCACCGAAGATGCTCGCCGGTGACGACGGTCTTTCTGACCAGTCATGCTGTCGATTACTTTTGCGAGCATTGTGCTGAACCAAAACCACGCCATTGCCCCGGGATCGGGTTTTCAACGGCGTTGATCAGCGTCTGAAATCTGTTTGCTGCTTACCAGGAAAACGGGAGTCAACGTGCTTTGGCTGACAAGCGGTTTCGCGGGTGCCTGTCGAGATGGCCGTCCGGTAGAACGGGTTTTCATTTATGTAGAACGGGTTTTATTTATGTAGAACGGGTTTTATTTATATAGTGGCGGGCGTCGACATATTTCAATTGGGTAAAGCGTTCAGGTGGTCAGCTGTTCAGGTGTTAGCGAGTTCCTGAAGGGCGTCAAAATCCCTGATTTCAATTTCCTTTTTGTCGACGTCGAGCAAACCCTGTTTCTGGAATCGGCTAAATACTCGGCTGACGGTTTCCACCGTCAACCCCAGATAGTTGCCGATATCGGCCCGTGACATGGGCAGACGAAAACGTAAACTCGACAGCTTGCGCTTTGCGTTGCGAGAGGAAATGCTCAACAACAGTGTCGCCACGCGTTCCTCCGCGCTATTTTTGCTCAACAGGGTAATCAATTGCTGATCGTTGGTGATTTCCTTGCTCATCAGCTTGAAAAAATGCCGTTGCAGCGAGGGCATGGTCAGGCTGAGCTCCTCCAGCCGAATAAAGGGTATCTCACAAATCGCGGAGGTCTCCATCGCCACCGCTGCATTGACGTGTTGGGTGTTGGCGATGCCGTCTATGCCAAATATCTCGCCGGGTAGATAAAAACCGGTAACCTGAACCACGCCCTGATCGCTGACACTGTAAGTTTTAATTGAGCCGCTGCGAACCGCATAGACCGCTGTGAATTCGTCGGCCGCGTTGTAGACATGCGTATCCTTATGCAGGGGGCGGCCCCGCTGTACGATTTGATTCAGCCGTTCAATTTCATCTAGTTCCAGGGCGATAGGCAGGCATAGGGAACTCATTCTGCAATCCGCGCAGTTGACTTCCGGATTATGGGGGCAAGTCGCAGCCATGGGGAATTCCTGTTTGGTTAAGCTCGCAATCTACTCTTTTTGCTCTGGGTTTGCATAGACGTTGACATTATAGCTGTCATTTTTTCTTGTCGGGTAAAGTAGCTCGCAGACCTGCTTCAGGTTGAGCAGGCCATCCTCCGACAAGCTCAGACTATCTGCCTGGCTGCCAGAAGTGGTTTGCAGCCAGCCCTTATCATCAAGTAGGGTTATAGCGTCGTTGTTGACCCGCGCGGTATTTGGTATCTGATGGAAGCAGAGCAGGGCTTGCCGACCCTCATACAGGTCGCCGGCCTGGGTATCGAGGGTATAACAGGTTATCGGTAAGGGAGTATTTTCGCTGATGCACTGCTGGTAGGTTTCCGGATTGGCGCAATTGCGCTGATATTCTCCCGAAATCAAGCTGACACTGTTGACGCCAAGTCCAAGCAGGCTCTGGTCAAGCCAGCTCTGGTATCCCCAGGGGGTAAAAAAGAGCCTTTTTTGGTATCGGAGTGCCGACACCGGATGATCCGGCGGGTAAAAAAAGTTGTTCCCACAGTTCGCCCAATGTAGTGCCTGAAAAAACCGCAGGGTTTGCCGAAGCAGGCCTTGGGTGAAGTGTTGTTCTCCTCCTGCCGCGTCTTTCAAATTTCCCGCGCAGACGATTTCGACTTGCCGGCACGGGATTTCGGTGATGTGCGTCAGGAGGCGCGACAGGAACAGCGGATGTGTATGATCACCAATACGAATTCTGAATTTGAGTTTGATTTGCGGATAATCCCTGGTCAGCGCCACCACGGCTTTTAGTTTGTCCAGGCTCCTGTCATTGCCGGCAATGGAAGCATCCACTGTCAGTTCAATGCAATTGAAGTGCAAGCCGGACAGCAGCGCCAGCGTCCGCGTATTCAATTCCGAGGTGGTGGTGCTAATCCCTCGCACGGTATTATGAGCCGTGCCGTGGGAGAAATGGTTGGAAAACCGAAAGCACAACTCAGTTATGGCTTCGGGCGTCAATTGTTTGAGGGGGTATCCGGAAAACCACAGCGACGACACGGTCTGGTAAGTGTCATACTCGCTTTTTCTGCGCGCCATTTCCTTGCATAGCAGATTTTCATAGGATGGCACGTTCTTCTGGGGTGAATAAATATTCAGGCCCAGACGACCGACTCTATTGATCACCGTCGGCATGGCCGCCTGCAACGCAACCGGTTTTCGAGCAGCGGCGCGAGCATCAAACAAGGGCAACAGGGTTGATTCGAAATCGGCGCTCAGTTCGCGCACGCGGGAGATTTTGCTAATGTTGCCCATCGCTCCATAATTCTTGGCTTGTTTCGGTCGGGGGCGGATAGGGGCGAGCCCCGGGATTATCAAAGGATCATGCTAAGTGGCGATGCGTCGATCTGATATGACTTGTGTCAAGGGAACATTTGAACGCCGGTGTCAGACTCGGCTTTATACACAGCCGGGCCACGACGCTCCGGTAGTGGATGTGTGGTCGCGATAAGGGTGCGGCGAACGATCAACCTGGAGGTGAGCGTGGAAAATATACTTGCTGTTATCACTGATTGGGATGATGCCCCCAGGGTTATGGCGAGCGCCGTGCGTCTGGCGCGGCAATTTAATACCAGTCTGGAGGTCCTGCGGCCCGTGCATAACCCATTGGCTGAGTTGGATAAATACGTAGGGTTTGGCGAGGTTTCAACACTGCGAAACTCGATAATGGAGGAGGAGCGCAAACGCGTGGATGCACTCTGCGCCGATTGCGCGCTGGTCCGACCGGTAAACGGGCAGGTCGAATGGTGTGAGCGTGTCCATCAGGCTATTGTCGACAGAGCCGAGAGTTACGGGGCGGGTCTGATCGTGATGATGGCGAGTCATCATTCGCTGTTGTCGACGCTGGTCCACACGCCGGATGACTGGCACCTGTTTCGGGATGCGCCCTGCCCGGTATTATCGATGGTCAGGGAACCAAAACCGGTCACCGAGGTTGTCGCGGCCATCGACGCCCTCGACGCGAGCGAGAACCATCGTCAGCTGTCGGCGCGGGTTGTCGATTACGCCCGGGCGTTGGCTAAAGCCGAGGGTGTGCCACTGTGCGTGCTCAGCGCAGTGCCGGATCCGGCGCTGATGTATGCCGGTCTCGTCAACGCGCCGATGAGCGGCAATTTTCTGGAACAAACCGTGGACAAGGCGCGAGAAAATCTACACCTGTTGCTGACGCACCTGGGAGTCGACGCTGACCGTATCGAGGTAAAAGCAGGGCGAGTCGAGGATGTCGTGACCCTGGAAGGGGAAGCTGGTGGTCTGCTGGTCATCGGTAGCGCCGCTAACAAAGGCCTAAAAGGCTTCCTGATTGGCAATACCGCCGAACGCATACTCCAGCATATGCGGTCCGATATGCTGGTGGTTAACTGATGCTTACGATTGCTTGTCGGGTGCCGAACCGGTACCTCACCGTGTTTTTAGTCATTACCCCATAAAGCATCAAGGCGTTTTTGCCGACCGCAATTCCATTTATAGAACTTGAATCGCTTCGGGTTGGTCTGGTAGTAATTCTGGTGATAGTCCTCGGCCGGAAAAAACACATGGGCCTGGGTGATTTGCGTGGCAATCCCGGATTCGGCAAAGGGGAGATTGTCGTCCTCGATCAGTTGTTGTTTGCTTTTTTCAGCCGCGGCTTTTTGCTGGGGGGTCAGGTAAAAAATTTCACTGCGGTACTGGCTGCCCCGATCGCAGAACTGGCCGCCACCATCGAGCGGATCGATATTGCGCCAGAAAACTTCCAGAAGTTTTTCATAACTCACCCGCTTGGGGTCATAGGTCACTTGCACGGCTTCGGCGTGTCCGGTCTCGCCGCTGGAAACCTCCTGGTAGTCTGGATTCGGTACATGGCCTCCGGTATAGCCGGAAATGGTATCAAGGACACCTTCAAGTTCATCAAAGGGCGGCTCCATGCACCAGAAACAACCACCGGCGAAAATGGCCTTTTGTGGTTCAGCACCATGGCTTACCGTGGCGGGGGCGCAAAGGGTCAGGATGCAGGAAAGAGACAGTAAGTAGCGCTTCAGGGTGATGACTACGTTGGGTATTGCTATCTCGGACATGGCTAGAGGCTCTCCGGATGATCAGTAATTTCGATCACGGGCTGGTGTGCGGGTTCCGTAAATAGTAAAGGATTGCCGATCTTCGGGCGAGCCGCCAATTGCCGGGTTGGCGCGCTTGCACGCGGACTATCATAGGTCGTAGGCTCGCGCTTTGCCGCCCGCTTTTTTTTTCCGCCAATTTTTCCGCCGATGCTGGATACCCGCCCCCTGCTAATCGATACTGACTTTCCGGCGTTCGAGCGCAGCGCGCCAAGTACCCTGCGGGTGAATCTCGGTTACCTGTGCAACCAGTCCTGCACTCATTGCCACGTCAATGCAGGACCGCGTCGCTGCCGTGTTATGGTCCGGACAACGTCGCCGAGCAGCACGGTAAGGGGGTGTTCGAGGCGAGTATCGCGGCACGGCGCAAGCTCAACGCTGTCGGCTATGGGCGTGATCCCGCATTGACCCTCAATCTGGTGTACAACCCCAATGGCGCGTTTCTCCCCCCGGCCCAGCATGAGCTGGAAGCGGAATACAAAACCCGTCTCAAGGACGATTTTGGCATCGTTTTCGATAACTTGTTGACCCTGGCCAACATGCCGGTGAGCCGGTTTGGCGGGATGCTGCTGGCCCGCAAGCAATACCGGACTTACATGAAGCTTCTCAAGGACAGTGTCGCGCCCGCCAGTCTTTTCGCGCCCGCGAATCTACAGTCTGTGATGTGCCGTACGCTTGTCAGTGTCGACTGGCGGGGTTATCTGTATGATTGTGACTTCAATCAGATGCCGGGCATGCCCATGCGAGCCCGGGGTCCCGGTGAAGCCTCCCTGATCGCCAGGCAGAGACCCAGACCCCATCCGCGCGCCTTGCTTGAGGGTGCCGAACTCCAGGGCCAGGCCATCGCCATCGGCGTACATTACTATGATTGCTATGGCTGTACCGCCAGCCAGGGCAGCAGCTGCGGCGGCTCCCCGAACCAATAGCCTGTCTACGGACTCTGTTAGCTGAAATGGCCGAATCTCTCAGTATCGTCATTCCCACACTCAACGAAGCGGCCAATATCGGTGCTTGTCTAAAAGCCCTGTCATCCCTGCGTCAACAGGGCACGGAGATCATCATTGCCGATGGCGGTAGTACTGATGCCACCGTGGCGCAAGCGGGGGCGGGCGCGGACAAGGTCGTGATCAGCAAGGCGGGACGGGCCAGGCAAATGAATGCCGGGGCGCGGGAAGCCCGGGGGGCGTGGCTGCTGTTCCTCCACGCCGATACGCGCCTGCCGGAAAATATGCCCGATGTCATGACAGCCTGGGCATTCTCCCACTCGGACTGGGGCTTTTTCTTTGTGCGCCTGGACAGCCCGCGATGGGCGTTTCGAATTGTCGAACAGATGATGAACTGGCGTTCCTATTATTCCCGGATTGCCACCGGAGACCAGTGCCTGTTCATGAAACGGGAATTGTTTGAGAGCCTCGGCGGTTATGCCGACATCGCGCTGATGGAGGATATCGAACTGAGTAAGCGGTTGAAGCGCACCGGGCGCCCGATTGTGGCCCTGGCCAAGGCCACGACCTCGGCGCGCAAATGGGAGCAGGAGGGCGTGATGAAAACTATTGCATTGATGTGGCGTTTGCGCCTCGGCTATTTTTTTGGCGCCGATCCGAACCGCCTGGCGTCGAGGTATTACCGCACCGGTAGCTCCGCCAAAAGATTTTAACTGGCTGAGCCGTGAGCGATTCACATCGGCACAGCGCAGCTGCCCTGATTAGCTAATGCGCAAAGATGCCCGTACCGGGCCAACTGCGGCGGGTACGTTCCGATGGCGCTCGAATGGGCGCTATCCTGCTTATGCGAAGTGCTTGGTTGGGGCGATCCGATGGTGCTTGAGCAGACCTGTTCCCGGTTGTGGGACCGTGGTTTCGAGTGGCGCGAACTCGCGCCGCTGACGGAGATCGATTGCCCCGGTGATTTGACCTGGATCACACCCTTGAAACAATATGATAAATTAATCTTAAGCAGCTGAATTAAAATAATTTTTTATTCTTGACGGAAAGTGATTTTACGCTTAACGTCCGCGCCAAGATCCACCCGCGGGTGGATCGATGACCAGTGTGTTCCGAATGTTATCGAGATTGGGAGATTTCGATATGAGCGACGAAGATTTTGATGACGATTTAAGCGACAACTTTGACTTTGACGAGCAGAGTGACGAGCAAAGTAAAGGCGAGGTGATCTCCTATCGCCAGATTGACACAGTCAATAAGCGGCGGTTGCTGGAAGAACGCTTGGCCCAGCGTCAGCTGGAAAAGCAGATTCAGTATTACGATTTTGAGCTGATTTGAAGCGTCCGGGCAGCGCCCCGGCGAGATTTTATTTCAACGGCTTGCCGCAAGATCCTTGCCAGGGCGGTGTCGGACACTGCCCTGGTCAACCTTCCCCGACAAAAAATCAAGATCACGCCAAATACCTTCGGCTAGCCCGGCTTGATCGCACACGGGAATAACGCCGACAGTCGCCCCAAAAGTCGGCGTGGCGCGATTCTTTCCGGCATAATAGGGTTTCATGTTGATCGAGCCCCGCCTTTGTCCCCGGAACCCCTGTTAGAACTCCATAACCTGGCATTCGAGCGGGACGATTACGAGCTTTTCGCCAATGTCTCGGCCGCGCTCGGCGGTGGTGACATCGTCCATATCATCGGGCCCAACGGTTGTGGAAAAACCACACTTCTGCATATCCTGGCGACCCTCAAACACGCTTCAAGCGGGCAGGTGCGCTGGGCTGGGAAATCCACCCGGCGTAATCATGCATTTTTGACTCAAACCGTATTTGTCGGCCATCAGTCAGCATTGAATGGCCAGTTGAGTGCGCGTGAAAATCTGGCTTGGCATGCCCGGCTGTTCAATGCCACCGGTTCCTCGACGGTGGATCAAGCGCTGGATCGGCTTGGATTTAGCGCCAACAGGGACTTGCCTTGTCGAACCTTGTCAGCCGGGCAGTTGCGCCGCGTAGCGCTATCGGTAGTCGCGCTCAGGCGAGCTCGCCTGTGGCTACTCGATGAACCGCTGACGTCTCTCGACAGTGAGGGTGTTGAACGGGTCCAGGCTTTGGTCGTGAAGCATTTGAGCGGTGGTGGACTGGTGGTGTTTTCCAGCCACCAGGCCCTGGCAGGCGTGCCGGTACAAGCCCTGCGGCTGGGTGACCATGCCCCAGCCCCATGGTTTGCGGAGGAGAGCGCTTGATTGCCGCAGCTGGCTTTGGCGCGGTGCTGCGACGCGACCTGCTGCTGGCCTTCCGCAGCGGTGGCGAGTTGCTCAATCCGATTATTTTTTTTGTCATGACTAGCAGCCTGGTGCCCCTGGCCATCAGTCCTTCGCCGCTGCAACTGGCGGTTATCGCTCCAGGCATGATCTGGATTACCGCACTGCTGGCGACGCTGTTGGCGCTGGACAATGTCTTCAAGGATGACTTTGACGACGGTTCCCTATTGCCTCTACTGCTATGTCCGCAAGCACTGTGGCTGTCCGTGCTGGCGAAAATTCTGGTGCACTGGTTGAAAACCGGTTTGCCGATTACCCTGATCGCACCCGTGCTGGGGATCATGCTGGCCCTGCCAGCCGCGGGTTTTTTGCCTTTGGTCATCGGTCTGGCCTGTGGCACCGCCTGCTTCAGTCTTATCGGCGCGGTGGGGGCGGCCTTGACCGTGGCGCTGCGGCAGGGCGGCGTATTACTTTCCCTGATCGTCATGCCGCTTTATTTCCCGGTACTGATTTTTGGCGTCGGGGCGGTACAACGGGCCGCGGAAGGTTTGCAATACGCGCCGGTACTGGCGTTACTGGGTGCGCTTTTTGCTTTTGCACTGTTAATCAGTCCCTTTGCCGCCGCGGCGGCTCTGCGAGTAGGTGTCAACGGTTAATTTATGTTGCAGTTTATGAAAACCTGGTATCACCGTCTGGCGTCTCCCAGGTGGTTTTATCACACCAGTGGTCGCTGCTTGCCCTATCTGGCGCTAGTGACCATCCTGCTGCTGGTAACGGGCGCTGTCTGGGGCCTGGGCTTTGCCCCCGAGGACGCTCGCCAGGGCAACAGCTATCGGATTATCTATATTCACGTGCCGATTGCCGTGCTGGCTATGGTGGGTTATTACCTGATGGCGGTAGCCGGGGCGATTGCCCTGATCTGGAAAATCAAGTTGGCGGAGATGGTAATGGTCGCCGCCGCGCCCCTCGGCGCGGTGATGACCTTTCTCGCCTTGCTTACGGGCTCCCTCTGGGGCAAGCCGACCTGGGGTACTTACTGGGAATGGGACGCCCGTATCACCTCGATGCTGGTGCTACTGTTTCTGTATCTCGGCGTGTTGGCCCTGAGTCGGGCGTTCACCTCGCGTGACACGGCTTACAAGGCCTGTGCCATTCTCAGCCTCGTGGGTACGGTCAATATCCCCATCATCTATAAATCCGTGGACTGGTGGTACACTTTGCACCAACCGGCCACCATTAAGTTCACGGGTGGTTCCACCATTCACCCCGCCATGTTCCAACCGCTGTTGGTGATGGTTATCGGCTTCTATTGTTTCTATGCGCTGGTGCTGATTCTCAATACGCGAGCCGAAATTCTTAAGCGCGAACAGCGTTCGAGCTGGGTCAGGGAGTTGCTCTAGGTGTTTGGTATTTTCAGGGCGGGGCGGTCAACAGTGGTCTAAGGCATGGGTGACCTGGTTTTTCAATTCTCGAGTGTCAGTGAATTTCTCGCCATGAATGGCCATGGTCCCTACGTTTGGAGCGCGTACGGGATCAGCGCCCTGGTTTTACTGTGGCTGGTGCTGGTACCGATCAGGCGGCGGCGCAAATTGCTGGCCGCCCTGGCGAGCCGTTCCAAGTACCAAGCGCGGTAATGGGACTCTGTCGATGAAAGCAGCTCGAAAACAGCGTTTGCTACTGGTGATTTTTGTCGTGCTGGTCGCGTCCCTGGGTGTCGGTCTGGTGCTGTACGCGCTACGGGATAATATCAATCTGTTTTACAGCCCCCTGCAGGTACAGTCCGGTGAGGCGCCCTTTGATACTCGCATACGCATTGGCGGGGAAGTCGTTGTCGGGTCATTTACCCGGGCACAAGATTCCCTGATTGCCGCCTTTGAGGTCACCGATGGCGCGGCGCGGGTACCCGTGCGTTACCAGGGCATCCTGCCGGATCTATTTGCCGAAGGCGAGGATGCGGTGGCGGTCGGTCGCTGGACTCGTGATGGCGTGTTTGCGGCTGAAGAGGTCATGGCCAAGCACGACGAGGAATACACGCCGCCCGAAGTGGCCGAAGCCAGGAAGCAGGCCGAAAAAATCAAAGCCGGCGGCACTCAATAGCCGTGCCGGCCACGAGCAGCCGTTGATAAAGCCATGATTGCCGAACTGGGACATTTTTCGCTGATTCTGGCCCTGTGCCTGGCTCTGGCGCAGGCGGTGGTGCCGCTGTTAGGCGCCGCATTCAATAACCGCCTGTGGATGACGACGGCACGGAGCACGGCCTGTGGGCAGTTCGTTTTCGCCGCTATCAGTTTCATCTGTCTGACATTGCTGTTTATCAACGATGACTTTAGTGTCCGTTACGTCGCTGATAATTCCAATAGCCTGCTCCCGATTTACTACAAAATCAGCGCTGTATGGGCCGCCCATGAAGGTTCCCTGTTACTGTGGGTGTTGATTCTGGCTGCCTGGAGTCTGGCGGTGGCGCTGTTTAGCCGCACTCTGCCTCTCGATATGGTGGCCCGTGTTCTGGGCGTGCTGGGCCTGGTAGCGATAGGTTTCTACCTTTTCGTGCTCTTCACCTCTAATCCCTTTGCACGTCTGCTGCCGGTTTCGCCCCCGGACGGTAGCGATTTAAACCCGCTACTGCAGGATGTCGGGCTCATCATCCATCCGCCCATTCTTTATATGGGTTACGTGGGATTTTCCGTCGCCTTCGCCTTTGCACTGGCCGCGCTCATGGGCGGGCGCATGGATGCCGCCTGGGCCCGCTGGGCTCGCCCCTGGACCAACGCCGCCTGGGTATTTCTAACCCTGGGCATCGCCCTGGGCAGCTGGTGGGCCTATTACGAGCTGGGCTGGGGCGGCTGGTGGTTCTGGGATCCGGTGGAAAATGCATCGTTCATGCCGTGGCTAGCGGGGACGGCGCTGATGCACAGTCTGGCAGTGGCGGAAAAACGTGGTCTGTTTCGCAGCTGGACCCTGCTGCTGGCCATCCTTGCCTTTTCCCTGAGTCTGCTCGGTACCTTTCTGGTGCGCTCGGGGGTGTTGACCTCGGTGCACGCCTTTGCCGCGGACCCGGCGCGGGGGATATTCATTCTGATGTTTCTGGCAGTGGTTATTGGCGGCTCGCTGCTGTTATTTGCCCTGCGCGGCTCTGTGGTGGCGCGCGGCGCCAGCTTCGACTGGTGCTCGCGGGAAGCCTTTTTGCTGGGTAACAACCTGCTGCTGATCATCGCCATGGCCATCATTCTGCTGGGTACCCTTTACCCCCTGCTCGCGGATATGGCGGGCTGGGGGAAAATTTCCGTTGGACCACCGTATTTCAATCTGTTCTTTGTGCCGCTGGCATTGATGCTGGGGCTGTTAATGGCGCCGGGTGCGGTGGTGCGCTGGAAGACTCATAAAGTCGGCACGCTCACACGCAGGGCGCTGTTGACCTCGACCAGCAGCCTGATTTTGGCGGCGGTGGTGCTTGTGGTATCACCGGTTGCCGTCAAGGTAATGCCCTGGCTGGCCTTGAGCACCGCCTTCTGGGTGGGCTTCTGGTGTTTCGGCGACTGGTGGGAAAAAAGCGCTTTCGAGCGAGGACGTTGGGCGGGCGCGCGGCGCCTGCGCGGTAGTTATTACGGTATGCAATGCGCCCACTTAGGTGTGGCAGTGGCGATAGTCGGCGTGGCCCTGACCAGTTATTACAGCCAGGAGCATGATATTCGACTGGCGCCTGGCGAGTCGATGAGCATTGGGCCTTACCAGTTTGCCTTTCATGGCGTGCGGGATGTGCCCGGGCCGAACTACATTGCCCGCCGAGGCCGGATTGAAGTCTTTCGCGACAATCTTTCCCTGCTTGAATTGCGCCCGGAGAAACGTCACTACACCGTCGGGGGCCAGGTCATGACCGAGGCCGATATCGACGGCGGATTCCTTCGCGACATCTACGTGGCGCTGGGCGAGGACCTCGAAAGCGATGGCGCCTGGTCGTTGCGAATCTACGTTAAACCCTTTGTTCGCTGGATCTGGCTCGGCGCACTGTTAATGGCCTTGGGAGGCGTTGTTGCGGCGCTCGATAAGAGATACCGACGTCTGAAGCGGGCCAGCCTTGATCCGGAGCGATTGAGCCAAGGAGCGGCGCTTGGCGCGGATTAAGCTGTTTATCCCCCTGTTTATTTTCCTGGTTCTGGCATCCCTTCTGTACTGGGGTCTGGGGCGGGATCCGAGCGCCATGCCCTCGGCCCTGGTGGGCAGGTCGGTGCCGCCGTTCAAGCTGCCAGCCCTGGCGGATGACACCCGGATACTGGACGAGTCGCTGTTTCGGGGGCAGGTAAGTCTGCTCAATGTCTGGGCGACCTGGTGTCCTTCCTGTCGCGTCGAACATCCCTTTCTCATGGAGCTGGCCAGGCAGGGCGTGACCATTATTGGCCTTGACTACAAAGACGAACGGGACAAGGCGCTGACCTGGCTGAGCAACCTTGGTGACCCCTATCAGCAGGTGATTTTTGATGCCCGCGGTAGTCTGGGTCTGGATCTGGGCGTCTTCGGGGCGCCGGAAACCTATCTGATCGACGACGAGGGCAGGATACGTTTTAAACGGGTAGGGGTGGTCGATGAGCAGGTATGGGAGCGGGAACTCGCGCCGCGTTATCGGGCTCTACTTGCCGGTGAAACGCCTCCAATTGAATCCGGGCCACCGTGAGCACAGTGAGAAAGACTTGAACAGTAGTTATAAAAACCGTGTCAAGGGCCTGTTGACAGGCTTCCTGCTCGCCTGGAGCGTGCTGGGCCTGGCTGTTGTCGAGCTTGACCAGCTGTCAACAGCCGAACTGTCCGCGCGTTACAAAAACCTGATTCAGGAATACCGCTGCCCGAAATGCCAGAATCAGAATCTCGCTGACTCCGACTCGCCCATCTCCGGGGATTTGCGCAGGGAAATCCGGCGGATGCTGGAAGCGGGCAGGAGCGACCGGGAGATCAGCAATTATCTGGTCGAGCGCTATGGTGAATTCGTGCTCTATCGTCCGCGCCTGAAATCTTCGACCTATCTGTTGTGGCTGGGGCCGGTACTCCTGCTTTTGTCCGGTGGCGCGGTCGTGGCGCTGGTCATCAGGCGCCAGGCCAGCCCGGCTCGGGGAAGCCGAGGGGATGCGGCGGGTCGGATCCCACTGGACCCCCGCGAGGAGGCTCGCCTGCGGGATCTGCTCGGTGACACAGCGACGCAAGAGAACGATGATCGGGATCGAGGTCCCGGACAGGGACGGAGCGCCGCACCGCGATGATCGAGTGGCTGATCGCGGCTGCTTTTTTACTGCTGGCGGCGCTGTTTGTCACATTTCCCCTGTGGGCTCCCGGGCGCGATGACCGACCGCGGAATCAGCGCGTCGAGCTAAACCGTCAGCTTTTTCAGGAGCGTCTGGCGGAACTGCAAGACCCGGGATTCAAGGATGGGCAGTCAGCGGCAGACCTGGTGGTTGAAACCCAAAGACAGTTTCTGGCCGATCAGGACCAGGCTATGGCAATACCGCCGGTAACGCGCACTGGCGGTGGCCGGATGTTGATGGCGATCACCGGTGCATTAATGGTCCTGGCCGTGGCACTCTATGGGCGCCTTGGAGCCTTGCCCGATCAGCATATTAGCGACCTGCTGCGCCATTCTGGAACAGGGGGCGACTTTGAGCTGCGTGACATGCTGGCCCGGCGCCTGGAACAAAAAAGCGATAACGTCTACCACTGGCTCTTGCTGGCCCGAATGGAACTGGCGGCGGAAAATTTACTCGCGGCGGAAACCGCGTATCGTCGCGCGCGGACCTTGGCGCCCGACGATGGCACGGTCGCGGCGGAGCTGGCGCAGGCCTTGTTTATGAAATCAGGACAGCGGGTCAACGGCGAGATTGAATCGCTGGTGATCAAGGCCCTGAAGGCCGAGCCCGATAATGGCCTGGCGCTGGAGTTGGCGGGTATCATCGCCTATGCCGGTGGCGATTATTCGCAAGCCCTGATTTTCTGGCAGCGTGCCCTGGATCTGGCGGCACCCGGCTCGTCGGCAGCCCAGGCCTTGCAGGCGGGAATAAATCGCGTTCGCGACACGGAGGAGCAGGGCGTCGATCGGCAGGCGGTGGAGAAGACCGAGATTTCATCACCTCTGGTAACGGTAAGTGTGAAGCTGGACGAGGACCTGGGTGGGACCGGTGATTTTCCCGAGAATGCCACGGTTTATGTGTATATTCGCGAGTGGCAGGGCGCGTCCATGCCGCTGGCCGCACAGCGGTTCACGCTGGCCCAGCTGCCCGTGACCGTCGCTTTTAGCGACGCCATGTCGCTCTCGGAGACTCGTAAACTGACTTCCGTGACTCACTGGGAGGTGGTGGCGAGGGTTGCTCTCGGGGGGCAACTACAGGCCAGCGCCGGAGACCTGGAGGGTCGGGTCGGCCCGCTTGGCGGGGCAGCGGGGCAGACAGTGGTCCTCGCGATCGACCGTCGCCTGCCCTGAGTGCGGCGCTCGAGAAAGTGCCGATTGGCTAAAAGGAGTATGCCCCTGCCGATGTTTCGGATCCTCGGATCCGGTGCCCGGGATGCCCGCGGCAAATGATTTATAAAAGAACGGACTGTTAAAATGGCGGAACCATGTCAATAAACGTCAAGCCCGAGAGCCGCGAGGCCTACAAGAAAAGTCATACCCCGGACAAGATCGCCAACCGCCTGGAAGCCGGGCCCGGTTCGGTTTATCTAAAGGATTTCGTCTACGGTGCTGTCGATGGCGCGGTCACCACCTTCGCCATCGTTGCCGGCGTCGCCGGAGCCGGACTCTCGGCCGGGGTGATCATCGTCTTGGGTTTCGCCAATTTGCTGGCCGATGGGTTCAGCATGGCCGTGAGTAATTACCTGGGTACACGGGCGGAAAACCAGTTGCGTGAACAGACCCGGGCCCGGGAACTGGACGAAATCAAAAAATGGCCGGAAGGTGAGCGGGAGGAAATTCGCCAGATCTATTCGAGTAAGGGCTTTGAAGGTGAATTGCTGGATCAGGTGGTCGATGTGATTACCGCCGACGCCGAGCGCTGGGTCGACACCATGCTGCAGGAAGAGCACGGCATGGCCTTGCAGGACCATAACGCCGGCAAAGCCGGGGTGGCCACCTTCATCGCGTTTGGCCTGGTGGGTCTGATCCCCCTGCTTTCCTACCTGATTAACTGGATGGTGCCGGGGACTATAATGAGTCCCTTTTTGTGGAGTTCGGTGTTAACCGGTGTCGCCTTTTTCTGGGTCGGCGCCCTGAAAGCACGCTTCGTCAACCAGGGTTGGGTCATGGGCGCCAGCGAGACGGTTGTCGTTGGTGGCGTGGCGGCGGCAATGGCGTACTATATCGGCAAGTTACTGCAGGGCCTGGTGTAGGTCGGCGACAGGTAGCAAGATGAGGGCCCCCTGGGGGCTGATTACGAACGACTGTTCCCGCGCCAGTCGCGGGAGGACATCCACGATGGCTGGACCGGTCAAATACTGGCAGCGCCACCAGAGCTGGGAAGAAGCCGAGCGAGGCTGGGATCAACGCGCGGCCCGATTGCGCGATTCGCATCCGCTGCGAACCTTCAAAATCAACCCCCAACTGCCCGGCATTCGCCGCCACACGCGCAAGCACCTGTCCTGGAAAACACTGACTTATATCCAGCGTCACGATTACAGTGGCAAGCTCGGGCGTTATTTCTGGCGTCGACCCTTAAAACACGGTTGGGGTCTGCTTCGGACACTGATAAAAAAACAGGTTTATCGACGCGACGGTGATCTGTTTTTCTATCAATTCCAGGACTTGGAAGACTTCAAATCCTGCCTGGTCGGCCAGGATGTCGTACTGGTCATCGGTTTCTCCTACTGTCATAAACCCTTTGAATGTCCCGCCGGACGCTTCACCGATGCCTGCGTCAGTGACCCGGAAAGCCCGGTGTGCGGGCAGTGCTTTATCGGCAAGTGTGTGCAGGCATTGCCACGGGCCCGGGTGGAACCACTGTTTATCACCACGGTGCACTATATCGGTGAAAAGATGATCGAGGTTTACGATCGTTGGCCGGGAAAGGAAATCCTGTTCCTTATCACTGCCTGTGAATTAACCCTGGAAATGTTCGGCAAGTTGGGCCGCGCGGTTGGCTTTAGGGGCATAGGCGTGCGCCTCGACGGACAGATCTGTAATACCATGCGCGCGTTCGAGGCCTCGGAGCGTGGCGTGAAACCCGGCATGGCGGTGGTCAATGACGACACCCAGCGCGCGATGATGGATCTGATCAGGTTGTTTTCCGAAAGTGGTGCTTCCGGTTTCGAGGAGATGATCGCTCCGGTCACGGATCAAGCCGAGCGGGTTGATATTATCGCCAGTGACCGTGTATGCCGATGATTCCGGGCCGCGCAGTCAGCGCGCGTTCACGACCCCGGCGGAGGGCGCTCAAATTCCACCACCAGATCGTCGGACAGGGTTTCCAGTGCCCATTGCAGCTGCTCTGTGTCGAGCCCCGGCGGTAACTGTATTTGTGCTTGCAGTTGAAACAGGGTTTCCCCAGACATGGGCGCATTTTCGCACCAGGTATTGAGTTGCTCGATATTGACCCGCGCCTCGGCGAGAACGCGGCTGATTTCACCGACGATGCCCGGCCGATCGTTGGCGGTCAGCAGAATGTCGAGGCAGAGACCCCGCTCGACAGTCGGGGTCACGGCGCTTTCGACAATGATTTTAAGCCCATCGCGTTCCAGGGATTTGACAGCGGCCAGTAAATCGTCCCGGTGATCATCGGACACATCGATGAGCAGAATGCCGGCAAATTTTCCGGCGAGACGGGCCATGCTGCTTTCCAGCCAATTACCCTGATGCGCTCTGATGGTGTTGGCCAGGCGATCGATAACACCTGGGCGGTCGTCGGTGATGATGGTCAGGGCAAGCTGTTGGGGCATGTTCAAAGGCCTGGGTTCCAGGTCAGGCCATTATGCAGTAAACCACCCGGCGGGCAAGGCGCCATCGGCCATGTTCTCGTGGCCTTCCGGTGTCCCTCCCGAGCCCTCGTTAGATGACTCGGAAGTCGGACTTAGTCATTGTATGTTGACCCTTTCGAATTTATCCTGCCTGGCTGTCATTTGGCCTGCCAGCCGGCGCAGGCCGCGCGATGCTACAAGCGATCGATTATCGATTAATGAAGCGTGCTTCATGGGATTTTAGTTTTGGCCAGGAACAAACCATGATCCAGCAGCACGGTGAAAGTCTGGCTATGCCTGTGATGGATTTGCCGCTGTCCTGTTAGGCCAGGAGCAGGCGCCAGGCATCGTATTCCAGCACCGTTAACCCACGAGGAACAAACGATGGATTTTTCTCTCAGCGAAGAACAACGGATGATTTATGAGTATGGCCAAAACCTGGCTAAAAGCTACGATCGTAAGTACTGGATGGACTGCGCCGACCAGGGTAACTTTCCCGACGCGATGTATCGGCAGGTCGCTGACGATGGTTTCGTCGGTGTCATGGTGCCCGAGGAGTATGGTGGCGCCGGTCTCGGCATGATGGAAATGGGTCTGCTCAACGAGGGCCTGGCCGAGGCCGGTATCCCCCTGCTGAGTCTGGTAATCGGCGCCACCATGGCGTTGAGTCTGATCGCGCGGTTTGGTACCGAGGAACAGAAACAGAAATACCTGCCCGATGCCTGCGCCGGCAAAACCCGTTTCTGCTTTGCCATTACCGAACCCAATGCCGGTACCAATACCATTAAAACCGCGACCACGGCTACCCGGTCGGGCGATGGTCGTTTCAAGATCAATGGTGGCAAGACCTATATTACCGATGCCGGCGACGCGGACTATATGGTGGTGGTCACGCGCACCACGCCCCTTGACCAGGTAAGGAAAAGCACCGACGGCTTTACCCTGTTTATCGTCGATACCAAATCCAGGGGCATCGAGATGCACCCGATTCCCATCAGCGTCAAGATCCCTGAAACCCAGTACCAGGTGTTCTTCGACGACGTCGATGTCAGCGAAGCCGAGGCGCTGGGCGGCGTCGACAAGGGCTTTCGGGTACTGTTCGAGGCCATTAATCCCGAGCGGATTCTGGTGGGCTTTATCTGTGCCGGACTTGGCCGCTTTACGATGAAAAAGGCGGTTGAATACGCCAATGAACGCACCGTTTTCAATGGTCCCATTGGCGCCTATCAGGCCTTGCAGCATCCTCTCGCCCGGGCCAAAACGGAAATAGAAATGGCGGCGCTGATGTCCCGTCAGGCGGCCTGGTTATTCGACCAGGGCCAGCCCTGCGGTGCCGAGTCCAACATGGCTAAATTTGCCGCCGCCGAAGCGGCCTGCCATGCCGTGGACGCCTCGTTGCAGTGTTTCGGCGGCAATGGTTTCACGCGCGAATACGGTATTTTTGATATCTATCCCATGGCGCGGCTGCTGAAAACCATTCCTCTGAATAATGAGATGGTGCTCAACTACGTGGCCGAATATGTATTGGGTTTGCCGCGCTCCTATTAGTCGACGCGTATCAATCGACGCGCTTGGTTGACGAGCCGATGCCGTTTGGCCGGGCTGGCCTCATTTAATTCATAATACAAACGCAATTCATAGTACAAACGTTTTTGTGGAGAATTGATCGATGGATTTCAGTGTATCCGACGAACATAAAATGATTTACGAGTACGGTGACAGTCTTGCCAAAACCTATGATCGCAAGTACTGGATGGAATGTGCCGAGCGCCGCGCTTTTCCAAAGGAGTTGTACCAGCAGAGTGCCCGGGACGGTTTTGTCGGTACCATGGTCCCGGAAGCTTACGGCGGTGCCGGACTCGGCATGCTGGAAATGGAGCTGTTTACCGAAGGACTTGCCAATAACGGCATTCCGCTACTGACCTACGTGGTGGGCTCGGTGATGTCCCTGGGACCCATCGGCGACCATGGCACGGAAGAGCAAAAACAACGTTATCTGCCTGATGCCTGTGCCGGTAAAACCCGGTTTTGCTTTGCCATCACCGAACCCAATGCCGGCACCAATACCATGCGCGCGACGACCATTGCCACCAGGCAGGCCAATGGCCGGTTCAAACTTACCGGCGCCAAGACATTTATCACTGATTTCGTCGAATCGGATTACGCCCTGGTGGTAAGCCGCACGACGCCGCTGGAACAGGCAGCAAAAAAGACCGATGGCTTTACCCTTTTTATTGTCGATACCAAGGCCAGGGGTGTCGAAGCTCACCCGATACCCGTCAGCATTCCCCTGCCGGAAATGCAATATCAGGTGTTTTTTGATGATGTCGACCTGGGCCCGGAGGATGTTCTGGGCGAAGTCGACAAGGGTTTTAAGATTCTGTTCGAGTGCCTCAACCCGGAGCGCATCATGGTCGGCGCCATGGGCTCTGGTTTGGGCCGTTTCGCCATGAAGCAGGCAGTGGCGTATGCCAACGAGCGCACGGTTTTCAAGGGCCCCATCGGCGCCTATCAGGCGCTGCAACATCCACTGGCGCGCGCCAAGACCGAGATCGAAATGGCGTCCCTGATGACTCGCAAGGCCTCCTGGATGTTTGATCGCCGATTGCCCTGTGGCGAGGAGGCGAATATGGCCAAACTGGCGGCATCGACGGCCGCGGTGAACGCGGTCGATGCCTCCCTGCAATGTTTCGGGGGCAACGGTTTTACCAAGGAATACGGTATTTTCGATATTTATCCCATGGTGCGCCTGTTCAAGACCGCGCCCCTCAACAATGAAATGGTGCTCAATTATATCGGCGAGCACGTCATGGGCCTGCCTCGATCCTATTGACAAGGCGGAGGCGCGGTTGATTTGGCGGAGACACGGTTATTTGCGAGAGGCGCGGTTAATTTGAAGGGCGGGTTAAACCACCCTGATCCTTACTGGCGGCAGCGAGTACGGGCCAAGTCGTTTCCGATAGGGGTTTAAAAGAATTCGAATGGATTTTTCGCTCCGAGAACAACAAAGCATCATCCATGGCCATGGATTCACCGGGGAATACGCTATTTTTGCCAGCGACTTCCAGGGCAAGCCTGTTCAAGACCGCGTCATTTAGTAGAGCAACGATGGTCAGCCACAGCGGCGAATAGGTGCTCGGTTTGCCGCCTTCCCGTCAGCACCCGCGTTATTCGTCGAGTTTTATAAACACGCATAATCAGAGGTCAATGTGATGGATTTTCAAATTAGCGAAGAACAACGGATGATCTACCAGTACGGGACTAACCTGGCCAAGGACTTTCCCCGCGCGTACTGGGTGGCTTGCGCCGAAAAACGGGAATTTCCCGAGGCCATGTACAAAAAGGTCGCCGAGGACGGTTTCGTCGGCATCATGGTGCCGGAGAAGTGGGGAGGCGCCGGCCTGGGCATGCTCGAAATGGTACTGTTCCAGGAGGGACTGTCCAACGTCGGTATCCCTCTGCTCAGTCTGGTGGTGGGCGCGACCATGTCCCTGTCACCCATCGGTGAGCACGGTTCCGAAGCACAGAAAGAGAAATACCTGCCTGCCGGGTGCGCCGGTGATATCCGCTTTTGTTTCGCCATTACCGAGCCCGATGCCGGTACCAATACCATGCGCGCCACGACCATGATCAGGGAGGACGGCAACGGAGGTTACCGGCTCAATGGCCGGAAAACGTTTATCACCGACGCCCTTGGCTCCGACTACATGCTGGTCGTGACTCGCAATGTCGCTCACACCGAGGTCAAACGGAAAACCGATGGCTTCACCATTGTCATCGTCGATACCAGGGCGCCGGGTGTGGAAATGCACCCCATCGATGTCAGTATTCCCATCCCCGAATGGCAATACCAGGTGTTTTTTGATGATGTCGAGATTGGTCCCGAAAATATTCTCGGTGAGGTGGGCAAGGGATTTGAGATTCTGTTTGAATCGCTCAACCCCGAACGTATCATTCTTGCCGCCGTGGCAAATGGCCTGGGCCGCTACGCCATGGGTAAAGCCGTGGAGTACGCCAACGAGCGGGTCGTTTTTAACGGCCCGATCGGCGCCTACCAGGCCTTGCAGCATCCTTTGGCCAGGGCCAAGACCGAAGTGGAAATGGCCTCGCTGATGACCCGCAAGGCGGCCTGGTTGTTTGACCGGCGTGAGCCCTGCGGCGCCGAAGCCAACATGGCCAAGTTTGCCGCCGCCGAAGGCGCCATGCACGCCATCGATGCCTCCCTCCAGTGCTTCGGTGGTAACGGCTTTACCAAGGAGTACGGTATATTCGATCTGTATCCGGTGGCCCGCCTGCTCAAGACCGCGCCGATCAACAGTGAGATGATTCTGAACTTTATCGCCGAGCATGTGATGGGGCTGCCCCGTTCCTATTAAACCCTGTTCGGGTAACCCGGTAGACACTATGGATTTTGCACTTAACTACGAACAGCAAATGATTTATGAGTATGGTGGCAACCTGCTCAAACAGTTCGGGCGCGAATACTGGCTGGAGTGCGCGGAGAAACGGGAATTTCCAAGCCTCATGTACCAGCAGGTCGCGAAAGACGGCTTCGTCGGCATCATGGTGCCGGAACAATGGGGTGGTGCCGGTCTGGGCATGCTGGAAATGGTGCTGTTGCAGGAAGGGCTGGCGAATAAGGGCATTCCCCTGCAAAGCCTGGTGGTAGGCGCAACCATGTCCCTCGGACCGATCGGTGAGCACGGAACAGCGGAACAAAAACAGAAGTACCTGCCGGCCGGTTGCGCCGGCGATATCCGTTTTTGCTTTGCCATTACCGAGCCAGATGCCGGCACCAATACCATCCGCGCCAGCACCATGCTCAGGGAAGACGGCAGGGGTGGCTACACATTAAACGGCCGGAAGACTTTTATTACCGATGCCGCCGATGCCGACTACATGCTGGTGGTGGCACGCAATGTCGCCCATGGCGAAGTCAAGCGAAAAACCGACGGCTTTACCATCGTGATTGTCGATACCCGGGCGCCCGGTATCGAGATGCATGCCATTGATCTGAGCATCCCGCTGCCGGAAAAGCAGTACCAGATCTTTTTCGACGACGTGGCGGTGGCCGCCGATGATATTCTGGGTGAACTGGGCAGGGGCTTTGATATTCTTTTTGAGTCCCTCAATCCGGAGCGCCTGATTCTGGCGGCCATGTGCTGCGGCATGGGACGTTACGCCCTGGATCGCGCCGTTGAATACGCCAACGAGCGGGTGGTTTTCAATGGACCGATTGGCGCCTATCAGGCTCTGCAACATCCTCTGGCGAGAAGTAAAACGGAAATAGAAATGGCCTCCCTGATGACCCGCAAGGGTGCTTGTTTGTTCGACCGGCGCCTGCCCTGTGGCGAGGAAGCCAATATGGCCAAGCTGGGCGCTTCCACCGCCGCCACCAACGCCATCGATGCTTCCCTGCAATGTTTCGGCGGTAACGGCTTCACGCGGGAGTATGGCATTTTCGACCTTTACCCCTTTGCCCGTCTGTTAAAGGTGGCGCCATTGAATAATGAAATGGTGCTTAATAATATCGCCGAACGGGGCATGGGATTGCCGCGCTCTTACTAGCGCCTTTGCTACAATCACTTTGCCCTCGGCACCGGCGCCGGCCCGATGCGGGGCGCGTTGGCACGGTGTTCCAACGTTTTCACTGACCTGTTCAGTTTTCAACCTGCCCGGGAAGAGCACGCCATGGACTTTCAGATCACCGACGAACAACGGATGATTTATGAATACGGCAAAAGCCTGGTCAAACAGTTCGACCGCAAATACTGGGTCGAGAAGGCCCGCGCCCGGGCCTTTCCCGCGGAAATGTACCAGCAGGCGGCCGATGACGGCTTTGTCGGCATGATGGTGGCCGAAGAATATGGTGGCGCTGGTTTGGGCATGTTGGAAATGGCCCTGCTGCAGGAGGGGCTGTCCAACGAAGGCATACCCCTGTTAAGCCTGATCGTGGGTGCCACCATGTCCATGGGCTTGATTTCCGATCACGGCACGGAACAACAGAAACGCACCTATCTGCCCGGCGCCTGCCGCGGCGACATCCGCTTTTGCTTCGCGGTGACCGAAGCCGATGCAGGCACCAACACCATCAATGTCACCAGTCTGACCCGCTCCTCTAGAAACCCAGGGCGATATACCCTCAACGGCAGAAAGACCTTTATCACCGATGCCGAATGCGCCGAATACATGATCGTGGTCACCCGCAGTACGGCTCTCAAGGACGTACAGCGCAAGACCGATGGCTTTACCCTGGTGCTGGTCGATACCAAGGCGAAAGGGATAGAAGTACGTCCCATAGATATCAGCATCGAAGTGCCGGAAGACAAGTACACGGTGTTTTTTGATGACGTGGATATCGGCCCGGAAAATATCATCGGCGACCTCAACAAGGGTTTCGATATCCTGTTTGAATCGCTCAACCCCGAGCGGATTATTATCAGCGCGGTATGCACTGGCCTGGGCCGTTATGCACTGCGCAGGGCGGTGGAATACGCCAACGAGCGGGTGGTGTTTAAGGGGCCGATCGGTGCCTATCAGGCGCTGCAACATCCGCTCGCGCGGGCCAAAACCGACATCGAGTTGGCTTCGCTGATGATGCGCAAGGCTGCCTGGCTGTTTGACCGGGGAGAACCCTGCGGCACGGAATCCAACATGGCGAAATACGCGTCCTCGGAAGCCGGTATTCTGGCGGTGGACTCAGCGCTACAGTGTTTTGGCGGCAATGGCTTCACCAAGGAATACGGTATTTTCGATATTTACCCGGTGGTGCGCCTGTTTCGCACCGCGCCCTTGAACAGTGAAATGGTGCTGAATTATATCGCCGAGCGGGATCTGGGTTTGCCGCGCTCTTATTGAGGGTGATGAGTTGAGGGTGATGAGTTGAGGGTGATGAGTTGATTGAGGTTGCTGGCCTGATCGAGGTCGATGCCTTGTCCCAGGTCCGTACTGGTAGGCTCGGATCATTACTGGCCAGTTCTGATTCAAGATCTATACTGAAAATTTCCTGAACCAGATCGGTATTGATGGATGGCAGGAGAAGTGTCGTGGCGCCTGGCCGGAGTCTGGTCCGCCTCGATACGCTCGATGGGTTGCCGTCACGGAGTCCGTGGTCGACCAAGCAAGGAGGAATGTATGTCTGCCCTGATCAAAAAATATATAGGCGTTGCAAGCCTGCTGGTGGGTGTGGTTGTCTATTCCGCTACTACATGTGCCGCCCAGGGGCTTTATGACCGGATTGTGGTGTTTGGTGCAAGCTACAGTGATTCCGGCAATGCTTTCGCACTGTTGTCGGATCCACAAACCCATGGTTTTGACGAGGATTGCCTGATCACGACACAAAGTGTGCCGCCCTACGATGCACTCGATGATCTGGTAATTCCCGAGAGCGCCTACGCTCGGGGTGGTCATCATTTTACTAACGGCGCCACCTGGGTGGAGCTGCTCGCCCGGCGCCAGGGCTTGTCTGGCTCCACTCGACCCGCGCTCGCCAATGAGAATGACCATGCCACGAATTATGCGGTGGGCGGCGCCAGGGTCCTGGATTATCCCTGTCGTTTCAATTTATCCGCGCAGTTGGCCACGTATCTGGCGGATCATGGTCAGGCCTCTGCGACTACCCTTTTTATTTTCGATATTGGCGGCAATGATCTCAGGGATGTCATCGCCCAAGAAACCGACCCCTCGGAAATTCCTCTTGTGCTCGGGAACATTGCCGGAGCGATACAGGCTTTATATTTACAGGGGGCGAGGAATTTTTTGCTGGTCAATGTCGGGGGCCTGGGCAGCATTCCGAGCATGCGAGCGCTCGACAGGATTTTTCCCGGAATCGCTCAGGCTGCGGATCAACTTGCCTTGGGTTTTAACCTCGGGCTTGCGCAGGTGAGGGATTTAGCCAACGGTTTGCCAGATGCGGACGTTCGTATCCTTGATATGTATGGTTTGCTGGCGACCATCCTTGCCGCCCCGGAAAGTTATGGCCTGACCGATGTCAGCAATCCTTGCGTCAGCCCTGATGTGCCTCCTTATGTGTGCAAAAAGCCAGACACCTATCTGTTCTGGGACGGCGCCCATGTCACCAGGGCGGTACACTGGATCATTGCCACGGAGGCCGCAAAGGTTTTGGGTCAGGGTCCCTGAACGCTCTAGCTTGAGCAAGGCAAGGCGTATATGGCGCGGGTGCGTCAATACGATAGTCACGGCAACCATGAATTAACGGTGAAGCTACGGTCAAGGTGTCAAGGCCTCAAGGATCAAAACCTGGGCTAGCAGGCGAGTCTGGCGGGTCGCGTCCAAGTGACCATGCCCGGGACCAGGGGTCGCACCGATGCGGGATGCGTTTTCAAGTCCGCGCGGCAGGCTTCCTCCTCCCATGTGACGTCTCCGGATGTTTAGGCAATCAGGCGCAACGATGTGGAGTCAAAGGTCGCTCGGCATTTTTGCTTTCGCTCCTGTAAACTGACCGCCCCGTTGTTCGCCGATGCCCACGGAGACTTTTCATGCTGCGCAAGATTCTGATTGCCAACCGCGGCGAAATCGCGGTGCGTATCGTGCGCGCCTGCGCGGAGATGGGGATACGCTCGGTCGCGATTCACTCCGAAGCGGATCGCTACTCACTGCATGTAAAAAAGGCTGACGAGGCCTATTCAATCGGCACCGATCCGGTATCGGGCTATCTGGATATTCACCGCATCGTCAATCTGGCCGCCGCGACTGGCTGCGACGCGATACATCCGGGGTATGGGTTTTTATCCGAACGCGCGGAATTCGCCGCGGCCTGTCGGGCCCAAGGACTGGCATTCGTCGGCCCAAGCGCGGAGGTCATTCATCGCATGGGCGACAAGACCGAAGCGCGCCTGACGATGCTTGCAGCGGGCGTCCCGGTGACGCCGGGCAGCGACGGTAATCTCGAAAATCTCGACCATGCACTGCGAGTGGCGGAGACCATCGGTTATCCGGTGATGTTAAAGGCGACCTCGGGCGGTGGCGGCAGGGGTATTCGCCGCTGCGATGATCCGGACGAACTGGCGCGCAATTTCGAGCGGGTGATTTCCGAGGCCACCAAGGCCTTTGGCAGTGCCGAGGTATTCCTGGAAAAATGCATTATCAATCCGCGTCATATCGAGGTGCAGATTCTCGCCGATCGTCACGGCAACACTATTCATCTGTTCGAACGCGATTGCTCGATTCAACGCCGCAACCAGAAATTGATAGAAATCGCCCCTTCACCGCTACTGAGCGAGGCGCAGCGCTCGCAGGTGGGCGAGCTGGCGGTACGCGCGGCGGAGGTGGTGGGCTATGAAAACGCGGGCACCGTGGAGTTCCTGCTCGATGCCGACGGCAGCTTCTATTTCATGGAGATGAATACCCGGATTCAGGTCGAGCACACCATCACCGAGAGTATCACCGGGGTGGATATCGTCGAGGAGCAGATCCGTATTGCCGCCGGGCTGCCACTGCGCTACGCCCAGCATGAAATCGGCCGGCGCGGCTTTGCCCTGCAATTTCGTATCAATGCCGAGGACCCCAAAAACGGTTTTTTGCCCAGCTTCGGGCGAATCACTCGCTACTATGCCCCTGGTGGCCCCGGCGTGCGTACCGATGCCGCCATTTACACCGGCTACAAGGTGCCGCCCTACTACGATTCGATGCTCGCCAAGGTGATTGTCTGGGCCCTGACCTGGGAGGATGCCATTGCGCGGTCGCGGCGTGCGCTTCGTGACATGGCGGTGTTCGGTATCAAGACCACCATTCCCTATTATCTGCGGATACTCGAATCGCCCGCCTTCGGTAGTGGTGAGTTCAATACCGGCTTTGTCGACGCCAATCCGCAACTGGTCAACTACTCAGAAAAGCGGCGCCCGGAGGAACTCGCCACCGTGCTCGCCGTCGCCATCGCCGCCCATACCGGGCACTGATTCCAGGGGCTTCCCATGAACCGAGTACACATCACTGATACCGTACTGCGCGATGGCCATCAGTCGCTGATTGCGACGCGCATGCGCGCCGAGGACATGCTGCCCATCTGCGCCGAGTTAGACGCCATGGGCTACTGGTCGCTGGAAGTCTGGGGTGGCGCTACCTTCGATGCGTGTCTGCGGTTTCTCAAGGAGGATCCCTGGGAGCGGCTGCGGCAATTGCGTGCTGCCCTGCCCAATACTCGACTGCAAATGCTGTTGCGCGGGCAGAACCTGCTCGGTTACCGCCATTACGCCGACGATGTGGTGAGCGCCTTTGTGCAGCGCGCCGCCGCCCTGGGCATGGACGTGTTCCGCATCTTCGATGCCCTCAACGACCTGCGCAACCTGCGCACCGCCATCGAGGCCACCAGAACGGCGGGTAAGCACGCCCAGGGCACCATCTGCTATACCACCAGTCCAGCCCACGACACCGCCGCCTTTGTCGCCCAGGGTCGCGAGCTTGCCGCCATGGGCTGCAACAGCATCGCCATCAAGGACATGGCCGGACTACTCACGCCCGTGGCGACCGAAGCGTTGGTCAAGGGTCTGCTCGACAGCGTTGGACTGCCCGTGCATTTACACTCCCACGCGACCTCCGGTCTGGCGGAGATGTGCCAGCTCAAGGCCATCGAAGCCGGTTGCAGGCACATTGACACCGCGATTTCCAGTTTTGCCGGGGGTACCAGTCATCCGCCCACCGAGAGTATGGTGGTGGCGTTGCGCGAGACCGTCTGGGACACCGGTCTCGATCTGCAACGCCTGCAAGAAATCGCGGCTTATTTCCGTGTGGTGCGCAAGAAATACCAGGCTTTTGAAAGTGATTACACCGGTGTCGATACCCGGGTACAGGTCAATCAGGTCCCGGGCGGTATGATTTCAAACCTCGCCAATCAATTGCGGGAACAAAATGCTCTGGGACGCATGGACGAAGTGCTGGCCGAGATCCCGAGTGTGCGCGCCGACCTCGGTTATCCGCCGCTGGTGACGCCGACCTCACAGATTGTAGGCGCCCAGGCTGTGCTCAATGTCCTTACCGGTGAGCGTTATCAGACGGTCAGCAATGAGGTAAAGCGTTACTTGCAGGGAGGTTACGGCAAACCGCCTGCGGCGATCGATCCGGAGGTACGGATTCGCGCCGTGGGCAACGCTGAATTCATCGAGGGACGTCCCGCCGACCAGTTCGCGCCGGAACTGGAACGATTACGCGCGGATATCGGCGAATTGGCCGACACCCCTGAAGATGTGCTCAGTTACGCCATGTTTCCCGAAATCGGCCGTCAGTTTCTGCAGGCGCGCCGCGCGGGCGCCTTGCGCCCGGAGCCACCGCCGCCACCACCGGCCAGTGGTGGAGTGATGGTTGATACTGATGCCGAACATGGCGCCCCGACCGAGTTCAATATCACCCTGCATGGCGAGAGCTACCACGTTCGCATTACCGGCAGCGGCCACAAGGGCCAGCCTGAACGCCACTTCTACATGGATATCGATGGCGTGCCCGTTGAGGTGAACGTTGAAACACTCGATGAACTGATGCTTGGCGGCGGTGCGGAGGGCGCCATTCCCTCGGCCATCAGCGGGCGCCGTCCACGGCCCACGGCGCCAGGTCATGTGGTCACGGCGATGCCGGGCAACATCGTTGCGGTGCTGGTCGAGGAGGGCGTCCAGATCAATGCCGGTCAACCGGTGCTGGTGACCGAAGCCATGAAAATGGAAACCGAGATTCGCGCGCCGATTACGGGTGTCGTGACCAAGGTACTGGTACGCAAGGGCGACGCCGTCAATCCTGACGAAACCCTGATCGAAATTACGACATCAGGCGCCTGAGGGACCGGCACTGGCGGTCGCGAGGCGAGCGCCTGCCCGTCGCTACTCACGCTACTCACGGTAAGGGTTGTTTCGCCGACGGGCGCGCTGGCGCCACAAGCCGGTAGCGCGCGGGGCGGAATTTTTCGACCAAAAACAGGGGCGCTGCCAAAAAGCTGATTTATACTGTCCTGGCGCGCCGGCACCGGCAGACTGCTCTCGGCGTGTCCGATAACAGCGGTGGCCCGGCACTGCGTTAATATAAACTAACGATAACGAAGGATTTAGCGGAGCACTCATAGGGGACTGCCATGGCAATCAATTCTGTTCTCGGCCCGATTCAGGTCGAGCAATTGGGTACCACACTGATACATGAACACCTGGGTATCGGCTGGCCGGGTTGGGAACTGGACACCGAGGATTTTGACCGCAGGAAGGACGGCGCGCGAATCGTCAAGCGACTCAGGGAAATTCGCGATTTGGGCATCAGAAGTATCGTCGACCCCTGCCCAATGGAGCTGGGACGCGATCCGGAATTCGCTGCCGAGATGTCGGACAAATCCGGGATTCAGATCGTGGTTGCCACGGGGCTCTACAACGATGCCCTGGGTATTCCCGTGCATTTTCGCCTGATGGACGTCGATGGTATTGCCGAGATTTATGCCAAGGAAATTCAGGATGGCATCGGCGAGACCGGCATCAGGGCCGGCATCATCAAGACCGCGACCGGCGGCATTCCCGGGATAACGCCACGCGGGCAGGGCATCAAGGATACCGAGGTCAAATGTCTGCGCGCGGCGGCGCGTGCGAGCCGGGCGACCGGAGCACCCATCCTCTGCCACAACGATGAGTTCGAGCCCTTTGGTCGCGAAACTCTGGACATCTTTGAAGAGGAGAAAGTGGATTTCAATAAGGTGTTGATCGGCCATGCCTGCGGCGTGGGGGATATGCGCTATTACTTCGACATTCTGGAACGCGGCGCCTGGCTCGGTTTCGATCGCTTTGGCATCGAGTCCATCGCCTCGGATAAACTCCGCCTGGCCTCACTGATGGGTCTGCTCAGCGTCGGCCATGACCGCATAATGCTGTCCCACGATTCCGTCGAGTGCTGGCGTGGCCGCGACACCGGCGTACTCGATGGCATGATTGCCGCATCGCCCAACTGGAACATGGCCCATATCTCCCGCAACATTCTCCCGGCCTTGCGCGCGGCCGGTGTCTCGCAGGAGACCATTGACACGCTCATGGTCAAAAATCCGTGTAGCTATTTCGGTCCCGCCAAAGCGAAAGGCGCGGCGCCCAGGAAGGCCAGGACAGGTGGTAACAAGGCCAGGAAGAAATCCTGAGATATCAGGGGCAGGCGGCCCCGCCCGACAGATGCGCGGGCCGCTTCGCGGTTTCAGGTCCCGGCAGACAGCAGCCCAGGGGAAGGTTGCATCGCGGTTTAAGGAGCCCGGTTGTTTCTGTCAAAACCATATGCGCACCCCTATGAGCCATTCACCTTCTTCATCGTCTTTGCCATCGAGGCGAGCGTAATCAGCGGTATTGCCATGTAACCACTGTCGGTGATAGCCCACGTACGGTGCGAATTCCTTCCTCGGAAAATAATACAGGCGCAGGCTAGTCTCCACGGTCGATAATCCGGCGCCGGTGCGCGTGTGCCGGTCGTTCCGACCATGGAAATCGACTTCCAGCTCCGGTGACAGGCGCCATTTCTGACTGAGTACTATTTCGTATTCGAACTCCAGGCGCAGCGCCGCGCGTCCCTCGTCTCCGGCAAAAAAGGCCGCGCTGGTGTCGATCTGGCCAGGGGCGATTCCCAGTACGCCCAGTGTCAGCCAGTGGCGATCGGACTCCGGTCCCCAATCACCCCGCCAGCCGACTTGCGCATCCCAAAAAGACGTCAGCGCCCGGGAGTAAAGTAATTGTGTCTCGAATTCCTGATTGCGTTTATGAAGGGCGTTGAACTCCTTGGCGCCTTCGGTCTTAAACCACAGTTTGCGCAGATCCTTGCCAACCCAGGCGTCGATTTTCCAGGCCAGTGGATCATCCTGGTCGGCATCACGCCACTCGAGCTGGTCGACCATGACTTTGCCGAGCAGGGGATCGTCCTCGCCACTGGCCAACACCCGGGTAGTGGACAAAAGCATCATGGATATCAGCAGAGCGGTTTTCATTGCTTTCTCCCTAGACTGCATGCGCTCTCCTAAACGACACGGACTTCCCTGAACATTCCCATCATGTGGTACAGCAAGTGGCAATGGTAGGCCCAGGCGCCGCGCGCATCCGCGGTCACGAGGTAGCTGATTTTCGCGCCTGGCTGAACCACGACAGTGTGCTTGCGGGGTATGAAATCACCGTCGCCGGTCTCCAGATCACTCCACATGCCGTGGAGGTGAATCGGGTGATGCATCATTGTATCGTTGACCAGGGTGATGCGCAGTCTCTCACCGTACTTGAGTATCAATGGTTCCGCGTCAGCGTGTTTAACACCATCGAAAGACCACATATAGCGGCCCATATTTCCGGTTAGATGAAGTTGGATCTCGCGACCCGGTTGCCGCGGATCCGGGGTGCCATGAAGATGTCGCAAATCGGCATAGGTCAGGACTTTCCTGCCGAACAGCGCGCTGTGTTGCCGAAGGCCTGGCCCTGGGTCATCCAGTCTATATAGCGGCATATCCGCCCGCATATCCACCTGGGGACCAAACTCTCCCGAGCCATGGATAATCGGGCTTGAACTACCGTATCCGGCAAGCCCTGAACCGAAGGTTGTTTTTCGCTGCATGGCAGGCTGATGGCCACCACTCTGGTGGACGCTGTGGTCCATCGGGTGTCCGGAGTCGTTCTCTAGCTCGGTGACGCCGTGGCTCCCGTGCGCGGACGTATCGTGGGCCATGCCCATATCGGCGTGGGTCAACACCGGAAGCGGATCCATCAGCGGCGGTTCCACGAAAAGGCTCGGGGCGGGTGTCAAGGTTCCCCGCGCGTAGCCGCTGCGATCTATCGCCTGGGCAAATACGCAATAGGCGATATCACCCTCTGGTTCCACCAGCACGTCATAGGTTTCCGCCACGCCAATCCGTATATCGTCCACGCTCACGGGTTGTACCGGCTGCCCATCGGCCGCCACCACCGTCATTTTTAATCCCGGAATACGCACATCGAAAAACGTCATTGCCGCGGCGTTAATGAAGCGCAAACGGATTTTTTCTCCAGGCTTGAATATGCCTGTCCAGCCATCCTCGGGAGTACAGCCATTCATTAAAAAGGTATAGGTCAGACCCGTGACGTCGGAAATATCCCGGTCGTTCATGCGCATGCGATTCCACATGGCCCTGTCCTTCCAGGTTTCCTCCAGGCCCTTACCGAGAAGATCGCGCCACAGATCTCCCACGGTGCGTTGCCTGGCTACATAGTAGTGGCTGAGCTTCTTTAATTTGGCGTAAATATCCCCAGGTTCCTCATCGCTCCAGTCCGAGAGCAGGACGACGTAATCCCGGTCACAGCTAAATGGCTCTGGCTCGCGTGGGTGTATCACGATAGCGCCATAATGCCCGGTCTGCTCTTGAAAACCGGAGTGGCTGTGGTACCAATAGGTACCGCTTTGCTGGAGCTCAAAGGTATAGGTAAAGGCACTGCCAGGCTTGATGCCGGGAAAACTGATACCGGGGACCCCGTCCATATTCGAGGGTAGTAACAAGCCGTGCCAGTGGATGGAGGTGTCGTGGGCAAGATGATTGGAGACTTCCACGGTGACCCTGTCGCCTTCACGCCAATGCAGCAGCGGGCCCGGGACGCCGCCATTTATCGCCGTCGCCAATCGTTCCCTGCCGGTAAAATTCACCGGCAGATAAGCCACGTCGAGCTTAAACCGATTTCCGGAAAGGGCTGCAGCCCGGTAATTGACTGGTTGTATATTCGCGCCGGCATGGGTCCGAGGCCCGAGACCGTTTGCCAGCCCCAACACACCGGCCGCCACTCCTGTCACGAAGCGACGACGGGATGGGTCGAAGGGTGTTGCATCGGATGTTTTTAACGGCACGACCGCGGTCCTCCTGAAGAAAAAACTGCCATCACCCCGATTCGAGACCGCTGGTGTGAGTCGATGTTTTTCTGATGTTCAATGATACACCAGTCAATACTGGCGGGAGCATCGATCGCTAGGACATGACAGCAACCACTACGCGACGCGAAATAATTCCTGGTCTATTGCGGTATGCCTCATCTTACCGGCGCCACGGGAATATCCGGGAAACCCTGCGCTACCGCACAGGATGGTTTCTCAGGCAGCGACTCCGCGACAGGGCTTGCGGACGCCAATGCTAGCCGGCTGCTGGCGCTCCGGTGGTGGCCCGGAAGAATTTATTTCAGGAAATTGCAGGAAAGCCTGGTGGTGCTGGAAAGCGGGTAGCAGCTGATCAGGGTCCCGGGACTTCAAAGTGACCAAAACGGGCGCCTGGCATTTTCGTCGACGAAGCTGGACAAGGCTTTGGCTGGAAGGTACCTTGCAGGGCATTCAAACGGCCTGGAGATTCAAAAATGACCAAAACCTTTACCGAGTTGCTCAAGGACAGCCCAAAAAACTGGGGTCGATGGGGGCCGGACGACGAAGTCGGCGCACTCAATTTCCTCACCAGCGCGGAAATCCTCCGCGGTGTGCGCGCCGTTACACAGGGCAAGGTTTTCATGCTCGGCGTGCCGGTGGCGCGCCCGGCCGGCGATCCCATCTATCCGGGCCGCGGCAAGACCACCCGCACCATGGCCATGGACAAGGGCCATTACATGAACTGCCACGCGCACGCCATGCCGGGCGGCATGGAGTATGCCGACGACGTGGTATTCATGTATCTCCAGGGCACCACTCAGTATGACGCTCTGGGCCATGTCTGGTACGACGATCAGCTCTATAACGGCTACGACGCCAAGACCACGATCGGCGGCCTGCACAAGTGCAGCGTCGAGAAGATTGCCGAGCGCGGCGTGGTCGGGCGGGGCATTTTGCTCGATGTCGCCCGCTACAAGGGCGTCAGGCATCTCGGTGCCAATGAGGCCATCACGCTGGATGACTTGCTGAAAACCGCGGAATTCCAGAAGTGCAGCATTGAAAAGCACGATATCCTGCTGATCCACACCGGCTGGCTGAAGCGCTTTTACGACGAAGGTGAGGATGCTTTCTTCCCTGGCAAAACCATGAGCGAGCCGGGTCTGGCCTACAGCCCGGAACTGGTGGACTGGTTCCACCAGATGGAGATTCCGTCATTTGGCACCGATACCGTGGCCTCCGAGCAGACCATGCATCCGGACTCCGGCACCATGATCCCGCTGCATGCGGCGCTGTTGCGCAACCTCGGCGTGGTGTTCAACGAAATCGACTGGTTGCATGACCTGGCCGAGGATTGCGCGCAGGACGGCCAATACACTTTCCTGTTCGTCGGTGCGCCGCTCAAGGTAGTGGCGGGTGCCGGGTCGCCGGTGAATCCCGCGGTAATCAAGTAATC
>JBECKV010000135.1:0-4597 GCA_040235495.1 Porticoccaceae bacterium
CTGGAGGCACTCTTCAGGTCGAGCGAGAAGGCATCAGCCAGTTCTTCAAGGCCCGTGACCAGGTCATTACTCGGCCAGGGTTGTATGGAAGGCGACCCAAACAGGGCAGCATCCTGTTGCCAATCCAAATAGGTAGACCAGTCTACCGGCTCGGCTCGTCGTTCCACGCGCCTGAACACAGGTGATCCATCGTCATCCGGCTCAAAGATGAATACGGCCTGGGGCCGCTGCGCCCGAAACCGCTGGCTTTTCTGCAACAGATCACTCAGATGAGCACGGCTATTCCACCAATATTGCAGCGGGAACTGCCCATTCTGAGGTTTGCTGTTGCCCAACAGTAGCCGTAAGCGGTGATGTTCCAGGTCGGCCAGGTTTTTCGTTGGTTGCAGGGATTCCCGTTCCAAAATGCGGGGAACGGCATTGAGCGGCTGATACTGATCCGGTTCCAGAATTTCCGTCAGGGCGTGATGGTCGAGCCTGTGGTGATTGTTTTCAAACCCAGGACGCAGGAAAACCGCACCAGGATCTCCGCGAACGCCGCGCCAGTTGCGCGCCAGCAGCACTACATTTTCGCGCGCCCAATCACCATCGCGATGACGGCGTACCCGTCCCACGAGTTGAATGATGGAGCGCATGGATGAGGGCTCCACCACGGACCAGTCATAGTCATGATCGCGACCCACTTCGGCGACGGCGGTCGCCAGCACAATCAGGATCTGATTGGTCTCCGTTGATCTGTCCAGCAACTGGCGGATATCGGGATCGGCGAAAAACCGTTGTGGGTAATCCGCCCCGGTTCGATTGAGAATCCGGTCGAGCCGCTGCTCTATAGCCGAACGAATCAACAGCGGATGCTTGGCGTGATAGCAGCAAAGGTGAATTCGGGTATCTGGCAGGCCACCGTGCCCGAACATCTGCACGGCGGTGTCGATCAGGGGGTCGACGTTGGCCATACGGATTAGGCCGATGCTGATTTTCTTGCCCGTTTCCGGGTCGGTCTCACAGTTGTTTTGATGCAGTCGGGTAGCCAGTTTGACCAGATTGGCGGACCAGTCTTCCGCAGTCGTTGGCTTGTCAATTACCACCTGTCTCCGGTTCGGATCTTTTTGGAGTTTTTTCACCCGCTTCTGAACAAAGCTATGGTGATGCTCCGCAAAGCTGGCGGTAGTGTCGTGGGATTGCGAACTGGCATTGAATTCATCAAACCAGGCGCAGACTACGGATAGCGGTTGGCCAGGTTGTCCGCGATTGGCCAGGTAGTTGCGCCGTCCACTTATGTAAGCCTCGAACAGGCCCTCAATAATGGCCGGCGCCAAGGTTGCGGACGAGAGTAGGATTCGCCCTCCCAACATGCCGACCCAGTTCACCAGCCGACTGAGTGCGGGCAGATCCGCCATGTCGAAATCGTCCGGCTCGTCGAGAATCAGATCGGAACTCAGGAGCCGCAAAAGAGGAGCAAACTGACGTCCGCCGGTAGTGCCTTCGGTCGCGGGGATCAGATGATCGATGGTGGTGACCAGCACCGGTGCGCTGACGAGTTTGTGCAGAGCGGGATTATGCTGCAACCAGCCAAGCAGATACCCCTCAGTGAGCGAACCTTCGTAATGAATGTAAGTGGTGTCGTCAAACAGCTCCTCGGCGGATTCGCTACCGCCGATTGATAAGGACTCGCCACTGGCTGCGGCATCCGAATCGTTGTCGGCAGATTTCGCGTACTCGAACAGGTCCTTGACACCTGCACCACCTACCCGAACCGCGAGTGCATCACTGCCGAGTCCCAGCCGTTGGCGGTAGGCTTCGCCGGTTTGTAGCGTCAACACCCTAAGCCCCAGCGCCACACTAAAGCGGGCACCTGTTTGCGGGTTGGCCAGGCCATACATGATTCGCGCATTGGCCAAGGTTTTCCCGCAGCCGGTGGAGGCCATGTTGACACCGAAAAAGCCGTTTTCTTCCGCCGCCTGACGCACCGACGCGGCGAGATCGTAGGCTTTATCCTGCCATCGGAATCGGGGGTCTTTGGTGCGTCTGGAAAATCCCCGATGGCCAGCTATGCGTGGTAATTGCCTCCATAATTCCGGCAGGCTCCGGGCGATGCGCCGCGCACCTTTGCCGACCCCCATGAGATGGTCGTCCAGCCGCTGATTAAGTTCCTTGTCCCTGGTATTCGCCCAGAGCGCAAATTCCGGATCCGCCGAGGTGACGCCAAATTTCTTCAATGAAGAATAATAGTGGTCTGCCAGCATCAGACAGAGACGACTCAGATGCACTACATAGGGGTTATCCAGCCAATGCTCCTCTTGCAGGGTGGATAAGCCGCCCAGCATCTCCTCCGCAACCGCGCTGACGCGGCGACACCAGTGAGCACTCGCAAAAGGTGTCCCTTTGCTAAATTCGCTGCGTTTGGTTAATAGATCGCGTTCTTTGTTCAGGTCAACTTCCGGCCTGGCCCTATTCCAAACCGGGTTAATGTGCCTGAGTATTTTTTCCAATGCTTCCGGCTGAAGAAATCGGCTTGCGTCGTCCCGGGGGCACTGGGGTAAAAAGTGGTGGCTTACCAGCAGCCAGCCCACTGCCTGAGCCACTGGCGGCAGGTTCTTTAGCGGCGCTGATGAGGCAAATACCTTTCTGTTGTCCGATTGCATATCGGCAAGCCACGCGGGCACTTTTTCCGCTTTGAGATTAACCAAGCGTTTTAGCCAGCCTTCATCGTCGTCATCGTCAACAAAGGCCAGAAACAGACGTAGTGACACCCATTCATGCCGAAGCGGGTCTTTCTGGTTACTGTTATCGGTTAATTTCTTCTGGAACCTGACCCAGGCTTTGCCAAGGTCATGGAACAATCCAGCCAGCCAGGCCAACTGCTGAATGACATTGGCGGTGTGCCAGTCGTTTTCGTCGGTGGCCCGCAGCACGTCCCTGCTGGTGGTGTTGGTGGGGACCGCACCTTCACTGTTGAATCGCTGGGCGTTACCGACGATCCAGACCAATTCGCTGTGATTGCGCCCGCGAATCCAGTGGCAGGCCACGGCGGTGTTGCGACGGGCACTCTTGCGTAGCAACATGCGCAAAGTATCCAACCCTTGCATCGTGATGGGCGTCTGCCAGGTGCGGTCACCACGTCTTTCCGCAAACTGGTCGAGTATGCGCCTGGTCTCTGGCAATGCCCGGCCGCTGCACTGGGATACCAGCAGGACGTTCACGCTGATTCACTCCTGGCACTGTTAGCGATTTGCTTGAGTTTATCGATCATGAAATCGAGCGACTCGGTTTGGGTCAGGGCCTCGATACAGGCTCTGCGAAATTCCTGTTCCTCATGACCAGCCATTGCAGAAACAAAAGCCTGCGGCAATATCACCGCATCCTTGACCAGATCGGCCACATCAAAAACCAGTCCGCCACGGCGGGTTTTGCCGTGCAGCACGGAGAGGCCGTGAGGTAACCCCAACACCCAGGTGGCGGTAGCACCCAGGCCATAGGCGAGATAATTTCCATGATCGAGAAACCGGTTCGCCGGGTCTGTACCTGTGCCCCGTTTGGCGCGGGTGAATTCGCCGTAGCCAACCGTGTGAACGGCGATTCGAAACAGAGCTTTGGTCAAGCGGGCTTCTTCCGTGAGGAGGTCCTGCGTGGTGGTCGCTGTTTCAAGTCTTGCGAGCGAATTTTCCAGTGCCGGTTGTAATTCAGATGGATTGACCACAAACCCGGCATCCTGCAGCGAGCGGTTATTGAGCCAATGGGCGGCAATACGCTGAATACGGCTTTGCTGGAGTGTTTTGGCGGCGCTCAGGCGGGCATCTTCATTGAACCAGAACTCCACCCAGCCCTGCAGGTATTCGGTTGGGCGGTACTCACTTTGCGGCGAAAACCAGGCAACCTCGATATCCACTTCATTGGCATTGAACAGGGGGGTACCGCCGCCCCCACAGAATCCTACCAGTACCCCTGCTTTGGCTAGCTCGCGCATAGCGGCTTGTGTGATGGAGGTGCCGGTCCCCAGTAAAACACTGGTGGTGTTGGCGATTGGGATGTTCCAGTACAGTGATTCCCGGCCCTGATCCGTTACGTACTCCACCCGGCCTCCATTAACCAGAACCCGGCAATGCTCCAGGTAATAGATATTGGCCCTTTTTGAATGAAGGATCGTTTTCAGCGCCGAAGAAGGTATGTCTGCCATATTCTTAATTCTTACGTTTTCAGAAATCCTTTTGTTCCCAGAGCAAACTGGAACCCCATTCATACATACTGATACTTCTAAGCGGCCCATTTGCCAGAAATAGGTTATTTTGCGTAGATAAATTCACCTTAGTACCCCGCTCTCTGTCTCTACCTCCCTCCTGTTTTACCTGCAACGGCACCAAATCTCCCCCAATCCTCGTCACCATACGTCGATGCATAATCACTGGCCAGCTTTGCGACTTTCAACAGGTGATCAGCGAGGCCGTGGAGTTCGTAGCCGCCATCGCCCCCAGTACTGGATTTAACGTGCGCAACATGCCGACTATCAATTTGACTATTCATAGCCAACTCTCAAGTAATAACGTCATCAAGCTTACCCCACCGGCTGGACAAAACCTGTCATGTCGGTTTGTACAGTAAC
>JBECKV010000115.1:0-3401 GCA_040235495.1 Porticoccaceae bacterium
AAGGATAAGCGAAGCGGAGTTATGGAAGCAGCGGCAAACAATTTCAGGGTGCTGGTTGTCGAGGACGAGCAGGACATTGCCGACCTGGTCGCTCTGCACCTGCGTGATGCTGGTTTTACCGTGGTAACGGTAAACGATGGTCAGGAGGGTATGCGTGAAGCCAGTGATGACGGTTGGGACTTGATTATCCTCGATATTCGCTTGCCGGGAATCGATGGCCTGAGTATTTGCAGAACCCTGCGTCAAAACGCCAACTACGTGCCCGTGTTGATGTTGACCTCAAAGACCACCGAGCTGGATCGCGTGCTCGGCCTGGAGCTGGGCGCCGATGATTATGTGAGCAAACCCTTTAGCGTTGCCGAGCTGGTGGCGCGGGCAAAGGCTATTTTGCGCCGGGTGGAGATAAAGCGCCCGATTGCCGGGGCGGATCAGGAAACCGTCGTGGTCGGTGACATCCGTATCGACCAGGCAAGCCGAGAAGTCTGTATCAATGAGCAGCCGGTGGATTTAACGGCCCGCGAATTCGACCTCTTGCTCCATTTTGCCCGCCATCCGGGACGGGTGTTTAATCGTATGCAACTGCTGGACAGCGTCTGGGGTTACGGTCACGAAGGCTATGAGCACACGGTCAATTCCCATATCAATCGTCTGCGCGCCAAAATCGAGCCCGATGCGGGAGAGCCGCAATACATCGTCACGGTGTGGGGCGTGGGTTATAAACTGGTCGCGCCGTCTCTGGCCGTGGTTTAGTGATTAATTAAATGGCGCGGATATCAGGTTCAGGCTCGTGATGATGCAGCGCCTGTTTTCATCCTTGTTTGCCAGATTGTCACTGGCGTTATTACTGCTATTACTGGCTATCGGCGGTGGCTTCCTGGTAATTGAGCGCTGGAGTACGCGCCAGTATCACGAAGAATTAACCCAAAGACTCAATGCCCCCATCGCCATGTACGTCACCGACCAGGCTGAGCTGATCAGCGATGGTGAAGTCAACCGGGAGGAACTGGAGCGTCTCGCCGAGCGGGCGATGGTCATCAATCCCAGCGTCGAGGTGTATCTGCTGGCCGAGGACGGGCGCATTCTTGGCCACGGCTTACCGCCAGATGCGGTAGAGGTCGATTACGTGGATCTGGCGCCGATAAAGGCCTTGATCGAAGGAACGCGTAAAATGCCAATACGTGGCCTTGACCCACGTAACCCCAGGCGCAATAAAGTATTTTCAGCTCATCCGGTGCTAAAAGATGATCACCTTGAAGGCTACCTTTATGTCATCCTTGGCGGCAGTAAATACGATGAGCTGGCCGACAGCATTCGCTCCAGCTATGCGGGAGCCATGAGCGTCAGCGCGATCGTGGCCCTGGCCACAGCGACCTTCTTAGCGGGATTGCTGGTTTTTTCCTTGCTAACCCGGCGCTTAACCCGGCTCACGAATACGGTCCAAAACTATACTAATAGCGAATTCTCCCTCGGGGAAAGCGCGGCCCTCGCCAGTTTGTCGGTGAATAACCCCAGGCCCGGCAGGCAGGACGAAATAACCCGCCTGGTGGCCGCCATTCAGGCCATGGCTGTGAAAATTTCGGAATTGATCGAAGGCCTGAAAGAAACCGACCGTTTGCGGCGCGAGCTTATCAGTAACGTTTCCCACGACCTGCGCACGCCACTTTCTTCAATGCTCGGCTATGTTGATACGCTGTTGTTAAAAAATGGCGAACTCAATGAGCAGCAACGCCAGCACTTTCTGGAGACGGTGCGCAATCACACACGGCGGCTTGAATCCCTGATCGGCGATCTATTTGAACTGTCGCGGCTTGAGGCTAATACCATGGCCCTCCATGCCGAGGTTTTTCCGCTGGCCGAGTTATTACAGGATGTCAGCCAGGAGTTTGAGCTGGAAGCCAGCAACCGCAACATTACGATTACCATAGAGCCCGGCCAGGAAAGATTGCGGGTGCGGGCCGATATCGCTTTGGTGGAGCGGGTTCTGGAAAACCTGCTCCGCAACGCACTCGACTGGACCCCGGACGGGGGCCGCATACATCTGAGCGTCAGACCCAGCGAAGAGCACGTGGTAGTTTCGGTAGCCGACAGCGGATGCGGTATTCCCTCTGATCAGCTGGGCAGTGTGTTCGAGCGCTACTACACGGTAAACAAAGCCACGGGAAACCAGACCGAGGCGCCCGACAAATTCGCGGAAGCGGGAAAGGGCCACAAAAACTCCACCGGCCTGGGTCTGGCCATTGTTAAACGCATTCTGGATTTACATGCCTGTCAGATCACCGTGACCAGTGAAGTGAACCGGGGTACCTGTTTTGAATTTGAGTTGCCGACCGCTGCCAAGGCCTGACAACCAACAGTTTGTTATCTGGCCTGATAATGCCGGGTCTCGCCAATGGCAAAGGCGGCAAATTCCCTGTCACTGATGCCGCCTGCCTCTCGCGCCTGTTTTAGCTCCTCCAGCGGCGTCATCACCCCCTCGGCGGAGAGCACGAAAGTACCCCAGTGGATGGCCATGGACGCCCGGGCGCCGACATCGTGATGCACCTGGATCGCCTCGGCGGGATTAACATGCACCGGGGCCATCATTTTTTCTGGCAGATAGGCGCCGATGGGAATTATCGCCAGATCAACGTGCTCCAGTTTTTTGCCGATTTCCTTAAACTGAATGTCGTTATAACCGGTATCACCGGCAAACCATACCTGGAAGTCACTCCAGGCGATACTCCAGGCCGCCCACAGGGTCTCATCGCGGTTTGTTAGTCCGCGACCGGAGAAATGCTGGGAAGGTGTTGCCGTGATGGTCAGGGCGACATTATTAACAACGATTAGCTGTTCATGCCACCAGTCCATTTCTACCACTCGATCAGGCGCGATACCTTTGCCGACAAACCAGCTCTTTATCCCCAAGGGCACGAAATAAAGGGGTTTGTCGCCTAATGCCTTGATCGATTTGGTATCAAGATGATCGTAGTGATCATGGGAAATAACCACCGCGTGAATTTCCGGCAGCTCAGCGATGGCCAATGCCGGCTCGGTAAAGCGGCTGGGTCCGACAAAAGAAAAGGGCGAGGCGCGTTTACTGAACATGGGATCGGTCAACACGTTTATGCCCTGGTGCTGAATCAACACCGTGGAATGGCCCACCCAGGTCACCGTGGCGTTGTCGCTGGGCCCGGATACCAGCGCGGGTTCCGTCACCGGTACGTGGTCGTTATCCGGGTCAAAATCCTTCCACTCATCGGTGAAGCCCCAGGACCAGAGCGCCTTGAAAAAGCGCGTGTCTCGCTTCTCAGCGTAGGGGTTTATAAAACCGCCATCACCGTGATGCGCAGGCGCCTTGTATGCGGGCTGAGCGTTATCGGCGGAATTTGCCGTGGCACCGGATAAGGCTGCGAGCAACAAGA
>JBECKV010000126.1:0-22750 GCA_040235495.1 Porticoccaceae bacterium
TGACCGCCGGGTGCCAACGGGGAATTTCCGCGAACGCCTCATCGACCACCCAGTCGAACTCAATCTCGGGGATGGCGCGCCGGGCATCAGTAAGCGCGGGCAGGGCCTGCACCAGATCCCCCATGGAGGTCAGTTTGACGATCAGGACACGCATTCAGTGCTGTTCACACCGGAGCACTTCACCGGAGCACTTCAGATTTTTAAGGCGCGAGCTGAGACGGTGGAAAAACCGATGCTTGGCGTTGGCGCCTTCGCCGACCAGGTAATTCATCTGGATCGACAGGCGTTTACCCACCACCGGTGTGTGGCCATGCCAGCAGTTATCGGTCACCCTGAAGACCAGCAGGGTGCCGGCTGCTGGAGGAATTTCCTCGACATAGTCGTCGAGGTCGTCAGGGCCCCGAAGTACCCGCAAGCACCCCCCTGTCTGGTCCCAGGTCTCGTTGAGGTAGAGGAGTACGGTAATCACCTTGGTTTTCGAGTCGGTATGAATGCGCCCGTCCTTCTCCCGCATGACACCGCGCAGGGTGATCATGATCGGATAACCGTCCAGGGGCATGCCAAATTTTGCCGCCACCACGCCGCGAAAATCCTCGCCGCTCAACTCCGTGATCAGCGCGTCATAGGCAGGCCCGCCGCTGACCGCTTCGACGGGGATACTGCCGGGGCTGTTCAGCTCGGGAAAATCCGCCAGCACGCACCCGAGGCTGTCGGCGTCGATAAAGTTCTCAACCACGGTATAGGGATAGGGATCAGTCCGCAGATTGGCCTTGCGCAGGGCTTCGAGCTGGAGCATAGCGGCACCGGGGGATTAAGCGTTAACCGAACAAGCAGCCTTCCGGCGCCATGCTAACACAGCCCTCGCGATTAGTTGGCACGGCGCCTGTCAACAGGCGTAATAGTCCCGGTACCAGGCGACAAAGCGCGCTATACCCTCTCTGACCGGGGTGCCCGGCCGGTAACCGACGTCCGCCACCAGAGCCTCGACATCGGCATAGGTGTCGGGCACATCGCCGGGCTGAAGGGGCAGCAGTTGTTTTTCCGCCTTGCGGCCCAGAGCGTCTTCAATGGCGGCAATATAGTCTTCCAGATCCACCGGATTCTGGTTGCCGATATTGTAGATCCGCCAGGGCGCGGCGCTGGTAGCTGGGTCCGGTCGCCTGCCATCCCATTCGGGATTGGCTTGGGCGGTTTTATCGAGGACGAGCACGATACCTTCGACGATATCATCGATGTAGGTGAAATCCCGCCGGTGTTTGCCATGATTGAACACCTTGATGGGCTCGCCCGCCAGAATGGCGCGGGTAAACAGGAACAACGCCATGTCGGGCCGGCCCCAGGGCCCGTAAACCGTAAAAAATCGCAGTCCCGTGGTGGCTAAGTCATAGAGATGGCTGTAGGTATGGGCCATCAGTTCATTGGCTTTTTTGCTGGCCGCATACAAGGACAGGGGGTGGTCGACGTTATCGTGCACCGAAAACGGCAGGCTCTCGTTGGCACCGTAAACCGAGCTGGACGAGGCATAGACCAGATGTTCCACCCGGTTGTGGCGGCAGCCCTCAAGGATATTGGTAAAGCCGACAATATTGCTGTCGATGTAGGCGTGGGGGTTTTCGATGGAATAACGCACTCCGGCCTGAGCCGCGAGATGCACGACCCGGTCGAACTTCCGGCCCGCGAATAAACGCTCGATGCCGGTCCGATCGGCAATATCTAGCCTGATGAAGCTAAAGGCACCGGCACTCGCTTGCCGCGCCGCGGCTTCAACCCGGGCCAGGCGCGCCTGCTTGAGGCTGACGTCATAATAATCATTGAGATTATCCAGGCCCACCACCTCATCGCCCCTGGCCAACAGCCGCAGGGCCACGTGTGAGCCGATAAAACCGGCCGCGCCGGTAACCAGTACTTTCATGCTAGAGCCCGACCGCCGATACCGCCGATACCGCCGTGTTCACAGGCGACCATCAACCTGGTCAGCGGGAAACACACTCTTGATATCGTAAAAAACGTGACGGGGCTTGCCATAGCCGCGCATGTGCCGCGCGCCCTGTGCGCGAAAATCCTGATGGGCCACCGCCAGTACGACACCGTCGTATTGACCCCGCTTCGGCTGCTCAATCAACTCCAGGGCATATTCCCGTTTTGCCGAGTCCGCGTTCACCCAGGGGTCGTGGACATCGACCTCGGCGCCATAGTCTTGCAGGGCGTTTATCAGATCAATGACCTTGGTATTGCGGATGTCCGGACAATCCTCCTTGAAGGTCAGCCCCATCACCAGCAGGCGCGCGCCCTGCACGGCAATTTTCGCCGCGATCATCAGGCGCACGATGTCGCTGGCGACGTATTCACTCATCCGGTCATTAATCCGACGCCCCGCCAGGATCATGTCGGGATGATGCCCGACCGCCTGCGCCTTGTGCGTCAGGTAGTAGGGATCGACGCCGATACAATGCCCACCCACCAGACCGGGGCGAAAATTGAGGAAGTTCCATTTGGTGGCGGCGGCATCGAGCACATCGGCGGTATCGATACCGAGGCGCCGGAAAATCATGGCCAGCTCGTTGACCAGGGCGATATTGACGTCGCGCTGGGTGTTTTCGATGACCTTGGCGGCCTCCGCCACCTTGATCGATGGGGCGCGGTGAATACCCGCCTTGACCACTTCACCATAGAGGCCGGCCAACTTCTCCGTGGTCGCTTGAGTGGAGCCCGCAACCACCTTGATGATGGATTCGAGCCGATGGCTCCGGTCCCCCGGATTGATGCGCTCCGGACTATAGCCGACGGCGAAGTCGGCATTGAAACGCAGGCCGGAACCCTGCTCCAGGATGGGCACGCAGATTTCTTCCGTGGCGCCGGGATAGACCGTCGACTCAAACACGACGGTATCGCCCGGTTTAAGCGCCCCGGCGACAGTGTTACAGGCAGCCCGCACGGCGCTGAAGTCCGGTTGTTTGTGGGCATCGACCGGCGTCGGCACGGTGACGATAAATGTCGAGCAAGCCCTGAGCGCGACTGCATCGCTGGTAAAATTCAGGCACCTGGCAGCCGCCAGTGCCTCTCCATTCACCTCGCGGGTGTTATCAATGCCCCTTTTCAGTTCGGCGATACGCTGGTCACTGATGTCATAACCGATCACCTTGCGGCGCTGGCCAAAAGCCACCGCCAGAGGCAGGCCGACGTAGCCCAGGCCGATAATTGCCAGCACTTCAGCGTGTTGATCAGGCATGCTTTGAATCTCACTCTCTCCAGGACAGCGCCACGCGCCAGTGCCGATTTTTGTATCCGTGATAGCGGTGATTATATGTCAGGCGCCTTCGTTGTCCGAAATTCCTTGGGGTATACTCGCCCTTCCAACCGGGACACGCGCTCCGCACCGAATCACGTCAATGGATCAGATTGAAAATAGCCCGCGGCTCGACCATTCACTGATCCTGCTGATGCCCACCAAGCATATGGGCAACCTGCTGGTTGCACTGCGCACTATCGAAACCCTGGTGCTCGCCAATCGCGGGCGTACCTGGGTAGTGGTCGACGAAAGTTACCGCGACATCATCGAATCGGCACCATCCATCGAACACCCGATCTACTACCCTCGCGCCCGCCTGCGCAAGGCGGGATTGCGGGAAAAAACCGGGCTGTTACTGCGCTTTTACCGGCAACTGAGAACCACCCAGGCGGAATTACTGCTGAATTTCGACGCCCAGCAAATCTCCACCACCCTGGCCCTGCTCGCTGGCGTAAAACAGCGCTGGGGCTTGAGTGACACACCCCGGCACTCCGCCTACCAGAAGATCGTTGATCAGCATCCCAGGGCCCCCCATCGCTTTTATCACTATCACCAGTTTGCACAGGTGTTGGTGGGCGATACCAGCGCCGCCGCCTATCCCATCCTCCAGGCTCAGACCCAACACCGGGCCTCGCTCAGGCAACTCCTCGACACCCTGAAGGTCGACGGCAACCGGCCTTTTGCCTGCATCCATGCCGGCGCCACCAAGGCCTATAAACAGTGGCCGCCGGAATACTTTGCCGGGATTGCCGACTGGCTCTCCGAGCGGGATGTTCAGGTAATTTTTATCGGTGCCGGTGACTCCGACAAAGCCATTATCGAGCAGGTGATAAGCCAAAGCCGGAGCCGGCCGGTCAGCCTGTGTAATCGCCTGAGCCTCGGGGAGCTGATCGCCCTATTCAAGCAGTGTTGCCTTTTCCTCGGCAACGATAGCGGCCCCATGCATCTGGCGGCCGCCAGCCAGGCGCCGGTATTTGCCCTGTTCGGACCCACCGACACGCGGCGCTGGGGGCCTTTGGGCGCCAACGCGACCCTGATCCGCAACCCGATAGCCTGCGCGGAGACTTGCTCAAAAAAATTCTGTCCGGAAAACTTTCGCTGTATTAAAACCCTTCCGGCTCAACAGGTACGCGCCGTGCTGACCCGGCATCTCACTGACCCGCGGCCGTCTTCGGTTTCAATCCAGGCCTGAACCACCGGGTTTCAATACCGCCATGACGCAAGCAAAAGCCTACCTCCAGGCCCATAGTGGCGTAGCACTTTACCTGCTCTGCGCCCTGCTCAGCATTTTGCTGTTCAGCTATGCGCTCCACATCGATGACATCCTCAACGATGACGGCATGGACTACATCTTTGCCGCCCACGACTACCGGTCCGGCCAATTTGAAAGCGCCCGAACATTTCGGCCGGAACAGGCTTTTTACGCCCAGATCGCCATTGTCGCCGAATACACTGGCCTTGGTACCGTGCACGCGGCCTACGGCCTCGGCCTGGTCGCCCAGATTGCCCTGATGTGCGGCTTTCTCGCCCTCATCCGTGTCCTGGGCGGCGGCTGGACCACCCAGTTACTGGGCATCCTGGTATTCGCCAGCCTGTACCATCTAAATGAATTTCGTCCCCATATTCTCAAGGGTTTTGCCTTCTGGGCCTGCCAGACCTGGGCCTTATGGGCGCTGATCCGGTATGTGCAATCCGCGCGCCTGTGGTGGCTGCTCGCCTGGGCGGCGTTGAGTCTGGCATCGCTGCTTTATCGAATTGAGGGTATCGCCTATGTTCTGGGGCTGCTGATAGCCGTACCCCTGATTGCCAGGGGCCGCGCGCGACGGCGTTTTTTGCTCCTCGCTTCCTTAGGCGTGGCCGCCATAAGTGTTATTGTCGCCGGCCAGCTTTATTATCAGGGGAAATCCGATCCAGGGGCAGCCGTCGCGAGCGTAAATTTCGCTCCCATGGCGCGGTTAAAAACCGAACTCGAGCGCGGCCAAACCGTCATTGCGGGCCTTGAGCGACAAAAGGAACGTATTCGCGAAACCCTGCCCAACAAGTGGGCGCGCGATTCCGCCTCGGGTGTCCTGATCGGTGGTTTACTGTTTCAGGTCATCGAGGTCATTTTGTCCACCAGCAACCTGTTATTGCTGTTACTGGCATTAAGTGTTGGCAGACCGACGCTGCTACCGCGGGCGAACAGCCACAAATTAATTGCCGTTTATTTTGTGATTGGCGTCGGTGTGTGCCTCTATTCCGTGGCCTCGCGTTTTTTTGTTACCGAACGCTATGCCTTTTTCCCCGCACTGATTTTATGCCTGCCGATCCCCTTTCTGCTGGCGCCGCTTTTTGCTGGTGGTGAATCACTCCGGCGTCGGCGAACTCTGATTTTACGCGCACTGGTTTTCGTTATCCCGGCTCTGGTGCTACTGGCCCCCGCGCTCAAGGATGACGACGAAAAAGTTTATATCCCGGAAGCGGGCAACTGGATTGGCAAAAACCTTCCGGATCAGGAAAAAATCTACTTCAACGATCGCAAAATAGCCTTTTACGCCGCAGCCTACTCAAACCGGAGTTTCCGGATGGCTGAAGTATCCCTCGACAGTCTCCGCCAGCAGGGGTATGACTACGCCGTCATTCACAGCGAAGAAGAGTCGCCCCAGTCCCGGCACCTGGGCGATGCACTGCGTACCAAAACACAACATATCCGCGGCTTTCCCGGACCAAAAAGCAAGCGCGTGGATGTTTACAAACTAGCCATCGAACCCTGACAAGGGTTAACCACAATGACTCAATCATGACTGTCACCGCGGTATCAACATTGACCCGGGTACGTATGGGTTCCTGGCGTTTGCTGCTGGCACCGTCGCTCGCGGATGAAATCAGCGCCGGCAAACCGGACGCCCCATGGCCCATTTCACATCTGCTGGTGGACGAACAGCACATCCAGTCCTCGGTGGCCACCAGTGTCAACCGCGCCCTTCTCCAGCATGGCGGCCACTCGACGCCAGTCTATGTCAAGCACTTTCATTTTCGATCGAAAATCGATCTATTGAAACATTTACTGAGAAAAAGCCGGGCCATGAGGGCGGTCGCGGGAGATGCGCTCCTGCGGCGTAACGGTTTTATCGCCCCACAAACGCTGGTAGCCGGCTGGCGTCGGCACTGGGGTAATAGAACGGATTACTTCACGGTGACGACCGCCCTGGAAGGCTATCGGAATATCTACCAGACCATCAGGGATGTGCACGGGCGAGGCGGCGCCGAAAAGCAGGCCTTCATTACAGCGTTGGCCGCCACGGTTGCCGACCTCCATCAGGCTCGAATCAGCCATGGAGACATGCGTGCCGGCAACGTCCTCTGCCTGCAGGACACGCAAACCGGGAACTGGCGATTTGCCTTTATCGATAACGAGCGTACACGTCGCTACCCCTACCTGCCAGTATCACTGCGGGTCAAAAACCTCGTGCAGCTGAACCTGCTCTCCGACCCGGCGCTGGAAACCGAAGACCGATACCTGTTTTACGAAACTTACAGTGCCCGGTGTTTTGGCGTAGTCAATAAAAATTTTCGAAAAAAAGTAATTGCCAGGACCCTGAAGCGTCAGGCCAAAAAACAGGCCGAGCCCCACTAAGCGCCGACACACCACGGCGTGCGTGGACAGGGAAGTGATTGCGGCGCGCTCAGGGCAGCCGGGGCGAGCGCCCGAAATCCCGCCGGTACAATTTTACCGCCCGGCGGGTGACCCGCCGTAACAGCCGACTTTCGCGGTCCAGAGTCAGGCGCAGCGGCTGGTCAAAATAGACCCGCAAAAAGCGCAGCACATCCCGGCGCGTCAGACCGATGTCCAGGGAAGAAAAATAAATACTCGCCAGATCCTTGACCCGCCACCGGCGCGGCACCCGTTTCCTGATCTGGGCCCGGTGTAAATCCACCAGAAACAGGCGGGGGTTGAGCGGATCCTGTCCAGCCGCTTGCGACTGGTCCAGCAGAAAATGGCAGATATAGAGATCCCGGTGATTAATGCCCGCCTGGTGAATGCTTCTGGCAACCCGCGCTACTCCAGCGATCAGCGCGCGGCGCTGTGCTGGCGGGGGCGGCCGCAGCGGCCAGGTTTCAGCGTGGACAGCCAGACTAAGGGTATCGCACAGCGCTTCAGTGACCAGAAAAGACTTCTGCCGAGCTGGATTTAAACCCTTTTTACCGTAGGCCACGGGAGTAAGGGTATCAAGTCCCAGGGATCTTACCCGATTTATGGCCAGCCACTCATTGCCGGCGCCGATCACCGGCAGTTTCGCCTGACTGAGGTTTTTCAGTATCTCTCTCCAGCCGGTACCGGTGTGTAATTTGCGGTAATAGGTTCTGCCCCTCAGCTCGAATTTGAGCGTCTGGCGGCCCTCCTTGTCGCGAATCACCTGACCCTCCAGGCCGGAAACCACGGCAAACACATCCTGGCCAGCCCAGATTTGATCAAGGGGTTCGCGCAGCACCAGCTCCATCAGCATTTTCTCACTGCTGTACCCGCTTGTTCAGCTGTTCGATCACATCGACCGCCACCCGGGGTCGATGATAAATATCACTGGTCCCCGCAAAAAGCGCGCCCCGCCGATGCCAGTGAGTAGCATCCTCGGCCAGGGCGTCCCTGATTGCCCTCACATAGGCTTCCCGACTAAAGGGCTCCTTCAGCACCTCACCCATGCCTGCGTCCCGCACGTAGTGGGCATAGCCACAGACTTCGGTGGTAATTACCGGCAGGCCCGCAATCATGGCTTCGAGTAAAGCGTTACCGGTATTTTCCTTGTAGGCCGGATGCAAGAGGACATCCGCTGCCTGGAGAATTTCCGGCACATCGGCACGACCCCCTAGAAAAACCACCTTATCCCGTACTCCCAGCTGCTCGGCCTGTTTGGCAAAGGCAGTGGCGTTATCGTCACCCACCACGAGCAGGCGCGTATCAAACGCCGCAAGCCCCGGCAGCGCGGCGATACTGCGATCCAAGCCCTTGGTGCGAAAACCCGAACCCAGAGCCAGAAGGACTTTCCGATCCTCGGCGATGCCCAATTCCGCTCTTTTTGCCATACGCACCGCCCGCCAATTTTCCGGCGCGGCGCGATTCCGGGATATGCCCGGCGGCAGGGTGTGAAAACGCGCCGCGGGTGTGTCGTAAAAGTCGATAAAACGCTGCCGCTCCGCCCGCGAAACCTCGAGAATATGGGTCTCCGACATCGGGCCGAAGACCGCTTCCTCAAACGCCAGATAAGCCCGTGAGCGGGGCGCCAGGCGGTACCAGAAACCTCGTTCCCGGTAGGCTTTATAGGCAAAACAGGAATCGGCGGCGTAATAAACATCGAGCCCCGGCCATTTGTTGAAACCCACCACCAGGTCAAAATTTTCACCCGCCAATAGGCGGGATAAATCACGCGCAAAGTGGGTCATGCGCGCGGCATTACTCCAGCCCCGGCGGGGGATTTCGATGACTTCCAGGGTTTCGTCTCGCTCCCCTTCCCAGTCAGAACAGTACACCACAATCCGGTGGCCCCGCTGTTGCGCTTCCCTGGCGATAGCCAGCATATTGCGCTGCAGTCCGCCGAAAGGAAAATAACGGTACAGAACGAAGGCCAGCTTCACCCGTCGCCGACCTCACCCTTGCCCGCGTCTAGCAAACGCTCCAGCCCGGCCAGCACCATCGCCGGTGACAGCTCGGTCAAACATTTGAGATCCCCCCGGGGACACTGCCGCTGGAAGCACGGTCCACAATCCACGGGGATGGACAGAGTTTCCACCTGTTCGGCCAGCGGTGGCGTAAACGCCGGCGAGGTCGACCCGTACAGGGCAACCAGGGGTCGCCCCAGAGCCGCCGCTATATGCATCAATCCGGAATCGTTACTAACCACCGCGGTGGCGCAAGACAGCAGGTCTATCGCTTGTGACAGCGTGGTTTGTCCCGCCAGGTTCCGACTCCGCGCGTACCCGGGTGCGTCCAGCGACCCGATAATTTGCTCGGCCACTGCCCGGTCATGGTCCGAACCAAACAACCAGACCTGCCAGCCGCGCGCTATCATGGCTTCGGTCAGACTGGCGAAATGCCGCTCCGGCCAGCGCTTGGCGGGACCGAATTCCGCCCCCGGGCAGAGCGCCAGGACCGGCCTGTCCAGGCTCAAGCCTTTGTTTGCAAGCAGCTCAGCGACGCCCGCCGCGTCTACTTGCAGACGCGGACGGGGCAGGGCTGCCGGCAAAGTTGCGTGATCGGGATAGGCGAGGGCGACAAAGCGCTGCACCATCAGCGGGTAGCGGGCCGTGTCCAGCAGACGAATGTCATTGAGCAGACCAAAGCGCATCTCCCCGCGCCAGCCGACGCGCTGGGGAATGCCGGCAAACAGGGGAATCAGCGCCGATTTAAAAGAATTGGGCAGCACGTAGGCTGCTTTATAGCGTTTTTTAGCCAGCGCCTGGCCCAGACGCCAGCGCCTGCCCAAATCCAGACGGCCATGGCCCACGGGCATAACGATGGCCGCGTCCACCTCGGGCATGCGTTCCAGAATTGGCCGGCTCCAGGCCGGCGCCAACACATCGATGGGTGCATCGGGAAACCGTTGTCGCAAACTGATGAACAGGCTCTGGGCCATCACCATGTCGCCAACCCAGGCAGGGCCGACAATCAACAGTCGCTGCTCGCTGGACTCTGCGCCCGAAGCCCGTTGGTGGTGGGAGGGATTGGAATCACCCACGGGCTTTCACAGTACGCCTGTAATGCTGGCGTCTTCTAGTGCTGGTGTTAACCGGTGACCGGGGCCAACCATTCCGGGTGATCGTCATTGCGCCCGCGCACGGCATCGAAATACAGGGATTGCAAGAGCCCGGTTATCGGCCCGCGCGCGCCACTGCCGATCACACGGTTGTCCAGTTCGCGAATCGGCAGGACTTCCGCCGCGGTACCGGTAAAAAAAGCTTCGTCGGCGATATAAACCTCATCCCGGGTGATGCGTTTCTCGCGCACTTTGTAGCCCTGCTCCTCGGCCAGCTTTACCACCGTGTCGCGGGTAATGCCATCCAGGCAGGAGGTCAGTTCCGGCGTGTAGAGCACGCCATCGCGGACGATGAAGATATTCTCGCCACTGCCCTCGGCCACGTAGCCCTCGGCGTCCAGAAGCAGTGCCTCGTCGTAGCCGTTTTTGAGTGCTTCGCGCAGGGCCATCATGGAATTGATGTAGTTGCCGTTGGCCTTGGCCTTGCACATGGTGATATTGACATGGTGGCGGGTATAGGAGGAGGTGTGAATACGAATGCCCCGCTCCAGGGCTTCCGGACTCATGTAGGAAGGCCATTCCCAGGACGCAACGATTACATGGGTTGTCAGGCCATCGGCGCGCAGACCCATGGCCTCACTGCCCAAAAAAGCCATTGGCCGCAGGTATGCTTCCTTGAGGCCGTTTTCCCGCACCACCGTGCGTTGTGCCTCGTTCAGTGTCTTTGCATCGAAAGGAATGGTCATGCCGACGATCTTGGCCGAATTGAGCATGCGTCGTGTATGTTCCTCAAGGCGGAAAATCGCCGTGCCGAGGGACTCGGTGTGATAGGCGCGCACGCCCTCGAATACGCCCATCCCGTAGTGCAGGGTATGGGTGAGGACATGGACTTTCGCCTCACGCCAGGGCACCAATTCACCGTCAAACCAGATCACTCCGTCGCGGTCCGCAAACGACATTTCCGTACTCCTCGATCACTAAACTTGCAGGTCTTCCCCGTCACCCAGTAATTGTTGCCACGCCGCCTGAACCACCCGACGCTGCTCGGCAAACTCGCCGCGCTCCACGACGTAGGGCGCTTGCTGTAACTGCAGCCGATGCCCCGCCGAACGGTAGGCGATATAGGCTTCCACCAGTTGGCGATGCACTTGATCCGATAGCACGCCATACTCAGCCAACCTGGCCAGAACGCGGATATTGTCACTCCATTGGGTCAGGCCGGGATAATTGTGAGCCTGCGCCAAAACCGCGAATTGAACCATAAATTCAATATCGACGATACCACCGGGATCCTGTTTCAGATCAAAGCGCCCGGCTTCCTTTGCCTTGGGACCGGAACCCAGATGATCAACCATTTTCCTTCGCATCTCGACGACATCCCGGCGCAGTCCCTCCAGCTCGCGAGGCTGAACAAGAACTTCATGGCGCACGCGCGCAAAGCGTCGGGCCAGAGCCGGATCACCGGCTACCGGCCTGGCCCTGACCAGGGCCTGGTGTTCCCAAGTCCAGGCTTGCTTGAGCTGGTAGTTTTCAAAGGCATCCAGGGAACTCACCAGCAGGCCGGAGTTACCGGAAGGCCTGAGGCGCATGTCCACCTCGTAAAGCACGCCTGCGGCCGTGACCGTATTAAGGATGTGGATTACCCGCTGGCCAAGCCGGGAAAAGAAGGTCTCATTATCGATGCACCGCTCACCACTGGTTTGTCCACCCCGCTCAGCCTGGTATAAAAATACCAGATCCAGATCCGAACCGTGGGCCAGCTCGATACCGCCGAGTTTGCCGTAGCCCACGATCAGAAAGCCCGCTGGCGCCAGCGCCGATAGCTCAACGTCAGCCATGGCGGGAAAACCGTGCTTGCTCACCAGCTGTTGCCAGGCGAGCTTGAGTACCTCTTCGAGCAGCGCCTCGGCCAGCCAGGTGAGGTGATCGCTGACTTTCATCAGCGGCAGCACTCCCACCACCTCACAGGCGGCGACCTGCAGGCCCTGGGCCAGTCGGAAATAGCGCAGTGCGTCCATCTGGGCCTCCAGGTCGTCCTCGGGCACCCGCAGCATTTGCTGGCGCAGGGCATCGGCCAGTTGTTGGCGATCCGGCGGCTGGTACAGATTTCGGGTATCGAGCAATTCGTCCAGCAGTACCGGATGACGGCTCAGACTCTGGCTGATCCACGGACTGGCCGCGCACAGGGCCACCAGCTGCTGGAGCACGTGGGTGTTTTCAATCAGCAGCACCAGATAGGCACTGCGCCGGGCCACGGATTCCACCAGCTGAAGTACCCGGGCCAGCGTCTCGCTGCTGTTTTTAACGCTGGCGCAGACCGCAATCAATCGGGGCATCAGCCGATTCAGACGGGCGCGGGTTTCAACCGGCATGGTTAGAACTTTCTGGCTGCCAGCCAAAGCGTGAAGGTGTTGGGCTGCTGCTTGCGGATTGTCAAAACCCAAATCCGTGAGCACCGATTCCAGTCCGGTGACGTCATTGTTGAGCCAGGCGGCCTCCAACTCCTGGAGTTGCGCCGCCGTGACCGGCACCGATTCCGTATCGGCGTCGACACCCTCCTGGGCGCTATCCTCGTCCGCCACCAGCGCTCGGAAATGGCGCTTGACGCTCTCCCTGTGTCGCTCCAGCTGTTCAAGGAAAGCACTCCAGTCACCGTAGCCCATCATAAAAGCCACACGGATGCGATCCGCCTCGGCCTCCGCGCCGGTACCCGGCAGCTCCTGGGTCTGTTCATCCCGCCAGCCCTGCAGGACGTGCTCCAGGTTGCGCAGGAAAATATTCGCCTGCCATAGTTCGGCGCCGGCGTTATCGGGCAGGGACTGCTCCTGGTCGAGCAGATGCAGGATGGCACGCAATTGCCGCTGCTGGAAGCGCCGATCGCGGCCGCCCCACACCAACTGGAAGGCCTGGGCGATAAATTCTATTTCCCGAATACCGCCATGCCCCAGCTTGATGTCGTTGGCCAGACCCCGGCGTTGCACCTCCAGGTTAATCATGCCCTTCATGTCCCTCAGGGACTGAATAACACTGAAGTCGGTATAGCGCCGGTAGGTAAAAGACCGCAGAAGCTGTTCCAGGCTTTTCACCGTGACGTCGCCACCCCTGCCCGGAGCCTCGATTACGCGGCTTTTGATCATCGCGTAACGCTCCCAGTCCCGACCCTGATTCTGGTAGTACTCCTGCAGCGCGTCGAAACTCAGGGCCAGGGCGCCACTGCCGCCGTAGGGCCGCAGACGCATATCGACGCGAAACACCCGGCCGTCTACCGTGGTGTTATCCAGAGCCTGAATCAGTTTCTGGGCCAGGCGGATAAAAAACTCCTGGTTGCCGCGGGCTTTCGCCACGCCGGTGGTTTCACCGCCTTCCTGATAGGCAAAGATCAAATCGATGTCGGAGGAAACATTCAACTCCCAGGCGCCCAGCTTGCCCATGCCCAGCACCAGCAGGCGCTGCTCGGCGCCGCTTATTGCCCCCCTGGGCGTTCCCCAGGTCTCGCTTAGCCACCGATGCAGTTTATCCCGGGCCACGCAAATCACCGCGTCGGCGAGCCGGGACATATCCCGGGTCGTGGTGAGCATTTTCTGCTCGGCATCCGGATTCGTGCCCGCCAGATCCCGCCAGACTATGCGCAGCATCTGGTAGCGGCGAAACTGGCGTAGCTGGCGTGACAGGCTTGCCTCGCGTTCGGCCGGGATTGGCGCTTCCTCGGCCACTGCCTGGAGACAACGCTGATAGCACGTCGACTCGCCATAGTCGGCCTCGAGATCACCACTGTTCACCAGATCGCGGAAAACCTCCGGATGGCGGACACAGGTATTGGCGACAAATTCACTTCCGGCCCAGACCCGAAACAGCTGCGTGACAAATTCGCTGCTGTTCATGCGCCTATCCAGCCAGCCATTGAGTTCCTGGCTTGCGCTTTCCCGAAAGCGCTCCAGAACGCGCGCCACGCGAGGCCGAAGCAGTGACGGCAAATCCGATAGTTGCTGATTCAAGAAGTCATTTCCCGACGGCGGCCTGGCCGCTTATCTTAGCAGCTCACACTGCTCGCGCAGGGGATTGTCCGAGTTCCGGATCTCCTTCAAGCCGGTCGCATCGACAGACCCACCGAAAGCGGGCGGCATTGCTTTTGCTTTGTCATGCCTTCTAAACTGGCGATCCTATGACACTCCTGCACATGCTTCGCCAACTGATCGCCTGCAATTCCATCAGCAGCCCCAACCCCGACAATGATCAGGGCAACCGTGAGCTGATCGATACGCTGGCCAATTGGCTGGATAGTTTGGGCTTTGATACCGAAGTGATGGTCCTCGATGACCCGCGCAAGGCCAATCTGATCGCCACGCTGGGCAGCGGCCCGGGTGGACTGGTACTGGCCGGACATACGGACACCGTGCCCTGTGACGAAGGCCTCTGGCGGCAGTCTCCGTTTGCGTTGACCGAGCGGGAGAACCGACTGTACGGCCTCGGCGTTTGCGATATGAAAAGTTTTTTTGCCCTCGCCATCGAAGCCATCAAACCCCTGCTCGAAAAGACCCCCAAACAGCCGCTGATCATTCTTGCGACCGCCGACGAGGAATCCTCGATGTCCGGGGCCAAAGCCCTGGTGGCGGCCGGCAAACCCAAGGCTCGCTACGCGCTGATTGGCGAACCCACGGGCCTGAGGCCGATTGCCAACCATAAGGGTATCGTCGTTGAAAGACTCGTCATACAGGGCAAATCGGGCCATTCCAGCAATCCCGCACTGGGCGCCAATGCCCTGCTCACCATGCACGACGCTATCGGCGCACTGCGCGCACTTCAGGCTGAATTTCGACAACGGTATCGGGATCCCCTGTTCGAAGTCGATTATCCGACCGTGAACCTCGGGCATATTCGTGGCGGTGATAACCCCAATCGCATTTGTGGCCGCTGCGAGCTGGATTTCGAAGTGCGACCACTACCGGGCATGGACATAGAAGAGCTGCATCAGCTCCTCGAACAACGACTTTTGGTTCTGGGAGCCGATGAAGGGACCAGGCCCTCGCTGGAGTATATGGTTGGCGTGCCCGCCTTTGCCTGTCCGAATCAGAGCGAACTGCTGCGCTACTGCGAGCGCCTCACGGGACACAGCGCCGGTGCGGTGGCCTTTGCCACCGAGGCGCCCTATCTGCAAGAACTGGGCATGGAGGTCATGGTGCTGGGTCCGGGCGACATCGCTCAGGCACACCAACCGAATGAGTACCTGGCGATTGATCGGATTCAGCCCATGACCCACTATCTGACCCAGCTGATCAACAGCTATTGCTATTCCGCGACCAGCCACTAACACGACGCCATCCGGCTGTTATAATCGCTTGAAAACCAAGGGCTTGCCGAGTCACCGGCCATTCGCGGGCGCGACCATCAAACCATGAACAACTACGTCAAATTCTTTCGCGACACCTCGCCGTACATCAACATGCACAGGGGCAAGACCTTTGTGCTGATGCTGCCGGGGGAAAGTCTGGGCGACAGCAACTTCAACCACATCATCCACGATATCGCCCTGCTCAACAGCCTGGGCGTTAAAATCATTCTGGTCCATGGCGCCCGCGCCCAGATCAACGACAAACTGACTGAACGCCGGCTCGCCCCCGTATTCCGCGACCATATTCGTGTCACCGATAGCGCCACCATGGCTTGCGTCAAGGAGGCCGTGGGCTGTACGGCCATAGGCATCGAGGCCCTGCTCTCCATGAGCATGCCCAATTCACCCATGCAGGGCTCGCGTCTGCGCGTGATCAGCGGCAACTTTATTACCGCCAAGCCCCTGGGGGTGCGTGGTGGGGTCGATTTTCACCACACCGGCGAGGTGCGTCGAATTGATCGTGCCGGTATCAGGCGCCAACTCGACGAGGGTTCCATCGTGCTGTTATCGCCACTGGGCTATTCGCCCACCGGCGAGGCCTTCAACCTCAGCAGCGAGGACGTAGCCACCCAGGCCGCGATTGCGCTCGAGGCGCAGAAATTGATCTGTTTCAGCAACCAGACCGGCATCCTCGATGCCGACCAGGCCCTGGTAAGAACCATCGACATGGCCGAGGTCCAGCACTGGCTCGGCAGGTTAAAGGACCAGCCCGCGCTGCACGATGTACTGCGCGCTGGCTACGACGCCTGCCTCAACGGGGTGCCGCGCAGCCACATCATCAGTTACTCCGAGGACGGTGCCCTGCTGCGCGAACTGTTCACTCGCGAGGGATCGGGAACCCTGCTATCCCACGATGGCGGTGAGCAACTGCGCCAGGCCAGCATCGACGACGTCGGCGGCATTCTGGAGCTGATTACACCGCTGGAGGAATCAGGGGCGCTGGTAAAACGCTCCCGCGAACTTCTGGAAACCGAAATCTCCCGCTTCAAAGTGATTGTTCACCCCGAAGGCATGGTCATCGCCTGCGCCGCGCTTTATCCCTTTGCCGGCGGTGACGCCGGGGAACTGGCCTGTGTGGTAACACACCCGGATTTCCATAATCGGGGGCTTGCGGCGCGTCTGTTGCAAGCCCTGGAAAAGCAGGCGCGCAGGGATTTTGGCCTCAAACGTCTGTTCGTGCTCACCACCCAGGCAGCCCACTGGTTCAAGGAACAGGGTTTTGAAGATTCGTCGCTGGCGCAACTGCCGGCTGAGAAGGCGGCGCTTTATAATCTGCAGCGCAACTCCAAGATCATGGTGAAAACCATCTAGGGCATGTCAGGCAAGCCTCGCCGGATGCTTCCACGCAAGCAGGATCAACAGGCAACTAAAAAGGCGAACCTATTGTTCGCCTTTTTAGTTGCGCTGATTTTTGCCAGCAAAGCCATGGCGTTATCCCAGACATAATCGTTCTGGAGGACTCACGCCTTTTTGTCAAAAAACCGGATCGACGGTGGCTGTGTCAACCACGCTCCCAGGGCATCCAGCGCACCGCTTTCCTGCCGCCAGGCCAGGTATTTCTCATAGTGCTGACGAGTTTGCCATTGTTCTATCGCCACGATGGTGGTGGGCTCATCCTGGTCCTGATGCGCGTAGACTTCGATACAACCATCGTAATTGCGGGTTTCCGGCAGCATTGCGCCGAGGCCGTTGATGGTGTCGTCGACACATTCCGGTTTGACTTTCAGTTCCAGCAGTACGGTACAGGCCATGGTTTGTCTCCTTTTGACTTTTATTTAGTTGTCATTGCTTTGGGCCGCCGATCATAGAAGATGCGCCCCTGGATTGCCATCAGGCGATACCGGCGACACCCCAGTAGTTATAGCCAAATAATTTGGGCGTGGAAGGCAGGTACATAGCGTCCAGCTGATCAACCGAAAAGCCACTATCAGTCAGCAACCGCGGTATTTTGCGGTTCAAATTGCAGCCACCGGCAAACTTCCTCCAAACCGGATTAATCCGGTTTTGCCACTTTAGTACACCTTCGTCTGGCGCTTCACCGTGCTCGGTAAAGACCAGGCGGCCGCCGGGCTTGAGCACCCGCCGCATCTGCTGAAGAGCCGTCAACCAGTCGGGAATCGTGCACAGGGTATAGGTGAGCAGGATACTGTCGACACTGTTGTCCTCCAGCGGTATCTGCTCGCCCGGCAGATCAATCAGCTTTACTTCCAGCCCCGACTTTTCGATATTGGGGCGGGCTTTTTCCCGCATCACCTCCGAGGGCTCCAGCCCCCAGATAAATTCAACCCTGTCGCGGTCGTAGTAGGGTAGATTCAGGGCCGAGCCCATGCCCACTTCCAGCACTCGACCCGTGCACAGCGGCACGACCTTTTTTCGCTGATAAAGAATCGGCTTGGTGCCGCAGGCACAGTTGATAAATGGCGCCAGAAAATATTTATCGTATAAGCCCATCTTCCACTCTCCAGCCGGGCTAAAGCCCGGCACTCGCTATATTTAGACGAGCTGCGCCAGAGTACCGGTAAACAGAATTAAAAACCCGCCGATTTCGGCCACGATCAACAGATTCATCAGACGCGCCATTTTTTCCGGCTCCGGGTTGTCACGAAACTGGTTGTCGGTGACATTGGCACGACCCAACTGAATATACAGAAAGATGGCAAAACCGAAAAATAGCAGCGGCGCCAGGGTAGCAATGACGTTGACCGCCGTCGGCCAGGCGCTCAACGCGGCAAATACCGCCAACAGCATGGCGGCAAAGGCGTACATCAGGCCGGCCCGGTGGGCGATGTCGACATAGTGGGGCGCCAGATGGTTCTCGCTGCTGGCCATGCAGCGGTACTTCCACACACCGGTGAATAAAGCCGAAAGAAAAAACAGGCCCGAGGCCAGCACCGCCAACACTACCGCCGGATTGCCGGGGAACAGGTTTTCCTGGGTAAGATAATTCATCATCGCCACCTTATTATTGTATGGGCCGCGCTATGATTGTAGGGGCCGCGCTGCCATGGTAACCCAGGCGCGAGAAAGCGGGAAATTCTACCATCGCCCAAGGGTAAAGAGCCGAATTGGGGCATTTCGGCCAGTCATCCCGGTCTGTTATCCTTGTTGCCTTCTTACTTTACCTGTGTTGAATCGTTATCGACCATAAAGGGCCTGACCATGCCGACTTACCGCTCTCATACCACCACCAAAGGCCGCAACATGGCTGGCGCCCGTTCGCTGTGGCGCGCCACCGGCATGAAGGACGAGGACTTCGACAAACCCATCATCGCCGTGGCCAATTCATTTACCCAGTTCGTTCCCGGCCATGTCCACCTCAAGGATCTCGGTCAACTGGTGATCGGTGAAATCGAAGAAGCCGGCGGCGTGGGCAAGGAGTTCAACACCATCGCCGTCGATGATGGCATCGCCATGGGCCATGACGGCATGCTCTACTCGCTGCCCTCGCGGGATATCATCGCCGACTCGGTGGAATACATGGTCAATGCCCATTGCGCCGACGCCCTGGTGTGCATATCCAATTGCGACAAAATCACGCCGGGCATGCTGATGGCCGCCCTGCGACTGAACATCCCCACGGTGTTTGTTTCCGGCGGCCCCATGGAAGCCGGTAAAACCAAGCTCGCCGACACCAAGCTCGATCTGGTCGACGCCATGGTCATTGCCGTGGACGACAGCGCCAGCGATGAGCTGGTCGCCGAGTACGAACGTTCCGCCTGTCCTACCTGCGGCTCCTGCTCCGGCATGTTCACCGCCAACTCCATGAACTGCCTGACCGAGGCCCTGGGGCTGTCTCTGCCCGGAAACGGGTCGGTACTGGCCACCCATGCCGATCGCAAGCGCCTGTTCCTGGAGGCTGGCCGCCTGGTGGTTGAAAATGCCAGGAAATACTACGATCACGACGACACCAGTGTGTTGCCCCGCTCGGTAGCCAGCTTTAAAGCCTTTGAAAACGCCATGAGCCTGGACATCGCCATGGGCGGCTCGACCAACACTATCTTGCACCTGCTGGCGGCGGCCCGGGAAGCCGAGGTGGATTTCACCATGAGCGATATTGACCGCCTGTCGCACAAGGTTCCCCATCTGAGCAAGGTGGCGCCCAGCACGCCCCTCTATCATATGGAGGATGTGCACCGGGCCGGCGGTGTGCTGAGTATTCTGGCCGAGCTGGACCGCGGCGGCCTGCTTCATAGTGACCTGCCGACAATTTACGCCAGCAGCCTGCGCGAGGCACTGGATGAATGGGACATCATGAACCAGCCCAGCGAGGCGGTAGCAAAATTCTATTGCGCGGGGCCGGCCGGCATACCCACTCAGACCGCTTTCAGCCAGGACACCCGCTGGCCAAGTCTGGATGATGACCGCGTAGGCGGCTGCATTCGTAGCGTCGAAAACGCCTACAGCAAGGACGGCGGCCTCGCGGTACTGTACGGCAATATCGCCCAGGACGGTTGCGTGGTGAAAACCGCGGGCGTCGATGAATCCATCCTGGTCTTTGAAGGCCCAGCCCACGTCTGTGAAAGTCAGGATGCCGCTGTGGAAGATATCCTTGCCGACAAGGTGAAACCGGGAGCCGTCGTGGTGATTCGCTACGAGGGACCAAAGGGCGGGCCGGGCATGCAAGAAATGCTCTATCCCACCAGTTATCTGAAATCAAAAGGCCTGGGTAAGGCCTGCGCGCTGGTCACCGATGGCCGCTTTTCCGGCGGCACTTCGGGCCTCTCCATCGGCCATTGCTCGCCGGAAGCCGCCGCCGAGGGCAACATTGGCCTGATCAAAAACGGTGACCTGATTCAGATCGACATTCCCAGGCGCGGCATCAACGTCAAGCTCAGTGACGAGGAACTCGATCACCGACGCCACATCCAGGACACCAAAGGATGGCAGCCCGCGGCGCCCCGACCGAGACAGGTCAGCGCGGCCCTGAAAGCCTACGCCAAACTGGCCACCAGCGCTGATAAGGGAGCGGTGAGGGATTTGTCGCAGCTATAGGTGGCGGGATGGGTGGCGGGATGGGTGACGGCATAGATGACGGCAAACTCGCTGATATCGTTACTCACGGAAATCCGAATACAGGGTAGCCATGAAGTGGTCTTTTCAACTGGGCCGGGCTTGAGCCGGAATTTGCCCCAGAACGCCAATCGAGCAGGCATTTTTAATGGCGCTGAGTAAACGAAAAACCGCGGATGAATCGCAGATAGACCTCACTCCCATGCTGGACGTGGTATTTATCATGCTGATATTTTTTATCGTCACCGCCACCTTTATCAATGAAACCGCGATTGATGTCCAACGGCCACCCACCACCGATGAGCCACCGGATCAGGAGAATAAGAATATTGTCTTTCAGGTGGGCCCTGACGGTAACATTATTCTTGAAGGCCGAAATATTGACGTGCGTTCGGTACGCGCTAATGTGGAAAGGCTGCGAGCGGAAAACCCCCAGGCCAAGGTCGTTATCGCCGCGGATCCGGAGGCAAAATCCTCTGTTTATATTAAAATCGCCGACCAGGCTCGCGAGGCTGGCATCTTCGATATATCACTGGCTACTGAATCCAAATAGCTGGAAACAACCGGAAAACCATTTCCCGAACCGCCACGGAAGAAAGGCGCCGGACTTCCGCCTTGCCAAACTATTTAGGTCAGGCCCGTGCGCAACCTTGGATTTTTGCGCCCATCTCAATAAGTTTTTCCCGCCTGCGCCCTTCACGGCGGGAATATTCAATCCATTTGTCGGCGAATTTACTCGACCGTTTGTCCTCCGCTGCTTTCTCAAACGCCTTGATGGCTTCGTCATAGCAGTTTAGGTTGAGTTGGGCGTTGGCCATCACCATGTAGGTGAGATCATTGCGTGTCAAACCACCTTTGCTAAGCGCGTTGCGCGAGGCCCTGACCGCTTTCGCATCCTCGCCGATATCAAGATAAACCCCGGCCAGGCGGGCCCAGATTTTACCCTGGTCGGAGAGCTTCGCCGCTTGCTCGAGCGCGGCTCTGGCTTTATCTCCTTCCCTCGCCTGCTGCCAGACTTGTCCCAAAAACTCCATATGCCTCGCGGTCACCTGAATCACTGAATCCTCGATACCCTTTTCCACCACCTTTGCCGCCAAATAAGGGGAATCAGCACCCATGAAAAGATAGGCCAGGCCAAGTAGCTCCTTCTCTTGTAGCTCCACGCCGGCCAGGTACAACACCTCATTGGCTATCAATTGATTAGTGCCCTGATCCAGTTCCCCATACATTCCGCCAAGTTGGCGCCAGTAGCTGTACTTTGGGTAATGCTTGATCAGGTTCTTGAGCACGCCGACAACGCGACCATAATCTTTTTGGTCGTAGTAAAGCACACGCTGCAGACCCCACCAGCTTTCCTTGGGCGTCTTGCCTTTTTTCCGCCAGTCGTCGATGGCCTCACCAACAAACTTGAGCGACTCGGTCTTCCGGTTTAACTGGTAATAGGCCTGGGCGAGCAGCACCTTGCTATCCGCGCCAACGACATCCGATTCCTGCATCCAGGTTTCGAGAAAGCGAGCGGCGTTCTCATAATCCTCTACCGCGAAATAGAGTTGCGCGATGGAATAGTACACGCTCGTCTTCAGACGTTCGTCGGTTTCGGGCTCGGCAATCACTTTCTTGTAACTGTTGATCGCTTCCTTAAAATTGTCCGTGGAATAATAAGCATAGGCGAGAAAATTCCATACCTGGGATTTTTCATAGCTTGATCTACAGACGGAATCGAGCGCAGCCATTAACAGAGATCGTGCCTGGGACCAGCGTTCCCCCGCCAATTCGGCCTGTACTTGCTCGAGCTTGTCGCCACACCGCTGACCGACGGCATGCCGTTTCCTGGTTTTCACCTGGTCGTATTTGCCGGCGGAATCGGCATCTTCGGCAGCGTGCGCGCTGGACCACAAGAATTCCGTCCACTTGCCCGAGGCAAGACTACCTGCCCACAGGAGCGTGAACAGCACTAAAATAAAGGCGCTACGCGCGCCCACGCGCGCCGCCATTCGGCTAGGGGAATACGGGTGTGTCCTGTTTTCGTTCTGGATAAACGCGTGCAATGCTGCTTCCACGCTTGGCTCAATACTCGATCTGAAATGAGAATTTATAAAGCACACCGGCAACTTCCCGGGGTTTGCCATCCACCACCCGGGGGTTGTATTTCAGTTTCGCCGCCGCTTTGAGCGCCGCGCGGCCAAACCCAAAGTTCGGGGGTTGCTCCTCCAGTAGCTTTGGGTCGCGCACACCACCCGTGGTGGTGATAATGACTTCAACGACTGCATAACCCTCCTTGCCACGAGACAAGGCCCGCGCGGGATACTCCGGTTGCGGCACGTATAAAGGGAT
>JBECKV010000175.1:0-5872 GCA_040235495.1 Porticoccaceae bacterium
GTCTTACCCTTCAGTGCCCCGCCGACCTGGTGCTATGCTGCGGCCATGGCTAACCATGACAAGAGGCAAAACCGTGGACTTTGAACTGGACGAAGAATACCGGCTCCTGAACGAAACCGTTACCCGCTTTGTGGACAACGAACTGATGCCGCTGGAAACGGCGGTGCTTGCGCGCGAAGCCAATGGCGAGGGCTATGAACTGACCAGGGAGGAACTGGCGCCGCTTCATGACAGATGCCGGGAACTGGGCCTGTGGGGCCTGGACAGCCCCGCCGAAACCGGCGGCGCGGACCTGCCGGCGCTGGCCCTGGTCGGAGTTAACGAGGCGCTGGGGCGCACGGTGACGCCCTTCACCTTCCCACCCGACTCGCCGAACCTGCATATGCTGCTGGCCACGGTTAACGAGGAGCAGCGCAAGAAATACCTGGAACCCTACGCACGCGGCGAAACGGTCTCGGCGATAGCGATTTCCGAACCCGGGGCCGGGGCCGACCCGGCGGGCATGATTACCCGGGCGCTACGCGATGGCGATGACTGGGTGATCAATGGCCGCAAGATCTGGATCAGCCGCATTCGCGAGGCCGACTTCACCATTGTGATGGCGGTGACGGATCCGAAAAAAGGTGCGCGCGGCGGTATTTCGGCCTTTATCGTCGACCGGGGCACGCCCGGTCTGGAAGTGGCGCGGGACATCAAGCTCATCGGCGGGCACAGCAACTGCGAGGTGGTGCTCGATAACTGTCGCATTCCCGCCTCCCAGTTGCTCGGCAAGGAGGGTCAGGGCTTTGCGCCCATGCAGCTGCGATTAATTGTTCGCCGCCTGCAAATCGGCGCCTGGTGCCTGGGTATGACCAACCGCGCCCTGGAGATGATGTGTCAACACGCCAACCAGCGGGTCACTTTTGGCGCACCCCTGGCCGACCGGCAGTCGATACAGTGGTGGGTGGCCGATGCCGTGACCCGCGCCCACTGCCTGAAACTGATGCTCTGGGAAGCCGCCACCAAGCAGGATAAGGGCGGGGACGTGCGCACCGAAGCCAGCATGATCAAGCTTTACGGCACGGAACTGGCCACCGACGTGCTCGACCATGCCATGCAGGCCTTCGGCGCCATGGGCATGACCAAGGAACTGCCCCTGCAAATGATGGCCCAGCGGGTGCGCCTGATGCGTATTTACGAGGGTCCCAGCGAGGTGCACCGCTGGGTGATCGCCCGGCAGCGTTTGAAGCAAAGCGCTTGAAACAGAGCGCTTGAAAAGAGACCCCACCGTTACCGCCTGATCCGGATGCCTGCCGGCAGCTTGACGCAGGGGCTTGGGCACGCCATGGTGTTGACATGTTGACTATCGACTATATTCGCGCCGTCCTCGGCCAACGCGACCACGAACCGGTGGCGTTTCGCGGCCACGCCAGCCAGGCGGCTGTCGCCATGATTCTGGCCGACAGCGAACACTCCCGTGGCTGCGGCGAGGAGCTGGATGTCTGCTTTATTCGCCGCGCCCAGCGGCCCGGCGACCCGTGGTCGGGACAGGTGGCCTTTCCCGGCGGCCGCGCCAGTTCCGAGGATGCCGACGCCCACGCGGTGGCCGAGCGGGAGACGTGGGAGGAAATCGGTTTGATGCTGGAGCCGGAGCATCGCGTCGGCCCTCTGCCGATCCGTGCGATCGAACGGGCCGACCTGCGCGAACCCATGACTCTTTCACCCTTCGTCTATTACGTGGACCGGTCCACCAGGGAAAGTGCCTATGCGCGCATCCCCGAGGAGGTGGCGCATGTGTTCTGGGTGCCGATGTCCCATATTTTCGATGAAGCGGCAGTGACGGAACTGGAGTATCCCATTGCCGGCAGCTGGGGTGCTTTTCCCGGCATACTGTTCGGGGAGCATGTCATCTGGGGCCTCACCCTGAGGGTACTTGACAGCTTTGCGGAAATCACCCGGCGCACGCTGCCGGCACTGCGCGACAGTAACTGGTGAATCGCCAGGGCCGCCGCTTTCTGCCACGCTCAACAGCGCGCCAAAGCGCTTGGTGGACATGGAGTTAGAAGGCGGATTCCTGTGAACGCGGCGTGGATTCCGAGAAAACAGTAAAATTGTTACCGCTCGGGTTCCCCGGCTATGATTGTGCGCGGATTGCGCTTTGTCGACTCCACTTTCTCCGTCCGCTCTGCCAAGCGTGCGCAGGGCGCGGATCAAGCGCACTTCCGGCAACCGTTCGGTGTTGACCGACGGGGGCGACATTTACAGCACCCCCGTGTCGCTGGTTACCGACATCAGCGCCAGCGTTGATTTCACTTACCGCAACCACAGCTCCCTGAACATGCCCTGCACCACCTGACTGGGAGACATTAGCGGTTATTATGGCCGGGATAATGTCTCGGCAACGTTCAAATGGAACTTTTAGCCATGTACATACCCGACGCCATCCAGCCGCGAGCACGCCAATGAATTTGCTGCCCTGTATCGAAGTCGAACCCCGCGATTATCAACCCGCGGGCTCCTTTGAACGCGACGCCGACGCGGCGGTCATCTGGCTCCATGGCCTGGGCGCCTCGGGCCATGATTTCGAACCCATCGTGCCGGCGCTGCGCCTGCCCGAGGACCTGGCAATCAGGTTTGTTTTTCCTCACGCGCCCAATATACCGGTTACCATCAATGGTGGTTTCGTCATGCCCGCCTGGTATGACATCCTGGCCCTCGACGTGGACAGAAAAATCAACCAACAGCAGTTCGAGGGTTCGGTCAAGGCCACCGCCACCTTGATCGATCGCGAGCGTGATCGGGGCATCGCCAGCGAGCGAATCGTAGTGGCGGGCTTTTCCCAGGGCGGCGCCATCGCCTATCATGCCGCGCTCGGCTACGACAAACCCCTGGCGGGCCTGATGACCCTGTCCACCTACTTCCCCCAGCACGAGGGCTTTGCCCCGCACCCCGCCAACCGGCAACTGCCGATCCATATTTTTCACGGTCAGTACGACCCCATGGTGGCCGAGAGTCGCGGCAAGGAGGCGCAAACGGCGCTCGAAAACATGGGTTATCGACCGGAATACAAAAGTTATCCCATGGCCCACGAGGTCTGCCTGGAGCAGATCAATGATATTTCCGCCTGGCTGCAGGCGCGCCTGAGGTAAAGATGTTGGTACTGGAAACCGACAAATCAGAGCACTAACTAAACCAGGACAGGTAAAAAACCTTTCGCGAATTAAGCAGTTATGAGGTGCCATGACTAGGCGACGACGCTGCCGCCCAGTCATACTACCGCAAGCGAACTACCCTTCTCAGCTTATGGAGTGGTTGGAACTGGAACATTAATAGTCCATGACACTAATGTTCCTTGCGGCGGAGAGCCTGATTTGCTCGTCGAGCCATCCGAGAAGGTAATGCCATCGTTTAATGTTACTGTATAGGTGCCCACATTGTCTGGCGCTACCAGCACTAAGAGTTCCAACAGGTGTTGGCCGGCAATGATATTGTTAATAGCAATCGTATTACTGGCACCGATTGCAGTGGCACCTATTACAAAGCCATCGAGGCTTAGTTGAAAAGAGTCATCCGCTAAAGAACCACTGTCTCTCACAGTAATACTTCCGCTAGCTAGCGCATCAATACAAGGGTCGGGATCAATACGATTTTTCGACTGAATAATCTGACCGTTAGGCACGTATTCAAAATGCAGGTGAGGTCCTGACGACAGCCCAGTAGAATCTGCGGTACCAATCTGTTGACCAGCGGCCACAGAATCACCTTTCACAACACCACGGCTTTGGAGATGCGCATAAAGAGTTGCGCTGCCATTAGTGTGTCGAACAATAATCGTTTCTCCATAAGACTGGCTACTATAAGATCGTTCTATCACTCCATCAGATGCAGATAAAATAGAATCGCCATTTGCGGCTGCATAATCAACCCCATTGTGCGGTCGAGTCTGCCCCGTAATAGGGTGTTTCCGAGCTGGATTATAAGGACTATTTACAGAACAACCACCGGCAACTGGACAAGATATGGATGAAGCCTGACAGGCCCCAACAGATGTAGCGGCAGCTAAAACTGAAACCTCCGCACCCTCAAGCGTATTCGAAATTGTTGCACCAATGCCGGGTGTTGGGGCTAGTGTAATGATAGCCTGATACTGCTCCTGAGCAAGTTCGCCGTTAAAAAATGCAGCTCCAGGCAAATCAAAACTTACGGTTGAAGTAAGCGAATCATAAGTCGATGGAATCAATTCAAAGACAGGAAAAGGAATCTCCTGATCACTCCCTTGCTCAACAATCACAAACGCCTCAACTCGATAATTATCAGGAATAGAAGAAATGAAAGTATCCGGAACAATTATATCAATCGCCAAGAATTCAGATAAGGGCGGTGCGCTGTCGGTAATAATTCGTATCTCATAACCCAAGCGCTCCAAGGGAAGAAAAATTGAGGCAAACTCTTCAAATACTTCATCCACGTCATCAGCGGAAGACGTGGATATAGAGACCAGTGTATCTTCAACAAATGAATCTTCCGGAAAGTGTACGGCGGCCACTCCTTGAAGGATAATAGTACCGCCTTCCGGACCAATAATTGCGTCCGCATCTCCAATATTTAGCAAGTTGTCAAGATCGTCCCCACCAGAAATTCGAAAAAAATTCTTCCTTATCACTGCACAGTTAACACTATCGTTACTCCCATCGTAAAGACAATCGTTACCTTCGGTCGTATACGCGACACACAATCCCAGCAGGGCATTATTTAGCCCTAAACCGTCACACTCACCAGCAGCGAACACATCTTGGATAACCACCCCTAATAAAATAATTAACCAAACTGAGTTTAGCTTTTCCATAAGCAACATTCCCTATTCAATTGTTGTATTACTATTTCCCTGTTTCCGGCCTCTATCAATTGTATGGACTGACCATCCAGAAGATACAGCCTGCAGAAGCATCTGATCGCCAGATTCCCCTTCAAGATTAGCAAGTGCCACTTGCAGTTTTGTGTCAGACAACCAAGCAATCCTACAAGGACCTTGACTGTCAGGAAATTTACTTATTTCAATTACAGGTCTTTCCCGAGGAGGGACAGACCATATTTGCACGATATTAGGTCGATATCCTGCGTCAATGTCAAACGAAGCGACAGCGAAAGCATTTTTTGAAGGGTTTAATACGGGATAACTTAGCAGACGAATTTCCTGTCCATCGGTGGTTGAAATCATTAACAAATTCCAATCTTCGTCCAAAATCTCCAAAACCAGATAGTATGAATTAACGAAACTGCCTACAAAAGCATAGCTATAGCTTGCTAGACTACCGCTAGTTTTTACTTTATCTTTGAAACATCGCCTACCATTTTCTGATATAGGTAAGCATAAACTATCATTTACACGTAATATTTCCCTTCTAGTAGAGCGCAATGCCTGGTTTTCAATTTTTCTTCCACAGACGATCATCCCGTCATAGGGGCTACACATATCGGGAGCAATATGACTTATTTTATAAGGTTTATTAAAATCATCTGCATAGCATACACTCTGGGTCGTAGCCATTAACAACCCTAAACAAACCAGAATGGAATAAAATCTACGTGAACTAGTAGCAGTATTACGCCAGCGAAACATAGGATTTATCATAACCACATATCAACCTCCATGTTGCCTTGCAATTCTAACGTACGCTAAGGAAATACTATATAGTTAAATCTAATCCCTTTAAAAAAAAGTTCCCTTGTATACACAAGTCAAGTATTGAAAGGAATTGCGCAATTAATAACGCGCACTATCATTTTATCGACCAATTTAAGGAACCAGAAAAAAGAACAATACCATGACAGAAACCAATCCCAGCGCCTGCCTGGTCAGCACCGGCGAGGAAGTGCTGCGCGGCGAGATTTT
>JBECKV010000206.1:0-17068 GCA_040235495.1 Porticoccaceae bacterium
TATTCATTTTCATGCTTCCCGATTCATGCTTTTCGATGGAGTTACTTTTCGATGGAGTTAAAGGTTTATTTCATGGGCTTGATAAAGCCCCAAGGCGCCAATGTTTTACGACCTCGTAAACAGCGCCGTCAATCCCGGTCGCACTGTTGCAAAGGACCACGTCACCAACGCTCATCGCCGGGCCGGTTTTGCACGGCAATCGCTCCTCGATGGCAGCCATGTGCTGGCGCGGACCGCGGACATTTTCACCCCTGCACCGACTAGTGGGCAAATCCCTGAACCGGCCCAGCGTAACATGTCCCCTGAAAGGTCGGGTTGCCGTCGGCTGTCCCGCTTGCGTTAATTCCAGGCGCAGGTCCGCCACCAGGCTTTCGAGGGTTTTATTGGTTTCTATTTCGCAGGCGATTAACCTCGGCCGGTCCAGGCTCGGAAAAACCACGGCTTTGTCGAAGCTCAAAACAAAGCGCGGGCAGGTACTTAACACGCGATCGGCAATAGCCTCGATCACCGCGTATTCCTCGACGCTGACTTTGCCGAAATAGTGCAGCGTCAGATGCAGGTTTTCCGGAGCCGTCCATTTGACCCGATTTCGACTAAACAGAGGTTGCAGCTGCGCGCCGAGCTCCTGAAAATATGTCCGGGTTTCCCCACTCAGGGGGATGGCCAGAAACAATCGAGGGTAGCCCGCTACCTTTGATCTCATCGACTAACCGCTTGGTGAGCCTAAGTGCCTGGTGGTGGGCGTTTTTTGCTAAGCGCGTTTTTCATTGCTCCGCTTGCCCGAGGCGCGGCGCTCCGGATGTTGGAACTCAGGCATCCTGCCCGCGGCAGTCCCGGCCCAGTTGCATGGGTGGACACTTTATCGTGCCGTGCGAGCAAAAGATGCAGCAATCCCCGGCCAGCGGGCTAAGGATTAGCTTACAGTTGGCGCACTGGTAAAAAAACTGACAGGCGTCGACCGGCATTTTTTCCCGGTACCGGGCGCTACAGTTTGGACACACTACCGTTGAGTACGCTTCAAACGTCGTCATGGGCTATTTTAGCCGCCAGGATTTACGCCCGCGAAGCCCTTTTACGCTGGTTTTCGGTCAACATCTTTTTACGCAGGCGAATATGGTGGGGCGTTACTTCCACCAGCTCATCTTCCTCGATAAATTCCAGGGCCTGTTCCAGCGAGTGGCGAATCGGCGGCACCAGCGTCAGGGCCTCGTCCGTGCCGGCGGCGCGGATATTGGTCAGCTGTTTGGCTTTGGTCGGATTAACCACCAGATCATTGCCACGGGAGTGAATACCGACAATCTGGCCCTCGTAGACATCCTCGCCATGGCCGAGAAACAGGCGCCCGCGATCCTGCAGGTTGTATAACGCGTAACTCAGCGTCTTGCCCTTGACCATGGATACCAGGACGCCATTTTGCCGGACCCCGAATTCACCCATTTTTACCGGGCCGTAGTGGTCGAAAATACTGGTCATGATACCGGAGCCGGAGGTCAGGGTCAGAAACTGGCCACGAAAGCCAATCAGGCCCCGAGAGGGGACCACGTATTCGAGCTTGACGCGGCCCTTGCCGTCAGGCTCCATGTTTTTCAGATCGCCCCGGCGCAGCCCCAACTCCTCCATCACCGGCCCCTGGTGATGACTTTCTATATCAATTACCACCAGTTCGAAGGGTTCCTGAATTTCCCCGGCAACTTCACGCTGCACCACTTCCGGACGGGAAACCGCCAGCTCAAAGCCTTCCCGGCGCATATTTTCTATCAGCACCGAAAGATGCAACTCACCACGACCGGACACGCGAAATTTATCCGGGCTGCCGCCGGGTGCTACCCGCAGCGCGACATTGTGGATCAATTCCCTCTCCAGCCGCTCCTTGAGGTTGCGGGAGGTCACGAATTTGCCGTCCTGGCCAGCGAACGGCGAATCATTGACCATGAACGTCATGCTGACCGTGGGCTCATCCACGGTTAGTGGCGGCATGGCCTCGACATGCTCGGGATCACAGAGGGTGTCGGAGATACCCAGGCCTGCGATGCCCGTGACCGCGACAATGTCACCGGCCTGGGCCAGGTCCGTGTTGAGGCGTTCCAGACCCAGATAACCCTTGACTTCCAGCACCTTGCCCTTGCGTGTGTTGCCCTGGTGGTCGACGATGACGACCGGCTGGTTGGGACGCAGCCTGCCGCGTCGTATTCGGCCAACGCCAATGACACCGACATAGTTATCGTAATCGAGGGCGGAAATCTGCATCTGGAAGGGCGCGGCAGGGTCAACGCTGGGCACCGGCGCGCGCTCAACAATCATTTTAAAAAGCGGCGTCATGTCAGCGGCCAACTGATCCGGCTCCAGGCCGGCAACCCCATTGAGGGCCGAGGCGTAGATTATCGGAAAGTCCAGCTGCTCTTCATTGGCGCCCAGCCGGTCAAACAGATCGAACACCTGATCAACCACCCAGTGCGGGCGGGCGCCCGATCGGTCCACCTTGTTGATCACGACAATGGGATTAAGCCCCTTTTCAAAGGCCTTGGTGGTGACAAAGCGGGTTTGCGGCATGGGTCCGTCAACCGCATCGACCAGCAACAGCACCGAATCCACCATGGACAGTACCCGCTCCACCTCGCCGCCGAAGTCGGCGTGACCCGGCGTGTCAACGATATTGATGTGATAGCCCTGCCACTCGATGGCGGTGTTTTTAGCCAGGATGGTGATGCCCCGCTCCTTTTCCTGGTCATTGGAATCCATGATCCGCTCAGCGCCCTGGTCCTTGCGCGTGAGTGTGCCGGATTGCTGCAACAGCCTGTCAACCAAAGTGGTTTTGCCATGGTCAACATGGGCAATAATGGCGATATTGCGCAACTTCTCGATATCGGACATGGGTGGGAACTACCGGAAAAGGGGCGCGGATTATAGGGCCTGCCCCGCTAAAAGTCATTGCGATCAAGAGCCCGCCACCGGGCGTGCTACTCAGCCAGCGGGTTTGTACAGGGATACGTTTTCAAAACCCTCTTCGCGCAGTAGTTCAGCGTGCAACTGGCTCATTACGCCCTTGTCGCAATAGAGTAGATAGCGGCAATTCCGGTCCAGATTTTTGAAGCGGCTTTGCAGCGAGAAAAAAGGCTCGGCACGGACCTGCGCCGTACCGGCGCGCAGGGGCTTGCGCAGTATTTCGTCCGGGTGGCGGATATCCAGAATCACCATATCCGGCTGGGGCGAGGAAAACACTTCCACCGCGGGCAGGCCGACGACGTTGTCCATCATCTCATCGATATTCTCTTCCCGCCGCTCGGCAATCGCTTTCGCCAACACGCCAAAATCAAAATTCCGCTCTTCATGCTCAATGCGCCCGGGCCTGGCACGCGTGGTTGGCTTGACCGAAATTACACCGCAGTATTCGGGCATATTGGCGGCAAAGTCCTCGGTGCCAATGCGCCGGGCCACACCAATAATGTCGTTCTTATCCATGGTGATCAGTGGCCGAATGGTCAGCAGGTCGGTCACCGCATCGATCACAGCCAGATTCGGCAGGGTCTGACTGGATACCTGAGCGACGCTCTCGCCGGTGACCAGAGCATCCACATGCCATGAACGGGCCACTTCGCTGGCAGCCCGATACATCATGCGCTTGAGCACCACCCCCATCTGGGAGTCGGCCACTTTGGCGAGAATTTCCGCCACCACATCCTCGAAGGGTATCGTAATGAATTTTACCCGGTGCGATGCCCCATATTTTTGCCATAGATACCAGGCGACCTCCTTGACCCCCAACTCGTGGGCACGACCGCCCAGATTAAAAAAACAGAAGTGGGTCCGCAGGCCGCGCTTCATGGTCATATAACTGGCCACCGTGGAATCAAAGCCGCCGGAAATCAGGGACAGCACCGCGTCCTGGGTGCCCAGAGGGAAGCCCCCCAGGCCGGCGTTACTGTTTTCAATCACATAAAACTGCTGCCCGCGAATCTCCAGCTGTATTTTCACATCCGGGCGGGAGAGGCTAACGCTAGCGCCCGCGGCTCGAGCCAACAGTCGCCCGCCGACCTGTCGCTCCGCTTCCACTGAATTGAATGTGTGTTTGCCGCTGCGTTTCACCCGCACGCAAAAGGTCCTGCCTTTGATCCGCTCGCCATAAAGCGGCCAAAGTTGTTCCACCATCTGGTCGAAATCCCCCAGCGGGTATTGCCTGACCTGGGCGAAACTGGCGATACCGGGCGTGTTGCTGAGCAGCCCGGTAATGATGGCCGCATCGTCCTGACTGGCGTCTGGCGCCAGAATTTCCAGCTTGTCCCACTCACTGCGCACCTGCGCGCCGCAGTCGTGCATCTTGAGAATTCGACGAAGATTTTCCCGCAACTGCTTGATAAAGCGTTTACGGACCGGGGCGCTTTTAATAATGATTTCGGGGAACAACTTGATGACAAAATGCATGGATCAGACGGGCCGGAGGGGGATGGGCAATTATAAGGCAAGGCCCCGCCAACTTGAGGATTTGTCGCCCGCTATTTGACCACCATAATGACTGACGGCGCCCGTAAGTTGACGTAGAATACTGGCGATCAGTGCCGGCATGCCGGAAAGCACCATTATAGTGCACATCGCACAATTTTAGGTCGCCAGCGCGCCAATTTGATCGTTTAAGTGTTCAGAAACCAGACACTATCGACCTTGAACCGCGGGATTATCCATGGCACAGCTTTTGCTGGTTTCTGCGTGGCAGCCATACTGGATTTTTTCTGCCGTGAATCTTTTTAAACCGGCTTAACCCACCACCCGAACGGGTGGACACAATCAATCAAAAGTGACAAACCCCGATGTGGAGGAAATATGTCCGTACAAACCCTGAAACTTATTAAAGAGAGCGAAGCCACCTGGGTTGACCTGCGCTTTACCGACTCGAAAGGCAAGGAACAGCATGTATCCATTCCATCTTCCGAGGTCGACGAAGGCTTCTTTGACGAAGGGAAAATGTTTGACGGTTCCTCCATTGCCGGCTGGAAAGGTATCAACGAATCCGACATGATTCTGATGCCGGACGATCGCACTTCCGTGCTCGATCCGTTCACCGACGAACCCACCATTATTTTGCGTTGCGGTATTGTTGAACCCACCACCATGCAGGGTTATGGCCGCGACCCCCGTTCCATCGCCACTCGCGCCGAGGAATACCTGCGTTCCACCGGTATCGCGGACACTGTCCTGTTTGGCCCCGAACCCGAGTTTTTTGTCTTTGACGATATCAAATGGGGCGCCAACATGAGTGGTTCGTTCTACAAGATCAACTCGGACGAGGCCGCATGGGCAACCGAACACGATTTCGCCGACGGTAACATGGGTCACCGGCCCGGCGTAAAAGGCGGTTATTTCCCGGTACCGCCGGTGGACTCCCTTCATGACCTGCGCGCCGCCATGTGCGCCGCCATGACTCAAATGGGTCTGGATGTCGAAGTGCACCACCACGAAGTAGGTACCGCCGGTCAATGTGAAATCGGCGTCGGCGCCAATACCCTGACCCTGAAAGCCGACGAAGTGCAGATTCTCAAATACTGCGTCCACAATGTCGCCCACGCCTACGGCAAAACCGCGACGTTCATGCCCAAGCCCCTGGTCGGGGACAACGGCTCCGGCATGCACTGCCACCAGTCCTTGTCGAAAGGTGGCAACAATATATTTTCCGGGGACGTTTACGCTGGTCTGTCGGAAACCGCCCTTTATTACATCGGCGGAATAATCAAGCACGCGCGTGCCATCAATGCGTTCACCAACGCTTCGACCAACTCCTACAAGCGCCTGGTGCCCGGTTTCGAAGCCCCGGTAATGCTGGCTTACTCGGCCCGCAACCGTTCCGCGTCGATCCGCATACCTTTTGTTCCGAACCCGAAAGCACGGCGTATCGAAGTACGCTTTCCCGACCCCACCGCCAACCCCTACCTGGCCTTCACCGCTCAATTGATGGCCGGCCTGGACGGCATTCAGAACAAGATCCACCCCGGTGACGCGGCGGACAAGGACCTCTACGATCTGCCGCCCGAAGAAGGCAAGGCCATTCCCACTGTCGCCTCCTCGCTGGAGATGGCTCTGGAAGCCCTGAATAACAATCGTGGTTTCCTCACCGCTGGCGGGGTTATGGATGACGACATGATCGATGCCTACATCGGACTCAAACTTGCCGAGGTCGAGCGACTCAATATGACCACGCACCCGGTCGAGTTCGACATGTACTACAGCCTCTGATCGACTCGCTCACAAAGCTGAAAAAAGCCCGCCATTCCATGAATGGCGGGCTTTTTCTTTTGTCCAACGGTAGGGTACTCTATCAACTATCGACTCAGGGAGTGATGGCATGCCTGACAAGTTATTATTTTCATTGATATTTTTTCTGGCAACGACGATAACACTCACAGCTGCCAATTTGTCTGCGACGCCGATATACAAAACCGTCGATGAGGAAGGTAATGTGCGGTTTACCGATATTCCTCCCCCCTCCAATCAGAAGTCGGAAAAAGTCGAGCTACGGCCTATCAATACCCACCGCGCTACCCTGCCTCCGCCGAAACCTGAACCCGCGAACATCAAACAAACTCGGGAATCGGGCGCCGAAGAAGAGCCAGTGGAAGCGGTCCCCTACACGGTGAGTCGTCTGGTCCAACCACTGGAAGGTTCGACCATACCTACCGGACAACTAGACGCCCCCGTGCAGCTCAGCCTCGTGCCCCCTCTACAGGCCGGACATAGCATTGTTTTTTATCATAACGGTGATGTCGAAAGCCCGCCCGGGATCAGCACTGGCACCGTTCTGCACAACCTGACGCGGGGACAACATACAATCCATGCTGAAATATGGGATGCGGATAGCAGAGTCGTTGCTAAAACCCAAACGGTGACCTTTTACGTCCAGCGTTACCACCCCAAAATGGGGGAAAAGTAATCCCCCGGCGCTTTTTTATCGCACTGTTTTAGTGCACCATAGTAGCTGGCAGTCGCCACGCTTCTGGGCACGGGTTCAGGTTAGAGCTCCATCCCAGCCCTGCGCGGCCATTGGCCCGGCGTTTGCTTCACAATGCGCACTCCCCAAAAAGCGGCATAGCGCCTGCACCAATGAAATACGAAAGCACCCAGCAGTTGGTACTCGACAACCTCAATACCGTTGTTCTCATGCTGGGTACGCACCTGGAAATCACCTACCTCAACCCAGCCGCGGAAAACCTGCTGGCAGCCAGCACCCAGCGCCTGTTAGGCCTGAAGGCAAGCCTGCTGTTTGTTGATCCCGAGGAAAAGCACGCAAGCTTTACCGCTGCTCTGAAGGAAAACCGCCCCTACACGGAACGCAAGGCCCGACTGGTCATGCCCGACCAGAGCAAGGTTACGGTTGATTATTCCCTCACGCCACTCCATCTCAGCGCCGAAGCCGGGCTGCTGCTGGAAATGCAGCCCATGGATCGCACCATACGGATCGACAAAGAGGAGGCGCTGATTTCCGCCCACGATACGTCCCGAAACCTGGTACGCGGCCTGGCCCACGAAATTAAAAATCCTCTTGGCGGTATTCGGGGCGCCTCGCAGTTGCTGGCCCAGGAACTGGGAGAATCGGAGCTGGCGGAGTACACCGACGTCATTATCGCCGAGGCTGAGCGTCTGCGGAAACTGGTTGACCGCTTACTCGGTCCCACCGTCATCGGCACTGCCGCACCAGTCAATATCCACGATGTTACCGAGCATGTGGCCAAACTGGTGGCGGCGGAAACCAGTCGGAAGCTGGTGATCCACAAGGATTACGATCCGAGTATTCCCGAGCTGATCGGCCATCGGGAACAGTTGATCCAGGCGGTGCTCAACCTGGTTCGAAACGCCATGCAGGCCCTCGACAGCGTTGGTTTAGTCGGCCACGGCGGCGAAATCAGACTCCGCACCCGAGTCGTCAATCACTTTACCATCGGCAAGCATCAGCATCGGGTAGTGTGTCGGCTCGATATCATCGACAACGGTCCGGGCATACCCGGCGAGCTCGCCGATCGTATCTTTTTCCCCATGATCACGAGCCGCTCCACCGGTAGTGGCCTGGGCCTGCCCCTGGCGCAGTCGGCCATCAACCAGCATCAGGGCTTGATCGAATGCGACAGCCAACCGGGAGAGACCCGATTTTCGGTATTTCTACCCTTGCAACCGCACGACTCGGACCAACCAGAACACAAGGAGTTAACGGCATGAACGCAAACGTATGGATTGTCGATGATGACAATTCGATACGCTGGGTAATGGAGAAAGCCCTGCAAAAGGCTGATTTCGATATCCGCAGCTTCGAAGACGCGGCCAGCCTGCTGGCGAGCATGGAGGAACAACGACCCGATGTCATAATCAGTGATATCCGCATGCCGGGGCTCGATGGTCTGGAACTGCTGCATCGAATCCATGGCACACATCCCCATCTGCCGGTGATCATTACTACCGCTCACTCCGACCTGGAAAGCGCCGTTACGTCCTACCAGAGCGGTGCCTTTGAGTATCTGCCCAAGCCCTTCGACGTTGATGACCTGGTCGCTGTTACCCGGCGCGCAATCGCCTTCGCGCGGGAATCCGCACCCGCGCCCGCACCCGCCCACAGCACAAACTTGCAGGAAACGGAAATCATTGGCGAAGCGCCAGCCATGCAGGAGGTATTCCGCGCCATTGGACGCCTGTCCCACTCCAACATCACGGTCCTGATCAATGGTGAATCCGGTACCGGAAAAGAGCTCGTCGCCAGAGCCCTGCACCGACACAGCCCACGCCGCGATGGCCCCTTCATCGCCCTGAATATGGCGGCTATTCCCAACGACCTGATCGAATCCGAACTGTTCGGCCACGAGAAGGGCGCCTTTACCGGCGCCACCCAGCGGCGCGTTGGTCATTTCGAACAGGCGGACGGTGGCACATTATTCCTTGACGAAATCGGTGATATGCCACCGGAAGCGCAGACCCGTCTGCTACGGGTGTTATCCAATAACGAGTTTTTCCGGGTAGGGGGTCATGTGCCCGTGAAAGCCAATGTCCGGATTATCGCCGCCACTCACCAGGATCTGGAAAACCTGGTTGCCAGGCACAGCTTCCGGGAGGATCTGTTTCACCGCCTAAATGTGATACGCCTTCATTTGCCCCGCTTATCGGAACGCCGGGAAGACCTGCCCCGGCTCATGGCTCACTTTTTCCATAAAGCGGCAAAGGAACTGGATGTCGAACCGAAGGTGTTGAGCCCGGAAGCGGAAGCCTTTCTGGTCAGGCAACCCTGGCCGGGCAATGTCCGGCAACTCGAAAACACCTGTCGCTGGCTGACTGTCATGGCCGCCGGACGGGAAATCCTGATGGCGGACCTGCCCCCGGAAATACACACCGAGGAGACGCCCTCGCCGACCCAGCCGGAAAAAGACTGGCAGGTCAGTCTTGAGCACTGGCTGCAGCATGAACTGGAGCAGGGTAAAAGCAACATCCTGGGCACCGCGCTACCCGCGTTTGAACGCACGGTCATCGAAGTGGCCCTGCGCCACACCGCTGGTCGCAAACGCGATGCAGCCGTCCTGCTCGGGTGGGGGCGAAACACCCTCACCCGCAAATTACAGGAGTTGGGAATGCAATCCTGATCCGGATTGTGGTCTTCGCCGTGGTGGACCCGGTCAGTTGGGCTTGCCGCTCGGAGAAGCCGCGCCGCCCAGCTCGTTCCGACCTTTTTCACGCACCGCCTGCTGAAACAGCACTTCAAAGTTAATCGGCGGCAGCATCAGGGGCGGGAAGTTTCCGCGCACCACCAGACTATCGATCAGCTCGCGGGCGTAGGGAAATAAAATCGCCGGGCAACGCGTGTTCAGCACGTGGGCGAGTTGAGCCGCCTCAAAGCCGGCGAGCAAAAACACCCCGGCCTGGTGAACTTCGACCACGCACAGCATTTTTTCTTCCTGCTGCACGGAAATAGTGAGGTTGAGCACCACTTCGTATTCGTTGTCGTTCAGGCGTTTAACTTCAGCAGCGATATCCTGATTGACGCGCGGTTGCCACTGCTGGCCAAAGGCCTCAAGCCCCAGGGGCACTTCAAAAGAAACGTCCTTGACATAAATCCGTTTGATCGCCAGTTGACCGCCCGCACGCTGATCGCGCCCGTCGCCAGAGCCAGGCCCGGTGCTCTGTTCAGTCATATGCTATCCTCACAATCCAGCCCCGACGCACTCCCGGGCAAATCGATTCATGCATCCGCGGCTTTAGCCCGCAACAACGGCTCCAGTCGCCCGGCATTGTGCAGCTGGGCAAGTTCCGTGTACCCACCGATATGCTCGTCGCCAATCCAGATTTGCGGCACCGTGTCGCGGCCACTGATTTCCTCCATGTGCCGGCGCAACTCACGGTCACCATCAACGGCTATGTTTTGGTAATTTATATCCAGGCTATCCAGCAAGCGTCTTGCCGCCATGCAATAGGGACACAGGCGCGTCGTGTAAATCACCACCTTTTCGGTTTGCTTACCAGCCATGGGGGTCTCCTAGCCCGTTACCACCGGCAGACTCTGACTGCGCCACTCGCCCATGCCACCCTGGAGGCGCCGGACATCGAATTGGGAGGCGCGTAACTTTCTGCCCGCCGAGGCCGAATGCTGGCCGAGCTTATCCACCAGTACCAGGGTTTTACCGCGATACTTTTCCAGCTCACTCATGCGAGCATCGAGCTTGGCGAGCGGAATATTAATCGCGTTGGCAATGTGCCCGGCCTGAAATTCCTTGCTATCCCGCACATCGATGACCAAGCCCTGGTCGCTGTTGATCAACTGGGTCAGATCGTGGACGGACACCTGCTTGCCCGCCTTACGTTGCTCGGTAAATGCAAACAGGTAAATGAGCAGTAGCAGCAGGCTGACAGCGAGCCATTGTTGACTAATGAAAACAAAGAAATCCAAATCGTTCTTACCTCTAGATTGGCCGCGCCGGGGCCCGCGCGGGGCGTAGTATACACAAATGATCGCTGCGACCGCAGCGCATGATACGAGCCCGCGCATGGAGTTAAAGCGCTCGAAAGGTTACCATTGGCTCCGGCAAACGAGCTTTGCAAAACGCCGCAAAATCCGCGCTTACACCACCTGGATTACCGACTTGAGCACATCGACTTCAACCGTCACCGTGAAAGTACCGCTGCTGCTATTGATTCTCGATGGCTGGGGCCACAGCGACGACACCGCGCACAATGCCATCCATGCCGCCCACACCCCGACCTGGGACCGGCTGTGGCGCGAAAACCCGAAGACCCTGTTGCACTGCTCGGGCGCCAAAGTCGGGCTGCCCGAAGGGCAGATGGGGAATTCCGAAGTCGGTCATATGACCATGGGCGCGGGGCGCGTTATCTATCAAAACTACACCCGCATCAACCGAACCATCGAAGATGGCAGTTTTTATGACAACCCCGCCTACATCGAAGCCATAGACAAAGCCGTCAATGCCGGCAAGGCTGTGCATATCCTGGGCCTGTTATCACCGGGCGGCGTCCACAGTCACGAGGAGCATATTTTCGCCATCCTCAAGCTAGCTGTCCGGCGCGGTGCCGACAAGCTCTTTCTGCATGCCTTTCTGGACGGCCGCGACACCCCGCCTCGCAGCGCCCGCGCTTCCATCGAAAAAGCCGAAGCGACATTTAAGCAGCTCGGCGTTGGCCAGCTAGCCAGCGTCGGCGGTCGCTACTACGCGATGGATAGGGATCAGCGCTGGGAGCGCGTTCAACTGGCCTGGCGGACTCTGGTTGATGGCGAGGCCAAGTATCGCGCCGCGACCGGCACGGATGCCCTGAATCAAGCTTACCAGCGTGGTGAAAACGACGAGTTCGTGGTCCCGACCATCATTGCTGGCGAGACAGAGCCAGGCATCAGGATCAACGATGGCGATAGCGTTATATTTATGAATTTCCGTCCCGACCGGGCCAGACAACTAACTCGCGCGTTCGTCGACCCGGCATTTGATAATTTTCCCCAGCCCCGACGCCCCAAACTGGCTATGTTTGTGATGACCACGAAATTCGCGGACGACATTTCGGCGGCCTGCGCCTTCGGGCCCCAGGTCATCAGGGAAAGCCTGGGCGAATACCTCGCCGAACAGGGCAAAACCCAGTTGCGTATTGCCGAAACGGAAAAGTATGCCCACGTGACGTTTTTTTTCAGCGCCGGACGCGAGGAAGCATTTCCCGGTGAAGACCGCATTCTGATACCCTCGCCCCAGGTCGACACCTACGACCTGAAACCGGAGATGAGCGCCTGCGAGGTCACCGAAAATCTGGTCAGAGCCATCAAAAGCGGCGCCTATGACGCTCTGATCTGCAATTTTGCCAACGGCGATATGGTCGGGCATACCGGTAATTTCGACGCCGCCATAAAAGCTGCTGAAACCATTGACCAGTGCCTCCGCGCCATTCTTGCGGCGCTCGAGGAAGTCGGAGGCCAATGCCTCATCAGCGCCGACCATGGCAATATAGAAAAAATGCGCGACCTTGCGACCGGCGCGGTCCTGACCTCTCACACCGTGGACCCGGTGCCCCTGGTTTATTGCGGACCACGGCAACTCAGTTTCGCGGGAAATGGCAGCCTGGCTGATATCGCGCCGACCATGCTGGCCTTGCTGGACCTGCCCATCCCCAGGCAAATGACCGGTCAATCACTGGTCAAAACCCTCTAGATATCGACTTGCCCGGATTCCCTCCGTACAGCACACGACACCGGCTGGCGATACGCGTAGCCCAAGCTGTTTTTTTTATTGCCCTGATTTTTTTTAACTGGTCCCCAGCCCACGCGGATAAGGAAAGTCGCAAACTGGACGCACTTAACAGACAGATCACCCAACTTCAAAAGGAACTCCGCGAAAGTGACGACAAACGCGGCAAACTGAATGCGGAACTTCGCGACAGTGAATTAAAGGCAGCCGAAGCAAGCAAACAAGTGCTGGGGCTTAACCAGCAAATCAAGCAACTGAACAGTGATCTGGACCAGCTGAAAAGGCGGCAACTTACCCTACTGGAAAAAGGCGCGGCACAGGAACGACTGGTGGCGCGCGAACTGGAAGCGGCCCATCGGCTCGGCAGCGACGAACCTTTGCGAATTTTATTCAATCTGGAAAATCCCGACCATGTCAATCGCATGCTCAAGTACTATGAGCACATGGTTGATGCCAGAAAAGCGATATTGCTTGATTACAAAAACACACTGGCGGAGCTGCAGGCGGTCGAAACCTCCCTGACCGAGAATCGAGGCAAACTGGAGGCGGCCAAATCCGCGGTCGAGGCCTCTACGACCGAACTGCGGGCGCGGGTGGCGGAAAGAAAATCCGTCCTGGCGGCGATAAATAAAAAACTCGACAGCGACAATAGCCGTCTGAAAAGCCTCCAGCAGGAAAAAGCGCAGCTGGAAAAAATCATCGCCACACTGGAACAGAACATCACTGGACTGGAGGCTCCGAACCGCCAACCGTTTACCCGGCAAAAAGGTAAACTTCCGTGGCCGGTTGAAGGCAAGGTGCGCAATTTTTTCGGCCAGCGGCGCAATGCTGATCTCAACTGGTCGGGTTGGCTGCTGGGCGCAAGACAGTCCAGCGCAGTGAGCGCCGTGCACTATGGCCGCGTGGTATTTGCCGACTATTTGCGCGGCCATGGGCTGCTATTGATTATTGACCATGGGGAGGGGTATCTTAGCCTTTATGCTCACAACCAGATCCTGCTCAAGGAGATTGGCAGTTGGGTATCCGCTGGCGAAACCATTGCCAGAGTCGGCAATACCGGTGGTCAAGAGTCCAGTGCCCTTTACTTTGAAATTCGCCACCGGGGCACGGCCATCGACCCCAAACCCTGGCTCAAACCCAAGGCCTGAACCCCCGCGTATTAAACCCGCGATTGGAGTCACGTTGCTGGAGTCAAGCCATAGTGGAACACATATATGTCCCGAATAGCCCGTATAATTTTCTGGACCACCCTCCTGGTGACACTCAGCACCCACGGGGACGAGCCGGAAACCAGCATCGAGCCTGGCGCATCGGCGCGTTTACCACTGGCGGAGCTCCAGTTATTCGCACAGGTTTTCGAACAAATCAGAAACACCTATGTTGAGGAAATTGACGATAAGGTGCTGCTGGAAAATGCCATCGTTGGCCTGTTGGCCGAACTGGATCCCCATTCCGCCTTCCTGAAAGCAGAATCCTTCGAGGAAATACAGGAACAAACCTCGGGCGAGTTTGGGGGTATTGGCATTGAAGTCGGGATGGAGGATGGTTTCGTTAAAGTCATTTCTCCGATTGATGACACCCCGGCCGCTAAAGCCGGCATTTTGCCGGGGGACTTTATCGTCAAGCTCAACGACCGGGCTGTGCGCGGCATGACACTTGAGGAAGCCATCAACATCATGCGCGGCGAGAAAGGCTCGTCGCTGTCCCTGACCATCTCCCGAAAAAATACCGACCAGCCCCTGCAATTCACACTTATTCGAGACACCATCAGCATCAAAAGTGTGCGCCATAAAACCCTCGAACCCGGTTACGGCTATATCCGCATCGCGCAGTTTCAGGCAAAAACCGGGGAGGAATTCAGTGGCAGTGTCGAGGCCCTGAGCAGGGGCGACATGCCACTCAAGGGCCTTGTGCTGGATCTTCGCAATAATCCGGGCGGACTGCTATCGGCCTCGGTTGAGGTCGCCGACGCCCTGCTTGACGGAGGTCTCGTTGTTTACACCGAGGGCAGAACCCCTTCCTCTCGCCATCGCTACTTCGCCACGAAAGGCGCTGTTCTCAAGGACGTGCCACTCGTGGTGCTCATCAATAGCGGCAGCGCCTCGGCCTCGGAGATTGTCGCCGGGGCGATCCAGGATCATCGACGAGGCGTGATCCTGGGCACCGACAGTTTTGGCAAAGGTTCGGTGCAGACGGTTCTGCCATTGGATGACGGCCGGGCCATCAAGCTCACCACCGCGCGCTATTACACCCCAAACGGCCGCTCCATACAGGCCGTCAGCATTCAACCCGATATCTACGTCGAACGGGCGGAAATCCGCACACTGGCGGACGACTTTCAGATGCGCGAAGCAAATCTGGAAAAACACCTGGGCGGAAACAAGCCCAGTGATGCGGCCAGGCCGCCGGGCGGGGACCCGATCACCAGCGACAATCAGCTATATGAGGCACTTAACCTGCTGAAAGGGCTCAATATATTATCTAAATCGACTAAAGTAGTTGTAGACTAGACTAAACTGTATTGGTATAAATTGACGTCCGCACAATATCAACCCCGGATGGTTAACTTTCAAACACCACAGAAGGTGAAACGCGGTCGTATAAATACCAGGTTCAACGACGGTTTTGAAAGCGATGACTCCAAGCACCACCATTCCGGCCAGGGGCGGCGAAAAGCCACAGGGACGTCTCCTGCCACATCGTTGCGAGCGATTTTTCAAGCTCGATCACGCCTGGTATTTCACCACCCGCGAAGGATTCTCAATGGGTCCGTTTGACTCCCAAGAACTGGCCGCGCGTGGCGCCAAGGACTACCTCGCCTTTGTCAAAAAAGCTGACGCACATGTCCTCAAGGCCTTGAGACCGGCACCGCACAAAATACCAAAACCGAGTGCCAAGCACGTCTGACCGCGATTCAAGGCACCGAACACTCAACGCACCTCGATTCCCCGCGCGGCCATATATTGCTTGGCTTCCTGAATACTGTGTTCGCCGAAATGAAATATGCTCGCGGCCAATACGGCGTCCGCGCCCCCTTCCTTGATGCCTTCAACCAGGTGCCACAGATTGCCAACGCCGCCCGAAGCGATTACCGGGATGCATACCGCATCGCTGACCGCACGGGTTAGCGCCAGATCAAAACCACTTTTAGTGCCGTCTCTATCCATGCTGGTCAGCAGGATTTCACCGGCCCCGTAACCGGCCATCAGTTTGGCCCACTCTAGCGCGTCGATCCCCGTGGGCTGACGGCCTCCGTGGGTAAATATCTCCCATCTCGGCGGCTGTTCACCCGGATTGACACGCTTGGCATCAATGGCCACGACAATGCATTGGGAGCCAAACCTGTCGGCAGCCTGCTTGACGAACTCGGGGTTTTTAACCGCCGCGGAATTAATGCCGACTTTATCCGCGCCAGCACTCAGCAGCGCCCTGATATCCTCCAGGGTGCGCACACCACCGCCAACCGTGAGCGGGATAAATACTTCACTGGCGATGGCCTCCACCGTGTGTATCGTCGTGTCCCGCTGCTCGTGGCTGGCGGTAATATCGAGAAAGGTGATTTCGTCGGCGCCCTCATCGTCATAGCGCCGCGCCACTTCCACCGGATCGCCGGCATCCCGAATGTCGACGAACCTTACCCCTTTAACAACGCGCCCGGCATCGACATCCAGGCAGGGAATGATGCGTTTCGCCAAAGCAGACATACTTTTCTCATTCAATATGGGTTGAAAACAGGGCTTTCACCCCGGGAGCGAGACCAGGCTTTACGGAGTCTCGACTAGAATTTTCTTTTTAACACCAGAGCACCGGACTGTTCACTCATGTCCACTTTGCTCAGAAAGGAATTTCCCAAAAGTATATTGACCGGAAAATCGCCATCGACCACGGTGGCGGCAACATTGTGAATGGTTATCGCGCCGATACTTACTCGCTGGAGATCAACGATATAGGTTTTGACGATGCCACCAGCGGTGCTGGCGACGGAAACGGTGCTTTTACCGAGGTCGATACCAAACTCACGGGCGTGGTTGAGATTCATCGCCACTGAAGTCGCACCCGTGTCGATCATGAACTCGGCCGGCTGGCCGTTGATCGCGCCACGGGCATAGAAATGGCCATTGCGGCTGCGCGGCAGGGTCACCGTTGGCGGCGCCTCGGCTGATTTGAAGCTGGAGGAAATACGCTGGGATACCCGCATGGTGGTGCGCTGGCCATCGATGACGAGCACGGCCTGCTTGCTGCTACTGCTGATGAGCTTGACGCCTTCGGGACTGGTTTCACCGGCTTTAAGCAAGCGGGTTTCGCCATTGATGGTCAACATGGCCTTGTCCTTGAATAGCCCATTGGCAACCACCTCCGTGGCCGCGTGG
>JBECKV010000052.1:0-3022 GCA_040235495.1 Porticoccaceae bacterium
AAATGAATATGGGGCGCTCGCATCCAGTTGGGCGCCGCGGGGTAGGCGCCCGGCATGACCGTCTTGAAACGAAAGTAGCCCCCGGAGCGACTGAGGAAAATTGCCCAACCCTGAAAATCAGGATCTCTCGCGGCCGGATTAGGATCGCGGGGATGGCTGTACCTACCGAAAGCATTCGCCTGCCACAGGTCAATGACCGCGCCCTCCAGAGCCGCGCCCTGGGTATCGACGACGCGACCCTCGACAAATATGACATCACCCTCGGCGCCCCCGTCCCGCCCCTTTATCGTGGTCAGGTCGATGTCCCTGTCGTGCTGCGCCGTTACTGGATAAAAAGGGCCCTCGATCTCCGCGGGCGTTGTCGATAGCCCGGATGATACGGATGTGGCGTTTGCAGCGAGCACGGGAGTGGGAATCGCCGTAAGCGCGAGGCCCTTGATAAACTTTCTTCTGGAAATATTGGCCATCGTTTAGGTATAGCACATGAATAACCGTCGAGGCGCGGGGCTGATCACGCGCTGATCAGCGTCGAAACACTATTTGTCAAGCGGAACCGGCAAGGCATAAAATTGCTACCGCAGGGTTTATCCCGCATCAATCGGCCGGTACAAGCCTGACGATAGACCCGGTATCACCATGCTCGATAGCAATATAGACCAGACCGTCGGCACCCATTTCGACATCGCGAATACGGCCAAGCCCCGTGACCAGTTTTTCCTGCTCGACGAGCTTGTCATTTTCAATACGCAAACGGTAAAGGGTCAATGCTTTCAGGCTGCCGATCAATATATCGTCCTTCCAGGCGGCAAAGCGCTGACCGTGATGGAACGTCAGGCTGGATAGCGCCGGTGCGGGCGTGAAATCGACAACGGGCAAGACCGTTTCCTCGATCGGGAAATCCAGCCCCAACTCTTTGCCGATGGTAATTTCGGTGGAATCATAATCCAGACCGTTGGTATATAGCGGCCAGCCATAATTGCCGCCGCCAATGATTTTATTCACTTCATCGCCGCCCCGAGGCCCCATTTCCGAGTTCCAGATTGCACCCGTCAAAGGGTGGCCCTCAAGGCCCTGAATGGTCCTGTGACCGTAGCTCCAGACCGTATGCCGGGTTGACGTGGCCTCGCGTTCATCGGCACTCATCCAAAACGGATTGTCCTCGGGGACAGAACCATCTTCCCTGACGCGATGAATTTTTCCATAGGGCGTATCCAGTTTATGAAGATTCTTATAAGTGGCCTTACCGCCAACCGATACATAGACATGACCGCTGTTGTCAAAGCCCAGTCGACCGCCGGCCACGGCGTCGGGAACAATGGTGTAATAGGCCTTGTCAACGGACCAAATCGTCTGTTCATCAACCCAACGGCCATCCTTGATGCGGCCCCTGACCACTTTCGTCATCGATTGCGGCACGGCCGAAGCGCAATCCAGCTGGCACCGGTCAGAATAGGAGACATATACCCAACCGTTGTTTGCGAACTCGGGGTGTAACGCCACCTCCAGCAATTGCCCCCATCCCACCTGCGACCCCTGAACGGTTAACAGCGGTTCATAAGCGGCAGGCGCGCCTTCGATAAGACTGCCCTGCTTGCCATTCTTTCCGACCACGGAAAGGCCACGCACCTTCTCGCTGACGATGATCGCCCCGTCCGGAAGCGGCGCGATCGAATAAGGCCGACTGGCGAGATCAGCGTGCTTTTCCACCCTGAAACGGTGGTATTTCGAATCGACGATTTGCTCAACAAAGGTGTGTTGGTAGGAAGCTTGAATAGTCGGGAATTTTTGCCGACGCTCGCTAATGAAAAGCGCCAGGGCCTTGACCGTCGAGCGAGATGATTCGTCGAATTCCGGCACATCGTTATGGGCTTCCAGATCGCCCGTGATGCTTTGCATTAACGCCGGCGCGCTATCGCCATACCGCAAGGGGTTGGCCATCAGGTCCGTCCCCGGTCGCACGCCCCTGAGATCCTCCCCATGACAACCGGCGCATTGACTCATATAGACAACGCGTGAGTGCTCGCGTTTATCTCGCGTGGCGATAAACCAGTATAGAAAAACAATGGCAAAGCAAATTAGCACGAAAAGTGTGAGGACCACGTTCTTATTCACATGGATGCCCTGCACCGAATAAGGGGCTATTTTCCATAGCCTTGCTTATACCGAGAAAACCCACCAAATTCCTCCGACATCGTGCCGCGGGACCACGATATCACAACCTCTATTCGCGATCGTTGATGACCGGGGAATGAAAAGTCTGAGTGCCGGCCCGGTCACAGTGGGATGTGATTGCTAACAAACTGAAGAACGAAGCCGACAACTAGCAGTGATATACCGATCTTTCCCCAACGATCCCAGCGTCTGGCCTTACGAATCTCTTTGTGATCGATCTTCTCAAGCACTCTGTAGATGTGCCCCTCGCCATTGATTGCAGCGGGCAGACCAAACTTGAACAGCAAGACTGCGCCAATGATGTCTGGAAGAAGCCCAGGATCGTTTATTCGTGCCGCTTCAGGTCTGCGGCTCCATCCCTTGGTTTGGCGACGTACGGTACACCGTTGACTAGGTTAGCGTAAAGAACGCTGCCATCGCTGCCCAAAAAATAAGAATTCCAACGGCGATCAGGCTGCTGATCTTTATGTCCAAATTGACCTGACTGGCGGGGTAGCTATTTCCATTCGGAACCGGTTCATACAATACGTCGATTGTATCCCCTTGTTTCAACGTATCAAAAAAACGCTTGCTATTCAGATCCATCTCATGAACTTTCGGATGGCCATCTGCATCCATGAACTCGTACTTCACAAGATAGTGCGTGACGGACTCGCTGCCGGAATTGTCCACGTTGGTGCTCAGGATTCTTGCGACAACAGCTCTTCCGGAAGAGATTAGCCGCCGTAAACGCAACACTTCTCGAATATAGGCGAAAAGGCCGCCCGCGCAAAATAGACTCAAGATTGCGATGTCAAGATTTGGGCGCATAGGCGATGCCCAGAGTACGTGTGTCGTTCGATGTGCATAC
>JBECKV010000056.1:0-23687 GCA_040235495.1 Porticoccaceae bacterium
TGAAGTCGCGGCCACTGACCTCGGCCATGGCGGCGCTGAAGTCTTCAATAGTCACCGCCTCGCCATCGTGGCGCTGGAAATACAGGTCGCTGCCTTTTCTAAAGGCCTCCGGCCCCAGCAGGGTATGGATCATGCGCACCACTTCCGCGCCCTTCTCATAAATAGTGAGGGTGTAGAAGTTGGAGATTTCCATAAAGGAGGCGGGTTGAACCGGATGGGCAGTGGGCCCTCCGTCCTCGGCAAACTGTAAGGTGCGCAGCAGGTTGACATCCTCCACCCGCTTGACCGTGGCTGAGCCCATATCCGCGGAAAATTGGGCATCGCGAAATACTGTAAAACCTTCCTTCAGACTGAGCTGAAACCAGTCGCGGCAGGTAACCCGGTTGCCGCTCCAGTTATGAAAATATTCATGGGCCACCACCGCCTCGACCCGCTGAAAGCCCGCGTCCGTTGTGGTTTCCGGCTTGGCCAGCACGCAGGAGGTATTAAATATATTCAGGCCCTTGTTCTCCATGGCGCCCATGTTGAAATCATCGACCGCGACGATCATGAAAATATCCAGGTCGTACTCGCGGCCGTAGACCTGTTCATCCCACGTCATGGCGTTTTTCAACGAAGTCATGGCGTGATCGCATTTATCCAGGTCTTTTTCCTCGACATAAATGCGCAGGACCACTTGCCGCCCGCTCATGGTGGTGAAGCTGTCCTCGATACAGGCCAGCTGCCCCGCCACCATGGCGAACAGGTAGGCCGGCTTTTTGAAGGGGTCACGCCAGGTCACCCAGTGGCGCCCGCCATCCAGCTCGCCCCCATCCACGGGATTACCATTGGATAGCAGCACCGGGCAGGTGTTTTTATCGGCCTCGATGGTGGTGGTGAAATCCGCCATCACATCCGGGCGGTCCAGATAGTAGGTGATCTTGCGAAAGCCCTCGGCTTCGCACTGGGTGCAATACATGCCGCTGGATTTATACAGACCTTCCAGGGAGGTGTTTTGCTGGGGTTTGATGGCGACGGTGGTGGTTAGCGTAAAAGCACCCGGCACCGCGGGAACCGTCAGGGTTTCGGCGCCGAGTTGGTACTCGTCCGCGCCGAGGACGCGATTATTGAGCTCGATTTTCCTCAGCTCCAGCTCCTGGCCATCCAGCACCAGCGGACCGCTTTTGCCACCCGTCTCAGCCCTGCGCATGCTCAGGCTTGCGGTGACCAAAGTTTCCTCGTCGCCCAGATCAATATAGAGATCGATACTGTCGATCAAAAACTCGGGCGGGCGATAGTCTTTGAGATAGTTAATCTTGGCCTGGGCATCACGATACAGCATGGTTGTGTCTCTTGGTTTTTGGTGGCGGAACAGACGTGTTCAGGCGAATATTTTTTCGTATTTTTAATTAAAGCACCGATTTAATACCTGAAATTGATCTGGTAAGCGGTGTATTTGCGGATATTGATCACACCACCGTCAAGGATCAGATATTGGCCCTTGATCCCCAACAGGCGCCCCCCGGCAACGGGGTTTTGATCGAGATTGAAACTGGTGATTTTGGTCGGATATTCCAGCACGGGATAATCGATTTCGACACTCTCGCCATCTTCGATGAAATTGAATGCCTGAATGCCAAAACGCTGGACCAGTGCGTCAAGTTCTCGGCCGCAGGCTTCGAACAGGTGATCCCGGACCGCCGCCAGATCCACGGCCCCGGCCTCTCCCTTGAGCATGGCTCGCCAGTTGGTTTTGTCGGCGACATGCTGGCGCAAAACGTCTTCCACCAGACCTGACTGGTAGCGACTGCTGACCCGCATGATGGGCAGAGCCTGGGTAGCGCCCTGATCAATCCAGCGCGTGGGTATCTGGCTGCCCCGGGTGATACCCACCTTGACACCGGAGGAATTGGCCAGATAAACGAAGTGGTCTGTCATGCAAAAATGCTCGGCCCAGTTCGGCTCCCGGCAGGTGCCCCGGTCGAAATGGCATTTTTCCGGGCTGACTATGCAACTGTCGCAGCGGGCCAGCGTTTTGAAACAGGGAAAACAAAAACCCTGATTGAAACTTTTCTTACTGGCCCGGCCACAGTGGATGCAGTGAATCGCACCGCTGTACTCAAACTGTATCGGCTGACCCAGCAAAGGATTGAGCGGCACCCGCTCCTCATCCAGAGCCAGGGAGTAGTTGACCAGACGCGAGCCTCTCTCGGGTAAGGCTACCTGCATTTTGTCCAGATGCCCGCTGTTTATCTTTTGCACGATACCATGCTCTCGCGTCTCACTTGATCCATGGTTACGCCATTTACCCGCGCTTCAGGCACTCTGTTTCGGTAATTTTACGGGCCGATAATCCTCCTTGCGCCCGGGACTTGCGCCACCAGGAGCGGGCTTTTCCCTGCCACAATGGCCTGTCGGCAGGGTGACATAACCAACCCGCTCGTGTTCCGGCTTATGCCTTGAATCGTAGGCAATGACCGCCTGAAGACACAGCGCCCGCTGGTCTTCACTCAGTTGCATCCCGTTTTGCCAGCGCCCGGTTGCCACCGCGGTTTTCAAATGCTCATAAATACCGGGGTTGATGCGAGCGATCAGTTCATCAATATTCATTGTTGGCCTGGATATCAATCTCGGTCATTTAAGCACGGTTTATTTAAATCATCGGCTGGCGGCGCTGACCGGCGACAGCGCCGAACGACATACCGATAAGCAGACCCGTTACATGGGCGCCGTTGGCGACACCGCCAGCTATAAAAAGATCAATCACGCCTGACAGGCATATGAGCAACCAGCCGATCATCAGTGGGAAAATTGCCCCCGGAAGCTGCAGGAGCGGATGCGGACGGCGCTTGTTACGCACCCAAATATAGCCCAGCAATCCGTAAACCACCCCTGAAAATCCGCCAAATAGAGAAGGCCCGCTCCACAGATACTGTCCCACGTTTGAGCCGATGGCGGTGCCTGATAATAACAATAGATAAGCGCCACTACCCGTGAGCAATTCAACCCGGCGGCCGAATTCCCAAAGCCAAAGACCATTGAAAACGATATGAAAAATCCCGAAATGTAAAAACACTGGGGTCAGCAAACGCCACCACTCATTGCGGCTCATCGCGGCAGATACCGGCTCAAGCACAAGCTGGTCACCAAGCCTTGAAAAGCCTTGAAATGTAAGCCAGGACACCAGGTCGGGCCAGAACCTCACTACTACCGTGCCCAGGATACACAGCGCCAAGGCGATAATAGTGACTGGCAAGCGCGTCAAATAGGCCAACACCACCGGGCCGCCGGAGGGTCGGACCGCGGCTAACTGGGTTTCAAGCGCCAGGGTGCGTTGAATTTGCTGTATCAGCTCCACTACCCGTTGGCCATCTTCAGGGTCTTCAAGCCACAAATGCGTACCACTATCATCGCGCACTAGTCTGTGCTCAATATGCAAGCGGTTTAGTCCGATAATCAGCGCATCGAGATCCATATCAGCTGGTAAAACCAGCCCGCCTGACCGAGAGTCGCTCATCTTTGATCCACGTCCAGATCATCATGAAGGGAATCCAGGCGCTTACCCCAGTCGAGTTTATTGCGGCAAGTCTCGTAAAAATCATGGCCACGCGGATGAATCAGACGCAGCGCCTGCCGTCCGCGATTGATTTTGATAATGTCACCCAGTTCAGTGCGAACATCCACCTGACCGTCACAGGTAACAAACGGGTGTAATTCATTGCGCGCGCCGACCAGGATCTCAATCCGGCTATCGCCACTGACGACTATGGGTCGGCTGGCCAGGGTGTGGGCATTCATCGGCACCAATACGAAAGCGTTGAGTTCCGGGGTCATAATCGGTCCGCCCGCCGACAGCGCGTAGGCTGTCGAGCCCGTCGGCGTGGAGACAATCAAGCCATCGGAACGCTGGCTATAAACGAAATGACCATCGATATAAAGCTCGAACTCCATCATCCGCACGGATTTTCCCGGATGAATCACGAGGTCATTCAGGGCATGGCCACCATCAATGATTTCACCCTCGCGCTCAATAACCATTTCCAGCAGGAAACGTTGGGTAACTTCGTACTCGCCCTGCAATACCTCGCCAATACTTTGCTCCATGTCGTCAGGGTGGATGTCCGTGAGAAAACCGAGACGACCGCGATTCAAGCCCAATAGAGGAACGTTAAGATCGACCAGAGCGCGGGCAGCACTGAGCATACTACCGTCGCCTCCGACGACGATGACCAGATCCAGTATTTCCGCCGCGCAACTCCGACTGACGATTGGTATGGTCGCGTCATTCAGAGATTCGGAGGTCAGTTTTTCCACGTAAACGTTGCGGTTATCGGCTTTTAGAAAAGCCACCAGACGGCGCAAGCTGTCAATTACCTCCGGCTGACGTAATCTCGCGACAACGGCGATATTCTGAAAGCGTTTCATGGCTGAATCCGGTTTGACGGTTCGCGGAGATTATACACTTCCGACCTCCGCGACCTCAGCCATGAACCAGGTGCCAAATGGCAAAAAAATAGCCGCTCGAAACGGCGGCTATTTTTCAGGCGCTCGCTCAACGAGCAGGTTTGCTCGAAGAGCTGCTCTATCAAACGTTTAGAGCTCGCAAACGTTTAGAGCTCGATAACGCTGATATTTTTTTGCAGGGTCGCCTCGCCAATGCCTTTAACATTGGTCAGCTGGCTTTTATCCGTGAAAGGACCGTGTTGCTCGCGATATTCGACAATGGCCTCGGCCTTTGCTATTCCCACGCCGATAAGCGCCGCGGCGATTTCCTCGACCGAATCGGTATTGATATTCACGGAAACGCTCGCAGCCGGTGTCTGAGCTTCGGTTTGTCCGGCTTCCGCGTAGGCTGCCTGAAACGGCGTCAGCGACACTAGCAATGCCAAGGTCGCGATGGCGGTATACAAGACGGTTTTGATTCGTCGGCAACTCGCCTGCAAAAACGGGAAAGCCGGCAAAACTTGAAAAAAGGTGGAAGGTTTCATTTCTCGCTCCTTGTGCCTCGGGCACTTTCGTTGTTGACACTCACGGGATTCATTCCCGTCTAAACATCTTCGCCAATTTCCCTCCTGATGGCAAGTAATACGTCGACCGGGTTCTCGGCGCCGGTAATGGGCCGACCGATAACCAGGTAGCTGCTACCTTCAGCCAGGGCCCGTGCTGGGGTAAGCACGCGCTGCTGATCGTCGGCAAGACCATAACCGGAAGGTCTAATCCCCGGTGTTACCCGCACGAACTCCTCACCGAAACGAGTCCGGATAGGGCCGGCTTCTCGACCGGAACAAACGACGCCGTCCAGTCCGCAATCCGCCGCCAGGGCAGCCAGCAACAGTACCTGCTGTTCCGGGCTGCGTTCCACGCCGACTTCGTGCAAGTCCCGCTGGTTGAGGCTGGTCAGCACAGTCACTCCTATTAACAGGGTACGCCCGCCCTGGCCGTCCAGGACCCGGCGCGCCGCTTCCAGCATACTCCTGCCCCCGGAGCAGTGGACATTGACCATCCAGACCCCGAGGTCGACACACGCGCCCACGGCTCCCGCAACCGTATTGGGTATATCGTGGAATTTGAGATCCAGAAAAACGTCAAATCCACGCTTTACCAAACGGGTAACCAGTCCCGGTCCGCAGCGCGTAAATAGCTCTTTACCGACCTTGAGTCGGCACATCGCGGGATCGAGCCGGTCGACAAGCGCCAGTGTTGGCGCTTCGGAAGGAAAATCAAGAGCGACGATGACGCGAGAATTTTGCGATTGAGACATGGCTTGCTTTATAAGGTTTCGAACTGGCCAACGCTGATTACAGGATCATTGACGGGCAGCTAACGAAGAGCAGCCCGGAACTAGGCATCCGTCGCGTGCTGATTACGGACCTCGGCCAGTTCCTTTTCGAGTTGCCGCTCGCGACGAACGGATCGCTTGAATTTTCGTTGCAGGAAAAACACGGCCGGATAACACAGACAAAACCCGAGAGCCAGGCCGGCACCAAAAAAAGCCAGCAGCCAAAGCCCCAATGGCATAATCCAAAGAGGAAAGCCCAAAAGCGTGATCGCTGTTTGCTCGGGATTGTCCTGAACGATCCAGAGTCCGAGAAATACCGCCAGCAATACAGCGATAAACAGCAGCAGTGTTTTGAGTGGTTTCATTGGCAAAAAAAACGGCGAGGCAGGCGCCTTGCCGTTTTATCTCCGCTTGGGTTGCATGACTACCGTGGTCACGGGGATTTTTGCATCCCGCCATTGACCCGATCCCTCAACTCCTTACCCGGCTTGAAATAGGGTACGTACTTGCCCGGCAGTTCAACCTTTTCTCCGGTCTTGGGGTTACGACCTTGTCGCGGTTCCCTGAAATGGAGGCTGAAACTGCCAAACCCCCGTATTTCAATTCGGTCGTTGTTGGCCAGGGCCTGAGCCAGATATTCGAGAATTACTTTTACCGCCAGTTCCACGTCCTTGGGTGGCAACTGGTCCTGTTGCGCGGCAATTTTCGCTATCAGCTCGGACTTGGTCATGACACTCTCATCTTTATTTTGAGCGCCCGGCAGGGCCGGGCACCCGCTTTGCTGATTACTTGTTTTCCATTTGCGCCTTGATCAAGTCGCCAATGGTGGTCGGCGTCGCCGTTGCTGCTTCCTTCTCCTTATGCTCCTTGACGGCCTCCCTTTCTTCAGCGATGTCCTTGGCTTTCATCGACAGGCTGATCACACGGTTTTTGCGGTCAATACCGACTACCCGGGCCTCGATCTCGTCACCGACGTTGAGCACGGTCCGAGCGTCGTCGACACGCGCCTGGGAGATTTCCGAAACTTTCATGCTGCCTTCAACGCCATTACCGAGATCCAGCGCCACTGACTTGGCTTCCACCTCGGTAACAGTGGCCTTGATCAAACCGCCTTTTTCGTTGGCGGCAAGGAAATTGGAAAATGGATCATCCGCCAACTGCTTGATGCCCAGGGAAATTCGCTCGCGCTCGGGATCAATGGCCAGAATCACCGTCTCGATTTCATCGCCCTTGTTGAAATTGCGAACGGCTTCTTCGCCGGACTCATTCCAGGAGATGTCGGACATGTGCACCAGGCCGTCAATAGCGCCCTCAAGACCGATAAACAAGCCAAAATCGGTGATTGATTTGATCGATCCAGAGACACGGTCGCCCTTGCTGTGCTTGCTGGCAAACACGTCCCATGGGTTCATGACACACTGCTTCATCCCCAGGGAAATACGCCGGCGCTCCTCGTCGATGTCCAGAATCATGACATCGATTTCCTCGCCCACCTGAACCACCTTGGAAGGGTGAATGTTTTTGTTGGTCCAGTCCATTTCCGAGACATGAACCAGGCCTTCGACACCATCTTCCAGTTCGGCAAAACAACCATAATCGGTCAGGTTGGTGACCGTCGCCCGGACCTTGGTGTTTTCGGGATAACGTGACTTGATATCGGTCCAGGGATCGTCGCCCATCTGCTTCATCCCCAGCGATACGCGATTTCTCTCCCTATCATATTTAAGAACCTTGACGTCGATTTCGTCACCGACATTGACGACTTCGGACGGGTGCTTGATACGCTTCCAGGACATATCGGTGATATGCAGCAGACCATCGATACCGCCCAGGTCGACAAAGGCGCCGTAATCGGTGAGGTTCTTAACGACCCCTTTCAGCGTAACGCCTTCGTCCAGGGTCTTGAGCAGCTCCTCGCGCTCGGCGGAATTGACCGCTTCCATTACCGCGCGCCGCGAGACGACCACGTTGTTGCGCTTCTGATCGAGTTTGATCACCTTGAATTCAAGCGGCGTGCCTTCCAGGTGAGCGGTGTCGCGCATGGGCCGGACATCGACCAGGGAGCCGGGCAAGAAGGCCCGCAGGCCGTTGAGATCGACCGTAAAACCACCCTTGACTTTACCGCTGATAACGCCAGTGACTACTTCGTCGGCATTTTGCGCGGCTTCCAGCTCGATCCAGGACTCTGCCCGCCGCGCCTTTTCCCGCGATAGCCGGGTCGCGCCAAACCCGTCTTCCACGGTTTCCAGGGAAACCTGAACCTCATCACCGACCGCAACGTTGACCTTTCCGTGCTCATCGAGAAATTCGTTGATGGAAATTACACCTTCCGATTTCAGGCCGGCATGGACGGTTACCCAGTCCTTGTCGAGATCGATCACCACACCCGTGACAATGGCGCCGGGCGCCATTTCCACGGACTTTAAACTTTCTTCAAATAACTCGGCGAAACTTTCGCTCATTCGCTTTTTACCTCGGTTAATTCGGGCCTCGAGGCCCATCGCCATACCAGCCTGGCGGGTCATTCCGGTTACAAAGCCGAAGAGCGCAATTCTGGTAGAGACACTCTTCGCTTCAGTGGGTGGATCGCGGCTCTCTCGCTTTCGGGCATGCGCCGATTCCGGAGCACGGCGGCGTCCATATCGCTATTCGCGGTTAGAAAACCTTATCGCTATTTTTGGTTAGAGAACCTTCCTATAGCTTCAATTTGGCTTTCACCCAGCCGCGCATCTGCTCGAACACTTCCTCGATTGACATGCCGGTGCTATCCAGAACGAAAGCGTCCTCGGCGGGCTTCAGAGGCGACACGGAACGGTTTTCATCCCGCTCATCCCGCTCTTTCACCTGATCGACGAGGGCGGCAAGGCTATCATTTTCTTCCTTACCAATCAACTGCTTATACCTCCTTTTAGTCCTTTCCTCCGGACTTGCGGTGAGGAAGATTTTGGCCTCGGCGCTGGCAAAAACCACGGTGCCCATATCACGCCCATCCGCCACCAGGCCCGGCGCGCGGGCAAAAATCCGTTGACGCTGAAGTAGCGCGCTACGGACCTCGGGGATGGCGGCAACGATGGATGCCTGAGCGCCAATATTTTCACCACGGATAATTTCCGACACGTCCTCGGTTTCCAGCACCACGCGCGGGCTACTGCCCTTGGGGTCCATCTCGAAGGCAATATCCATATGGGCAGCCAGAATGCTGAGGCCTTCAACATTGTCCAGCGCTACCTTGTGCCTCTGGGCGGCCAGGGCCAGAAGACGATAGAGGGCACCGCTGTCAAGGTAGTGAAAGCCTAGCTCGGCCGCGAGCCTCTGGCTAATAGTGCCCTTGCCCGAACCGCTCGGCCCGTCGATGGTAATTACCGGCACTTTTTCCGCCATCAAATCAACTCCTCCATGACCCTGAAACCCAGGGAGTTGGCCAGTTCAACAAACCCGGGAAATGATGTGGCGACGTTATTGCAGTTCTTGATGACGATCTCGCCCCGAGCGCGCAAACCGGCCACCGTGAAGGCCATGGCGATGCGATGATCACCCCGGCTGTCGACGACACCGCCACCGATGACACTGTTATCGCCATTGATGATCATGCCGTCCGTGGTCGCTTCGGCCGCTACTCCCAGCGCCTGCAAACCGTCCGCCATGGCCTGAATCCGGTCGCTCTCCTTGACCCGCAATTCCTCGGCTCCGGTAAGCACGGTAGTGCCGCTGGCGCAGGCGGCGGCAATAAAAATCACCGGAAACTCATCAATCGCCAATGGCACCTGATCCTCGGGGATCTGGATCCCCTTGAGGGCAGCACAACGCACTCGGATATCGGCGACGGGTTCGCCTCCGGTGGCGCCTTGATTCAACAACTCGATGTCAGCTCCCATCAGGCGCAGGATATTAACTATGCCCATGCGGGTGGGGTTGATGCCGACGTGGCGCAGCAGGATATCCGAGTCGGGACAAATAGACGCGGCGACCATAAAAAACGCCGCCGAGGAAATATCCGCCGGGACGTCCACTCGACAGGCTCTGAGCTGACCGCCACCAACAACACTGATCCGATGGCCCTGGCTTGCCACGGGATAAGCAAAGCCAGTCAGCATACGCTCCGTATGATCCCGGGTCGGCGCCGGCTCGGTCACCGTGGTTTTACCCTCGGCATAGAGCCCCGCCAGCATCAGACAGGATTTCACCTGGGCACTGGCCACGGGCAGTTGATAGTCGATCGCCCGAATCCTCTGACCGCCACTGATCGCCAGTGGTGGGGTACCACCCTTCCCGGTATCGATCCTGGCGCCCATCAGTCGCAGGGGTTCGGCGACGCGCGCCATGGGTCGGCGGGACAGGGACTCGTCGCCGGTAAGCACGGAGTCAAACGGCTGCGCCGCCAGCAGCCCCGACAGCAGGCGCATGGAGGTACCGGAGTTGCCCAGATACAGCGGCCCTGAAGGCCGCTTGAGGCCGCGCATACCGACGCCATGAACCACTACGCGTCCGCGATCCGGCCCTTCGATGACCACTCCCATATCGCGAAACGCCTGCAAGGTAGCGAGACTGTCCTCGCCTTCGAGAAAGCCGGTGATTTCCGTCGACCCTTCCGCCAGCGCACCGAGCATGATTGCGCGATGGGAGATGGATTTATCTCCGGGAACCCGCGCCTCACCCCTTAGTGGGCCTCCGGCTCGTACGCGATAATTCAATATCTTGCCTGTCATCGGTTCCAAGTAAGCCTTTTGTTCCAGCATTTTCTGAAAATGGTTGCGCGCCTGACTGGCCCGGGTAAAAACACCGAGCAGATGCTCGCTATCACCCGTGAGCACGGCCTGACGCAGTGCCGCGAGATGCTCCGTCACGCTATCCAGCACACCGATAATGGCCTCGCGGTTGGCCAGTGTAATGTCGTGCCACATCACCGGATCACTGGCGGCTATGCGGGTAAAGTCCCGAAAACCACCCGCGGCGTAGCGAAAAATTTCCTGGTTTTCCTCCATCGCCGCCAGGTTGTCCACCAACGAATAGGCGAGCAGGTGGGGAATGTGGCTGGTCGCCGCCAGTACCTCATCGTGCTCCGCCACCGCCATGTGCGCAACCCGCGCACCGACTCCCTGCCACAGCGCCGACACCCGTTTCAGGTGGCGGCTACCGGTTTCCGGCAGGGGCGTCAAAATGACCTGGTGATCCATGTAGAGTTCGGCCCTGGCCGCCGTGACGCCACTTTTCTCGGACCCGGCAATGGGATGGCCTGGCACAAAGGCAGCCGGCATCCGCCCATAAATTTCCCGGGCCGCCGCTACCACGCTGCCCTTGACGCTGGCAGTATCGGTAAAGGTCACATCTTCGGGTAAATGCTGTTGCAGTATCCGTAGCGTCGCCGGCACCGTGAGTGTCGGCACACCCAGCACCACCAGATCCCCAGCCTGCAGGCTTTTTAACTCGGCCGGCAAATCGACGACGACCCGATCGACCACACCCAGTGCCAGCGCCGCATCCAGGGTCGAGCGCCTGCGCGAGGCGCCGACCACTTCGCTGGCCAGGCCGCGCTGGCGCGCGGCGAGAGCAAGGCTGCCGCCGATGAGACCAATGCCGATAATCAAAAGACGTCCCGCTACCGGTTCGGCCGGCCTGGCATTGTTGAGTGCAGACATAAACGGCGTTAGAGCACGGCTTTGGGGTAGGAGCCAAGCACACGTAATTCAGCAACCCGCTCCCGCACTTCGTCCAGCGCCGCCGACACATTCGCATCGCTGTGATGACCGGTGAAATCGATAAAAAACACGTAAGTCCATTTATTGGTTCGCGAAGGTCGGGTTTCCACTCGGGTCAGATCGACGTTGTGCTTGCGAAAGGGTTCCAGCAGGCTGTACAGCGCACCGGGCTCGTTACGGATGGATACCATCACCGAAGTCTTGTCGTGACCGCTCGGTGGCACGAAATCCCTGCCGATAATCAGGAAACGGGTGGCGTTGTCCGGGCGATCCTCGATGCGCTCATGCAGGCGCTTCAGACCATAGAGTTTCTCGGCAATGGCCCCGGCGATGGCTGCTGAATTCCACTCGCCAAAAACCCGCCGGGCGGCTTCGGCATTGCTGCTAACCGGGACCCGTTCTATATGGGTGAAATTGGCATCCAGCCATTTGCGGCACTGGGCCAGGGATTGCGGGTGCGAATATACCCGGGTGATATTGCTCTCGCTGGTGTTGGGACCGACCAGAAAGTGATGGTGAATGGGTAACTCCACCTCCCCACAGATGCTCAGGGGCGAATCCAGAAAACTGTCCAGGGTGTGGCTGACCACGCCCTCGGAGGAGTTTTCCACCGGCACCACGCCATAGTCCGAAGCCCCGGCGGCCACCTCTCGGAAAACCTCGTCGATGGCCGCCATCGGCCGGGGTCTGGTCGAGGAGCCAAAATGTTTTTCCGCCGCCTCCTGGGTAAACGTACCCTCCGGACCCAGGAAGGCCACCGTAATCGGTTGTTCCAGGGCCAGACAGGCCGACATGAGTTCGCGAAACAGGCGCGCAACGTCCTCAGCGGCCAGTGGTCCGGGGTTTTCCGCCATCACCCGCCGCAAAACCTGGGCCTCGCGCTCGGGCCGGTAAAATACCTTATCGCCATTTGCCGTCTTGATCTCGGCCACCACCTGCGCGAGCTTTGCCCGCTGGTTGATCAGCGCCAGCAGTTGCGTATCCAGATCGTCGATGCGCCGCCGCAGATCGCTCAGCTCACCTTTTTGCTCAGACATGCTCAAGCCTCTGACTCGCTGCCGGCGTCACCCGATTGTGTGTCGTCGGACTCGGTCACGGCGCCGACCACCGCCGCTTCGCGGATTACCGCGACATCCACCAGTGACTCTTCGTCGCGCACCCGGATCAGTCGCACACCCTGAGTGTTGCGACCCTGCACCGGCACGCCATCAACGGCGGTACGGACCAGGGTGCCCTGATCGGATATGAGCATGATTTCGTCACGTTCGCTGACTTTGACGGCCGCCACCAGCTGGCCATTGCGTTTGGAAGTCTGAATCGCGATGACGCCTTGCCCCCCACGTCTGAACAGGGAAAATTCTTCCAGGGGAGTGCGTTTGCCATAACCGTTTTCACAGACCGCAAGCAGGGTTTTGTCGGGCTCGGGAATAATCAGGGAAATGACTCGCTCGCCTTCCGGCACCTTGATGCCGCGGACACCGCGCGCGGTTCTCCCCATGGCGCGGACATCGGTCTCCTGGAAGCGCGTGGCTTTGCCGGTGCTGCAAAACAACATCACTTCCTGCTCGCCGTCGGTAATTGCCGTGCCCACCAGGCTGTCCCCTTCGTCAAGCTCCAGGGCCCGCAAGCCGACACTGCGCGGTCGGGAAAACGCCGTCAGTTCAGTCTTTTTCACGGTGCCGTTTGAGGTGGCCATGAATACGTAGTGATCCTCTCGGTAGTCACTGACCGGCATGATGGAGGTGATCCGTTCGTTTTCTTCCAGCGGCAGGAGATTAACCATGGGTCGACCGCGGGCACCACGGCTGGCGACCGGAATTTCATAGACCTTGAGCCAATAAACCTTGCCGGCGTTACTGAAACACAGAATAGTGTCGTGGGTGCTGGCGATGAGCAGGTGCTCGATGAAATCCTCATCCTTGACCGCCGTCGCCGAGCGCCCGGTGCCACCACGACGCTGGGCCTGATAGTCGCCCAGCGGTTGGGTCTTGGCGTAGCCGCCGTGGGAGAGCGTTACCACGCGCTCCTCCACCGGGATGAGATCGGCGGCGGTCAAATCCTGGCGGGAATCGACGATTTCGGTGCGCCGCTCGTCACCGAACTCCTTGTCGATCTCTTCAAGCTCGGCGCGAATCACTCCCATGAGCGTCGCCGGATCACCGAGGATGGTCAGGTAAGCGGCAATTTCATCGAGCTTTTCACTGTATTCCTCAAGCAGTTTTTCGTGCTCCATACCGGTAAGCCGGTGCAGGCGTAGTTCCAGAATCGCCTGCGCCTGCTCCGGCGAAAGGTGGTAACGCCCTTCGCGCAGACCGAAACTGTCGCTGAGATCATCCGGCCGAGCGCTCTGGTCGGCGCGCTCGAGAAAGCTCATGACTTCGCCTGGCGGCCAGGCCTGCGCAAGCAGGTTTTCCCGCGCCTCGGCCGGTGTCGATGAGGCTTTGATCAGCTCAATCACGGCGTCGATATTAGCAATCGCCACCGCCAGGCCTTCAAGCGTGTGATTGCGCTCCCGCGCCTTGCGTAACAGATAGACGGTACGCCGCGTCACCACCTCCATGCGGTGGCGCACAAACACTTCAAGCAATTGCTTGAGGTTGACCAACTGGGGTCTGCCCTCGACCAGGCCGACCACATTGATACCAAAGACCGTTTCCAGCTGTGTCTGGGCGTACAGATTATTAAGCACCACCTCGCCGAGTTCACCGCGCTTCAGTTCAATGACCACGCGCAAGCCATCCTTATCGGATTCATCGCGCAATTCGGCAATGCCTTCGATTTTCTTTTCCTTGACCAGCTCGGCGATTCTTTCGATCAGGCGAGCCTTGTTCAACTGGTAGGGAATCTCGTGGATGATGATGGTTTCCCGCTCGGTTTTCTCGTCCACCAGCACCTCGGCCCGAGCGCGCACGTAAATACGCCCACGCCCGGTGCGGTAAGCCTGAACGATACCCGCGCGACCGTTGATGATCGCACCCGTGGGGAAATCCGGGCCAGGCATGTGGGCCATCAATTCATCGACGCTCAGCTCGGGGTTGTCGATCAACGCCAGGCAGGCGGCAATCACCTCGCGCAGATTGTGGGGCGGAATGTTGGTCGCCATGCCCACTGCGATTCCCGACGAGCCATTGACCAGCAGATTCGGCACTCGAGTCGGCATCACCTCCGGAATGAGTTCGGTTTCGTCGTAGTTAGGGACGAAATCGACGGTTTCCCTATCCAGATCGGCGAGCAGGGAATGGGCGATTTTAGCCATGCGAATTTCGGTATAACGCATGGCCGCGGCGGCATCTCCATCGATGGAACCAAAGTTTCCCTGCCCGTCGACCAGGGGATAGCGCAACGAAAACGGCTGGGCCATGCGCACAATGGTGTCATAGACCGCGGAATCACCATGGGGGTGATACTTACCGATCACATCGCCCACCACGCGGGCGGATTTCTTGTAGGGCCGGTTCCAGTCGTTATTCAGCTCGCTCATGGCGAACAGGACACGCCGGTGTACCGGTTTCAGGCCATCGCGCAGGTCTGGCAGCGCCCGGCCGACGATAACGCTCATGGCGTAATCGAGATAGGATTTTTGTAATTCGTCCTCGATATTGACGGGCAGGACTTCTTTTGCTGGATCAACCACCTTGTATCAGCACTCCGATTTGATTATCCGAAGGAACTCACGACGGCTCGGGACAACGGCGAGGCCACTGACCGAAACGGGCTTGTCAAAGCCGGATATAAACGCGCGATTGTATCATAGACACCCGCTTCCGGGCCCGGGCCTGAAGGGCTAAGCGGTAGTTCCGGTATACTCCTTGCTGCTACGCCTGGCCCTGCGCTTGAACGATCAAGCACCGGCCAGCCGATCGACGGAATAACACATGCCCGACGCAAGTAAAGCCAACACCGTGGATTGTCTGATCAGTCCCGGCTGGATCATCCCCATGATTCCGGCGGGTACGGTGCTGACCGACTGTAGCGTGGCCATCAGTGACGGGCGCATCGTCGCGATACTGCCGGATCGAGAAGCCCGGCGCCGCTTTCGCGCGGCGGAGGAATACCCGTTGCCGAACTGCGCGCTTATGCCCGGTCTGATAAACAGCCATGGGCACGGCGCCATGAGCCTGTTGCGGGGCCTGGCCGACGACCTGCCCCTCCACGCCTGGCTCAACGACCACATCTGGCCAACCGAAAGCCGCTGGGTCAGCGAGGAATTTGTGCGCGACGGCACCGAACTGGCCATCGCCGAAATGCTACTCAGTGGCACCACCTGCTTTGCGGACATGTATTTCTTTCCCGACCAGGTCGCGGCCGCCGCCCGCGGGGCCGGCATCAAGGCCCAGGTAGCCTTTCCGGTACTGGAGTTTCCCTCGGCCTGGGCACGCGACGCCGAGGAATATATCCACAAGGGCCTGGCGCTTTACGACGAACTCAAGGACGACTCGCTGATCAGCATTGCATTTGGCCCCCATGCGCCCTACACCGTCGCGGACGGGACTTTACAAAAAATTGTTTCACTGGCGGGCGAACTCGATGCGGCCATTCATATCCACCTCCACGAAACCGCCGACGAAGTCGAAACCGCGCTGGCCAGGGAGGGGCGCAGGCCACTGGACAAGCTGCTGGCCTTTGGCGCACTGGGGCCGCAGACCCAGTGCGCGCACATGACCCAGATCAGCGCCTCTGATCTGGAGGCCGTGCAACGCACCGGCACCCATGTCCTGCATTGCCCCCACTCCAACATGAAACTGGCCAGCGGCTTCTGCCCGACACCGGATCTGATCAACGCTGGTGTCAATGTCGCCCTGGGCACGGATGGCGCCGCTTCCAGCAATGGCCTTAGCCTGTTTTCGGCGATGAACCTGGCCTCCCTCATGGCCAAGGGTCGATCCCGAGATCCCCGCGTCCTCGGCGCGCAACAGAGTCTGGCAATGGCAACGATCAACGGTGCCCGCGCCCTGGATCGGGAGTCCGAGACCGGCAGCATCGAAACCGGCAAGGCCGCGGACCTGATTGCCGTCGATCTGTCGGCGCTTCAGACTCAACCCCTGTATAATCCGCTGTCCCAGCTGGTCTATACCGATTGCAGCCGGCAAGTCAGCCACGTCTGGGTCGACGGCCGTCTGCTGGTCGCCGGAGGTAAATTACTGACGCTCGATCAGGATCAGCTCCTCGACAAGGCCAGGTACTGGCAACAGAAAATCAGCAGCGACGAGTAACAGAAGCCGATGTCCGCCAAACGCGTCGACGACAATGTGGACCCCAGCGAAGTGGCCAAGTTTGCAGCCCTTGCCAGCCGCTGGTGGGATCCCAATAGCGAATTTCGCCCCCTGCACGAGCTCAACCCCCTGCGCGCCAACTGGATCGACCAGCATTCACCCGTGGCCGAGCGCCGCCTGCTTGATGTCGGCTGTGGCGGCGGCATCCTCAGCGAAGCCATGGCTCGGCGCGGCGCCCTGGTTACCGGGATCGACATGGGCGGCCCACCCCTGGATATCGCTCGCTTGCACGCCCTCGAATCGGAGCTGGACATCGACTATCGGCAGAGCACCGCCGAAGCCCTGGTCGAGACCCACGCCGGGCAGTTCGATATCGTCACCTGCATGGAAGTGCTGGAACACGTACCGGACCCGGCCTCGGTGGTCAGCGCCTGCGCGCAATTAGTGAAGCCGGGAGGGCATGTCTATTTCGCCACCATCAATCGCAATCCCAAATCCTTTTTATTTGCCATTATTGGCGCCGAATACGTGCTGAACCTGTTGCCCAGAGGCACCCACAGTTATGGCAACCTGATTCGGCCATCGGAACTGGCCAGTTGGGTGCGCGCCGCCGACCTGCGGGCGGAAAATCTGAGCGGCGTGGTTTACAACCCTCTCAGCAAGAAATACCGCATCTCCCGCACCGACGTCAGCGTCAACTATATGCTCCATAGTGTCCGGACCGAAGGTCCCGCTCCGGAATCACCGCACTGATGGCCGTGATCGATTACCGCGCCGTGCTCTTTGACCTGGATGGCACGCTGCTCGACACCGCACCGGATTTCGCCATCTCGCTGAATCATTTGCTGGCGCAAAAAAACCGGCCTTCACTCAGCGAGCAGGCGATACGGGGCATTGTCAGCAATGGCTCCGCTGGCCTGATTGCCCACGCTTTCAATTGCCGGGAAGACCATCAGGATTTTGAGCAAATACGCGCCGAATTCCTGGCTATTTATCTGGACAACCTGTGCCGCGAAACCCGGCCCTTTCCGGGTATCGAGCCCCTCCTCGATCAACTGGGTCGGGCCAGCGTGCCCTGGGGGATTGTCACCAACAAACCGAGTCTTTACACCGAAGCCATTCTCGCTGGCTTGCAACTCATGCCCGCACCGGCGTCGGTGGTGTGTCCGGATCATGTCGACAACGCCAAACCCCACCCCGAGCCGGTGCTGCTGGCCTGCGAACAATTGGGCATCGAGCCCCAACACACGGTCTTTATCGGCGATCACCGACGAGACATTGAATCGGGACGCCAGGCGGGAACGATTACCATTGCCGCCGCCTACGGCTACATCGATGACGATCACCCGGAAACCTGGGGCGCCGATCACCTGGTTAATCACGCCGCTGAAATCAGCGCGCTTTTGTTTTAGGAAACGGCTGCTAGCTGACAACTAAGTAAGGCTGAATTGCCCCAATGCATACCACCGATGTCCGGCGCTATCAGGCACCCCCGGAATTGCTCAAGAACAAGGTCATTATGGTCACCGGCGCCGGCGACGGCATTGGCCGGGCCGCCGCCATCGCCTTTGCCAGGCACGGCGCGCGGATCATTCTGCTGGGGCGAACGGTCACCAAACTGGAAGCGGTTTACGACAGGATTGTCGCGCTGGGTGGGCCAGAGCCCGTGATCCACCCACTGGATCTCGCCAAAGCCGGGGAACCGGACTGCCAGCAGGTGGCCGACGCGATCGACCAGCAGTTTGGCCGTCTCGACGGCCTGCTGCACAACGCCGGCATCCTCGGCCAGCGCACCCCGATAGGCAAATACCACCCGGCGGTCTGGCAGGAAGTCATGCAGGTGAACCTGAACGCCGCTTTTTTGCTGACCCGGGCGCTGCTACCTCTTCTGCGGGCCGCCGAGCAAGCATCAATCGTTTTCACCTCCTCCGGTGTCGGCCGCCGGGGCCGGGCCTATTGGGGCGCCTACGCGGTATCCAAATTCGCCACCGAAGGTCTGGCCCAGGTGCTCGGTCACGAACTCGAGGAGACCAGTCAGGTACGGGTCAATTGCGTCAATCCCGGCGCCACCCGCACCAGCATGCGCGCCGCGGCCTATCCCGCCGAAAACCCGGCGATTCTGAAGACGCCAGAACAGATAATGCCCACCTATCTGTACCTGATGGGCAATGACAGCGCGGGCATCACCGGCCAGTCCCTCGATGCGCAGTGATGTCCGCGCCCGAGCTTTTGCTAACCAGAATTAGTTCGCGCCCCGCGCCCGGAGTTTGCGCACCTGACGCTTGCGCTGCTCCTGTTCTTCCGGCGTCAGCGCCGTCTGTTTGAATTTCATGCCCACGAGTTTACCGAGCCTGGCGATATCCGCCGGGCCCAGGTCCATATATTCCTTGACGCGCACATAGGAAGGCAGCGACACCGAGCCGTAGCGTGTACGCTTGAGCCGGCTGACTTCGACCCCCTGAGCCTCCCACAAGCGCCTGACTTCCCGCTGCCGGCCTTCGGTCAGAACCACGGAAAACCACTGATGGGTGCCCGATTTGGCTCCGGCCTTGATGCGGTTGAAACTTGCCGGACCATCGTCGAGTTCGACGCCTTCTAGCATACGCTTGATCATTGCCTCATCCACCGCACCGTGAACGCGGACCACATACTCGCGTTCAATCTGGTTGGAAGGATGCATCAGCCGATTGGCGAGTTCGCCGTCATTGGTAAACAGCAGCAGGCCGCTGGTGTTGATATCCAGGCGGCCGATGGCGACCCAACGCCCGCCCTTCAGCGGCGGCAGCGCTTCAAACACTGTCTTGCGACCTTCCGGGTCGTTGCGGGTACAGATCTGCCCCACCGGTTTGTTGTAGGCGAGCACCCGTGTTCGCGCGTCACGATGGGCGAGTTTAATCGGCCGCCCATCGAGGCTGACTTTGTCGTCGCTAGTTACCCGGTCACCGACAGTGGCCGGGCGGCCATTAATCGTCACTCGCCCGGCGGCGACCCACTTTTCAATCTCGCGCCTGGAACCCAGGCCCGCCTGCGCCAACACTTTCTGTATTTTCTCACTCACTGGAATGACTCAATGAAGTTCTCGGAGCGCCGACTGCTCATCAACCGGCTCCGGGGATTGCGGATCACCACCGGCAAGATGGTCTTCCATGTCCAGTGTTGCCACCGGCAACGCGTTATTGTTCCCGGGATGGCTCCCGAGATTGTTCCCAGGCGAATATCCTGAATGATCAGATGCTGCCCCGACCCGGTCGCCGCCTGAATCCTGCGGCGAATTCAGGCCCAACTCGCCGTTAATGTCGTTCAAATCCCGAATTTCATTGAGCGAGGGCAGCTCACCGAGACTGGCGAGATTGAAGTCGTCGAGAAACTTGCGGGTGGTGGCGTAAAGCGCCGGTCGTCCCGGCACATCCCGATGCCCCACGGTGCGCACCCATTCGCGCTCCTGCAGGGTACGGATAATCTCGGAGCTGACGGCCACGCCGCGCACCTGCTCCACATCCCCCCGGGTGACCGGCTGGCGATAGGCAATCAGGGCCAGGGTCTCCAGCACCGCGCGGGAATACTTTCGGGGTTTCTCTTCCCACAGTCTATCCATCCAGGAGGATAGCTCCTGTCGAACCTGAAAGCGGTAACCACTGGCGGTGCGTTTCAACTCGTAACCCCTGTCCCTGCAATCCGCCTCCAGGTCTTGCAGAGCTGCCTGGATTTCATCCCGACCGGGTTTCTCGACGTCGCTGAACAGGCCCTCCAAAGCAGCCATGTCGAGAGATCGGCCCGCGGTCAGGAGCGCAGCCTCGATGATTCTTCGCAGCTGATCATTGTCCATTAGCGAGTCCTCGCCTGTACGTGTATCGGGCCCATGGCCTCGTTCTGGACGATATCAACCAGGGCTTCCTTGATTAATTCAAGCAGCGCCAGGAAAGTCACGACCACGCCATTGCGCCCTTCACTGACGTCGAAGAGATCATTAAAGGCCAAAAAGCGGCGCTCCCGCAGCCGACTTAATACCTGGCTCATACGTTCCCTGGTGGATAGGACCTCAAAGGACACATGGTGACTTTCGGCCATCTCCGCCCGCCGGATCACCGCCGCCAGCGCCAGCACCAGCTCCTGGATTGAGACCGCGGGCTGGGGCCGCTGCCGCCCCCGTTCCGGCGCCTTGATGGCAACATTAAAAGTATCCCGGCCCACCCTTGGCAGTCGATCGAGATCCTCGGCGGCAATTTTAAAGCGTTCATACTCCTGTAAGCGGCGGATCAGTTCGGCCCGCAAATCGCCTTCGTCGGCCTCCGCTTCCTCCTGCCGCGGCAGCAGCATGCGCGATTTGATTTCCGCCAGCATGGCCGCCATCAAGAGGTATTCAGCCGCCAGATCCCAACGCAGCGCCTGCATCATCTCGATATAAGCCATGTACTGGTGGGTAATGTCGGCGACATTGATTTCGAGAATATCCAGATTCTGGCGATTGATCAGATAGAGCAGCAAATCCAGAGGCCCCTCAAAGGCCTCCAGAATTACTTCCAGCGCCTCTGGCGGAATGTAGAGATCCTTTGGCAATTCGGTGATCTGCCGGCCCTGGACGACGGCAAATACCATCTCACTCTGGGACGGCGCGGTATTTACCTGGGCCTCTGTATTGTCCATATATAGCGCTCCGGGGCGGGGTGCGAGCGGGCTGGTGCTCCGATGGACACAAAGCCGGCAGCCGCGAAGTCTGAATTATACGCGATTGCCCTCCCGGTCAGGGCGCGACAGGGACGCAATCCCGATTCACTGGAATACCGCGACATCACCCATCCCCGCGCGGGTAATGTGGGGTGTATCGCCGGTGAGATCGATCACGGTAGTCGCTTCCAGACCGCAAAACCCGCCATCGATGATCAAATCAACCCGCTTTTCCAGCAGATCCCTGATGTCTTGCGGGTCGGTCAGCGGATAGGTGTCACCCGGCATGATCAGGGTGACACTCATCAGGGGTTCATCCAGTTGCGCGAGCAAAGCCTGGACGATGGCATGGTCGGGCACCCGCAAACCTATGGTTTTACGCTTGGCATGCATCAGCCGGCGCGGCACCTCGGAGGTGGCTTCCAGGATGAAGGTATAGGCACCCGGGGTGTTGGCCTTCAATAGTCGAAACACCTGGTTATTGACCCGGGCATAGGACGCCAACTCCGACAGGTCACGACATAGGAGCGTGAAATTATGGTGCTTGTCCAGCTGCCGAATCCGCCGAATACGCTCCAGCGCCGCCTTATCGCCGAGATGACAGCCGATGGCATAGGCGGAGTCAGTGGGAAACACCACCACGCCACCATCGCGAATCATATCGACCGCCTGATTGATCAGGCGCAACTGGGGGTTTTGCGGATGTATGTAGAAGGTCTGGGCCACTTTTAATTCAACTGTCACTCGGCTGGGAATGCATACGGGGCGCGCAACGGGCTCACCGGCGGGGGCTCGCGCACTATAGAGTCTCGGCGGACAAAATTCGACCATTTGTCCAATAAAAGTGGGGCGCGGCGCCTCGCGGAGCAAAATCCCAGCGTAAGTTCCGTGCCAAAGCTCCGGTAAATCGTTAAAATTGGGCGTTGATCGCGCAAACATGTCCATCAATGACCGAAAGTCCCGACCAGCAGCCCGCCCCGCCTCGCCGGGAGAACATGCTCATCAACCTGGCCATCAACGTCGTAGTGCCGACGCTGATCCTGACCAAATTGAGTGGCGACGAATATCTGGGCACCACCTGGGCCATTATCGTCGCTCTCCTGTTTCCGATCAGCTATGGCCTTAACGATTTTCGTCAACGCGGCAAAATCAACTTTTTCTCGGGCCTTGGCGTCGTCAGCGTATTTCTTACCGGCGGCATCAGTCTGCTAGGGCTCGATCCCCGCTACCTGGCCATCAAGGAAGCCGCGATTCCCGCCATCTTCGGCATCGCCACCGTCGCTTCGCTGAAAACACCCTACCCGCTGGTGCGCACGTTGCTACTCAACGACAGTATCGTCGATACCGCGAGAATCAATCAGGCGCTGCGTCAACACGATCGCGTGGCGGCGTTTGACCGACGCCTGGTTATCGCCTCCTGGATTATCGCCGCTTCCTTTTTTCTCTCTTCGACGCTGAATTACCTGCTGGCTACCTTCATCGTCACCAGCCAGCCCGGTAGTGTTGAATACAATGCCCAGCTGGGCAAGATGACCGCTCTCAGTTATCCCGTGATCGCCCTGCCGGCAACGGTAGTTATGATTATCGCCATGATTTACCTGTTTAAAGGCGTCACTCGGCTCACCGGTATCCCCTTTGAAGGGATTATCAAACACCAGGGTTCGCACGATCAGGCCCGGGATAGCACCAGCGATGCGCCAACACGGGAAAACATCGAGCAGAAACCTTGAATGCTCACCGAATCAAGGCAATCGAATCAGGGCAATCGAAGCAGGGAATAAGTAATATGTGGTTTAGCATCGTCTGCGAAGATGTCAGCGACAGTCTGGAAAAAAGGCGCCCGGCCCGGCCCGCTCATCTGGCCCGTCTCGAGGAATTGAAAGCCATGGGCCGCCTGCTGGTGGCCGGTCCCAACCCCGCCATAGCGGCCAGCGATCCCGGCGCCGCGGGCTTCACGGGTAGTATCATTATTGCCGAATTCGACAGCGCCGAAGCCGCCCAGGCCTGGGCCGACGATGACCCCTACCTGGCCGCGGGGGCCTACACGACGGTCAGCGTAAAACCCTTTAAAAAAGTCCTGCCCTAGGCGGACCAGGAAAGATGCCATCAATGAAAGCACATAAGTCCAAGTCAAAACTCCCCGGGATCGCTTCAGCATCCACCTTGCTGAGCCTGATCATGGTGGTCTCGTCACCGGCTGTTGCGCAAACCCGATATATCAGCGATGAACTGCGCGTACCCTTGCGTAAAAGCCCCTGTAGTAGTTGCGCCATTCTTCATTACGGCCTGCAAGCGGGCTTGAAACTGACCGTGACGGAAACCCGCGACGGCTGGAGTCGCGTCACCACTCCGGGT
>JBECKV010000082.1:0-7661 GCA_040235495.1 Porticoccaceae bacterium
GGGGTGGAGTTTGCGCGCCTATGCCCTGGGGCTTATCGCGTTTATGTTGATCAAGGTGCTGGCTCCGGGTTACTACGCCCGTCAGGATATGAAGACGCCGGTGCGTATCGGCATCATCGCGATGGCCACGAATATGCTGTTGAACATCGCTTTGGTTTTGCCCCTGCACCATTTTTTTAGCCTCGGGCACAGCGGTCTGGCGCTCGCCACTTCGGTTGCGGCCTGCCTCAATGCGGCGCTGCTCTACCGCGGTTTGCGCCGCCTGGGTGTCTATAGACCCGATCAGCAGTGGGGGAAGTTGGGACGTGCGTTGTTGCTGGGCAACGGGCTGATGGTTGCGGTCCTGTTGGTCAGCCTCCAGCAGCTGCCGGGACTGGCGGAGATGGGTGTGGTGACGCGCATCGGCGCCATGCTTTTCATCTGTGGCGCGGGCGCGATGGTTTATGGTCTGGGATTGTTGATGGCGGGTATGCGGCTAGCCGATTTGCGCCAGGTCCGTTAAGACTTGGTGGGCGCCGATGACGGGGCGCGGGTGAACTGTTTTCAGTCCGGGGGCTCGGTTATACTTTGGCGATGCCAACGCTGCCCGTACGCTCGCAACCGTCGCTGTCGCGGCGGTGATCCGGAACCCTGATCGTGAAATTGCACACTGATTTTTTTATTCGCGGGATCCACAATCTGCGACCGGAACACCTGGGTAGTGTTGTCACCATAGGTTCCTTCGACGGGCTGCACCTGGGCCACCGGGCGATCATTGAACAGATCAGGGAAAAAGCCAACCAGCACGCGCTACCCTCGGTGGTGATGATGTTCGAACCCCAGCCGAAGGAGTTTTTTTCCGGCGAACAGGCGCCGGCGAGACTGATGCGCATGCGTGAAAAAGCCAATGCCCTGGCTCGTCTTGGTGTTGATCGAGTGTTTTGCGTGCGTTTCAACAAAGCCCTGCGCCAGCTATCCGCGCAGGGTTTTATCGACCAGTTGCTGGTTCGGGGCCTGGGCGTGAAGAGCCTGGTGGTCGGTGACGATTTTCGCTTCGGTTGCGATCGCAAGGGCGATTTCGCCATGTTGCGGGAGCAGGGTCGGAATAACGGTTTTGAGGTGCTGGAAACCCGTACCGTCAGGGTCGATGGTCAACGAGTCAGCAGTACGCGAATTCGCCAGGCCCTAGAAGCCGGTGATTTCGCTGTAGCCGAACGCTTGCTGGGTGAACCTTTCCGGATAACCGGGCGAGTGGTTTACGGGCAGCAATTGGGGAGTCAACTCGGCATTCCCACGGCCAACGTGAATTTGCATCGTTATCGAGCGCCGCTGTCTGGGGTATTTGCCACCGAGGTACTGCTGGATAATCAATTGCTTCCCGGCGTCGCCAATGTCGGTGTCCGACCGACCGTCGGCGACCTCATCAAGCCGGTGTTGGAAGTGCACTTGCTCGACTGGAATGGTCGGATATACGGGCGGCGGATTGCCGTCGAGTTCAAGCGCAAGCTTCGTGAAGAGCAAAAGTTCACCAGTCTCGATGATCTGGTGGCTCGTATTCGTCAGGATATCGTACTTGCGCGCGCGTATTTCGCCCAGGCCAAAACGACATAAACCGTATTTATTAAAACCGATGAAAACCGATTGCCATGGCGCCTTGGGCGCCAGCATTTAAAAATATCGAATGCCGGAACCGATTTGCAAACCGACTTTACAGACCGACGCTGAAACTGAAATTCGACCATGAGTGATTACAAAGCCACACTGAACCTGCCCAACACAGCATTTCCCATGAAGGCCAATCTGGCGCAGCGGGAACCGGGCATTCTGAAACAGTGGCAGGATCTGGATCTCTACCGTGCCATTCGCGCGGCGCGTAAGGGGCGCGAGCAATTTATTCTCCATGATGGCCCGCCCTACGCCAATGGCGAAATTCACATCGGCCACGCGGTCAACAAAGTGCTCAAGGATATTATCGTCAAGGCCCGCACCCTGGATGGCTATGACGCTCCCTATGTGCCGGGCTGGGATTGTCACGGTTTGCCCATCGAGCATCAGGTGGAAAAAAAACACGGCAGGGCCGGCGCTAAAATCGATCATCGGGCTTTTCGGCGGAAGTGCCGCGAATATGCCCTGCGACAGGTCGACGGGCAGAGGCGGGATTTTATTCGCCTCGGCGTGTTTGGCGAATGGGACAAGCCCTATTTGAGCCTTGATAACCTTTATGAGGCGGACATTATACGTTCCCTGGGCAAGATTTTCGCCAACGGCCATCTGGTCAAGGGTTACAAGCCCGTCTACTGGAGTGTGGTCGGTGCCTCGGCCCTGGCCGAAGCAGAGGTTGAATACCACGACAAAACCTCTTTCTCCATCGATGTCGCTTTCCCGGTGGTTGACGAAGAGGACTTTGCACGGGCGGTCGGTGAGCTGGAGGGCGAGGGTGAGATTGCGGTGGTGATCTGGACGACGACGCCCTGGACCTTGCCTGCCAACCAGGCCGTGTCCCTGCATCCCCAAGTCGACTATCAGGTGATCCAGTGTCGCCGGGATGGCCGCGCACGGCGCTATCTGTTGGCCGCGGATCTACTTGAATTGGCGCTGGCTCGCTGGGGGATCGAGGACTACCGTGTGGTAGGTACCTGCAAGGGCGCTCGGCTTGAACATCTGCTGTTACAACATCCTTTTTATGAGCGTCGGGTGCCGATAATCATCGGTGAGCACGTCACGACCGAGAGTGGCACCGGAGCCGTGCACACCGCGCCCGACCATGGCGTGGAGGATTTCGAGGTGTCGGCCAGGTATGGCATCGGGACCTTGAACTACCTGGATGACCACGGCTATTACCGAGAAGGCGTGGAGCTGTTCGCCGGTGAGCATGTCTACAAGGTTGATGAAAAAATCGTCGAGCTGTTGCGTGCCAGGGGCAGGCTGCTCGCCGACAGTAAAATCATTCACAGCTACCCGCATTGCTGGCGCACCAAGACCCCGCTGATTTACCGCACCACGCCCCAGTGGTTTATCAGCATGACCGAGAAAGGTCTGCTCGATCAGGTGCGTGAGGCAGTGGGTCAGGTGCAGTGGGTGCCCGAGTGGGGACAGGCGCGCATCCTGGCCATGCTCGACAACAGCCCCGACTGGTGTATTTCCCGCCAACGCACCTGGGGTGTGCCCATCACGCTGTTTCTCGATCGCAATACCGGAGAGCCTCATCCGGAAACGGCGCGCTTGATCGAAGAGGTCGCGCGGCGGGTGGAGCGCGACGGCATGGATGCCTGGTATGACCTGGAAGCGAGTGAAGTGCTCGGTGACGAAGCGGCGCGTTATAGCAAGGTCACCGATACCCTGGATGTCTGGTTCGATTCGGGGGTCAGTCACGAGGCGGTGTTGCGTCGCCGCAAGTACCTGCGTTATCCGGCCGACCTCTATCTGGAGGGCTCCGATCAGCATCGCGGCTGGTTCCAGTCTTCGCTCAAGACGGCGCTTGCCATGAACGGCAGTGCGCCCTACAAGGCGGTACTGACCCACGGCTTTACCGTTGATGCCGATGGCCGCAAGATGTCGAAATCCCTCGGCAATGTGGTGGCGCCCCAGCAAGTGATTAACGAGTTGGGCGCGGACGTTCTGCGGCTGTGGGTGGCCTCTACCGATTTTAGCGGCGAGCTGACGGTTTCCGACGAAATCCTCCGCCGTACCGCTGATTCCTATCGCCGTATTCGTAATACCCTGAGGTTTTTGCTGGCCAATCTGGAGGGTTTTGATCCCGCCGAGCATCGGGTTGCGGGCGGGGACATGCTGTCCCTGGATCGCTGGATTCTGAGGCGTACCGCCGACTTGCAGGCGGACATTACCGCCTCCTATCAGGCTTACGACTTCCACCATATTTACCAGCAGTTACATAATTTCTGCGCCGGTGACCTGGGTGGCTTTTATCTGGACATCATCAAGGACCGCCAGTACACCTGCCGGGCCGACAGTCGGGCGCGGCGCTCGGCCCAGACGGCGCTTTATCACATCGCCCAGGCCATGGTGCGCTGGATTGCGCCGATCCTGAGTTTTACCGCCGAGGAGGTGTGGACAGTGCTGCCCGGCACCGATCTGGACTCGGTCCATCTGGCGGAATGGTATGAACTCCCCGCCGATGACGGTAAGCAATTGCTCAGCGACGAAGACTGGCGGCAGATATTCGCGGTCAAGGAAGCGGTCAACAAGGCTCTGGAGGACGCCCGCAAGCATGGCCTCGTCAAGGGCGCGCTGGATGCCGATGTGACACTCCATGCGCGGCCCGACATTGCCGCGGTGTTGAACAAAATCGGCGACGAACTGCGTTTCGTCACCATTACCTCCAGCGCCCGAGTGGTCGCCTGCGATGATCTCGCCAGCACCGCCGGTGTGGTGACCACCTTGGCGGGCCTGGCCATTGAACTCAGGCTCTCGGGCGCCGCCAAGTGCGTGCGTTGCTGGCACCGGCGCGCGGAAGTGGGTGAAAACAGCGAACATCCCGGGTTGTGCGCACGCTGTGTCGAGAACGTCGTCGGGCGGGGTGAGCAGCGATGCTTTGCGTGACGGCCGCGTTCGCGGGCAGGCCGTAGGCATCTGATCATTCGCCGCGGCAAAACGTTTACACTCGGTCCCGATAATGAATACACCGGCAAGACAGGTTCTGGTCTGGGGCGTGCTGGCTGCGCTGTTACTGGTGTTGGATCAGTACACTAAACAGATCGCCAGCCAGATGCTTGTCCATGGTGAGCAGATTTATGTCACGCCCTTCCTGAATTGGACCCTGCTTCATAACACCGGCGCCGCGTTTAGTTTTCTGGCCGACGCCGGGGGCTGGCAAAACCTGCTGTTTAGTGTGCTCGCGTTTGTGGTCAGTGTTTTTATTATTTACTGGCTGGCGACGACGCCGCGCTCCGCGCCCTGGCAGGCCCTCGCGTTGGCGTTGGTGCTGAGCGGCGCGCTCGGGAATTTGTATGATCGCCTGACGCTTGGCTACGTGGTGGATTTCATCCAGTTCCATTACCGGCAATATTACTGGCCGGCCTTCAACATTGCCGACTCGGCCATTACGCTTGGCGCGGGCATACTGATTATTCAGTCGTTGTTCGGGGACAAGGAGGGCGTGAATAAAAACCCCGCCGATGGCGATTCATGAACGGTCATATGAACGTTGAGCGAGAGATGCATCTGCTACCCGCGCGGGCATGTGGCCAACCGATTACCAATCACCATGACCGTTAAAGCCTTACCGATCGATGCCAGCAGCCGAGTGACAATGCATTTTTCCCTGGCGCTGACAGACGGGACGATGATCGATACCACCTTTGATCGCCAGCCGGCCAGCTTCACCATGGGTGATGGCAGTCTGCTGCCGGGATTTGAACAGTGCCTGCTCGGACTTAGAGCCGACGATCAGCGCAGGTTTAGCGTCGAGCCGGTCCAGGGTTTCGGTGTGCGCAAGGCGGAAAATATCCTGTCGCTAAAGCGTTCGGATTTCGCGCCCGAGATGATCCTGAGTACGGGGCTGGTGGTTTCTTTTGCCGACCCCTCGGGTGGCGAACTGCCCGGTGTCATCAGTGACTTCGATGAGCACAAGGTGGAGGTTGATTTTAATCATCCCCTGGCGGGAAAGACGCTGTATTTTGACGTGCGGATCGTTGCGGTGGAAAACGCCGCTGCGAGCGACGGAGCGGTGCAATGGAAATAAAACTCGCCAGTCCCCGGGGTTTTTGCGCCGGGGTGGACCGGGCCATTGATATTGTCAATCGGGCGCTGGACTTATTCGGCGCGCCGATCTACGTACGCCATGAAGTGGTGCACAACAAATTCGTGGTTGATCAGCTGCGCGAGCGCGGGGCTGTATTTGTCGAGGAAATGTCGGAGGTCCCCGACGATGTGGTATTGATTTTCAGCGCCCATGGCGTCTCGCGCGCGGTCCAGGAAGAAGCGGCGCGGCGGTCATTGAAAGTCTTCGACGCGACCTGTCCCCTGGTCACCAAGGTGCATATGGAAGTAGCCAAGCTGGCTCGTGAAGGCACTGAATGCGTACTCGTGGGCCACCGCGGCCACCCTGAAGTCGAAGGCACCCTGGGCCAGTACGACACAGGGTATGGTGGCCAAATTTATCTGGTTGAAAATATCGCCGATGTCGCCGCCTTGCAGGTGAGGGATGACGCCAGGCTCGGTTACGTTACCCAGACCACCCTCTCCATGGATGATACCGCGGCGATTATCGAGGCCTTGAATCGGCGTTTCCCGGCTATTTCCGGTCCGCGCAGGGATGACATCTGTTACGCCACCCAGAATCGTCAGGATGCGGTCAGGCAACTGGCCCTGGAGTGCGAGGTGGTGCTGGTCGTGGGTTCGGCCAACAGCTCTAATTCCAACCGTCTGAGGGAATTGGCGGCCCGTTGTGGCGCCGAGGCTTATCTGATCGACAACCGCGAAAATATTCAGCCCGGCTGGCTGCATGGCAAGTCCCGCATCGGCATTACCGCTGGAGCGTCGGCGCCTGAATTGCTGGTACGCGAGGTGCTGGCCTATCTGGAGGAGCGGGGTGGGCTGGTGTCCGACAATGGCGCCGCGGTCAGCGAGAGCGTCAACTTTTCGCTGCCAAAGGGGCTGCGGTAACTACTTGCTCGTAATACATGCCAAGATCGAGTGGTGAGCGCCGGGCTATAGCCGCTTGCGCTTTAAATCCCGGATGATAAAACGGGCCGGGTGCAGGGCTTTGAGTAGATCGTTAGCCAGCACCGGGGCTTCCCCGAGGATATACGAGGCCAGTATCTCAGCGCCGAGCGGCGCGTAGGTAAAACCCCGGGAGCCCAGGCCACAGTGCACATAGAGCCCGGGCCAGTAGCTGCCCGGCAGGGGTATGTCCGCGCGGGCATCCCGCTTCAGGTCGGCGTAGATCTCGACAAAATCCTCGAATACCGGCACTGGCCCCACCAGCGGCAGATAGTCTGGCGAGGTGCAGCGCAAGGCCGCGCGGCCGCGAAGCTCGCGGGTCTGTACTTCCCCGAGCAATCGATGCAGCAGCGGATCGGTGTCCAGCAGTGCGTCGATATTACCCTGGTGTTCCTCGGCGCGGACCTCGGTGCTCAGGCTGCCCAGGTTATAGGAGGCGCCGAAAGTATGAGCGGATTGCTCGTCCGCGGGCGCCAGGTAAGCGGCGCCACAGATAACGGTCTTCAGGGCTCGGCTTTGATCCCGTGCCGGGGCAATGGAGATCTGCCCGCGAATGGGTTTCAGTGGCAGATGCCGGGCAGGATCGAAATCGAGACAGTTATTGCTGGCGGCCAGTATTACCGTGGTCGCGGGGTAATGCCCATGAGCGCTTTCCAAACGCCAAAGGCTTCGATCGGCATCCCGTTCAAGGGCAGTGATGGCGGTGCGCTCCAGGGTGATATTGGGGTGCTTTAGCAGCTGCCGGCAAACCTCCGGGGGAGATATCCAGCCCAGGGCGGGGAAATAAAGCCCGATTTTAGCGCCCAGCCGGACCCCGCTGATGTCCCGCAGCGCCGAGCCCTCCAGGACGCGGACAAACGTTTCACAGCCGCTAAAGTTTTCGCCGATGCGTTTGAAGACGGCCGCGTCCGCGGGCTTTTCCGGCAGCAGCAGGATGCCGGAAGGCCGGCCAGGGTTGCCGGCGTTATTTTTCCAGAACGATTGGTAATAGCGGCTGGCGA
>JBECKV010000103.1:0-4010 GCA_040235495.1 Porticoccaceae bacterium
ATGCACACAAACCAGATGTATCATTTGGATTAAATCTGTCATAGCGTCCAATCGAAAAAGGATTTCAGTATCGCAGTGGTATTTATTACAGATTATTCAGCTCGCCCCAGCGATTCAAATGAAAGCCGATACCGCCAAAAGTCTGCTCGGCCACTCTCGCCCGCTTGAGAAAAAAACCGATTTCCTCTTCGTCGGTCATGCCGATACCGCCGTGCATCTGTATGGCTTCGTTGCTGACCAGCTTAAAAACCTCCGACACCTTGGCCTTGGCCATGCTGGCCTGCTCGGCGATGGTGGCTCGATCCGCGCCCTCATCGAGCGCCGTGAGCGCGGCAATGACCACCGACTTGGCCAGTTCGACCTCGCAAAACATTCTCGCCGCCCGGTGCTGCAAGCCCTGAAAGGTGCCAATCAATACGTCAAACTGCTCTCGCGTTTTCAGGTAGGCAATGGTCCGGTCAAAGGCTTCCCGCAGGCCGCCGAGCATTTCCGCGGCAAGACAGATCCGGCCGACATCCAGTACATATTCGAGCAGTTCGCCACCCTGATCGACATCCCCCAGCACATCGGCCTCGGCTACCACCACCCCGTCGAAATTGATGCGACAGGCATTGCGGCTGTCGACCATGATGTTTCGACGGCGGGTAATCCCCGCGGTGTTTGCATGCACCAGAAATAGGGTGATGCCCTCTCGACTCGTGGCGCCGCCGCGGGTGCGGGCAACGACGATAAAGTCATCGGCAACATGGCCATCGAGAACGAATATTTTCTCACCGGTTAATGTGTACTCCCCGTCCTTTTTTACAGCGTTACAGGAGATATCGAAGGGCGAGTGAACGGATTTTTCGTCGATGGCCAGGGCCAGCGTGGTTTCACCCGCCACCACACGCGGCAGTAATTGCTTTTTATGTTCAGCGCTGCCGCCCTCAACAAGCGCGGTGACTCCGAGGGCGCAGGTGGCCAGCAAGGGCGAGGCCGCCAGCGTCCTGCCCGCCTGCTCCATGATCACACCCAGACCCTTGTAGCCGAAGCCCAGGCCCCCGAAGGCTTCGGGAATGGTGATCCCGGCCCAGCCCAGCTCGACCATCTTTTGCCAGGCCTCGGTGCAATAACCGGTTTCATCGTTCTGATCACGCAGTTTCCGCAGGTTAGCCACGGGCAGGGTCGTAGTGAAAAAATCCCGGGCGCTATCGCGCAGCAGACTTTGTTCTTCTGAATAATTCAGGGGCATTGTTTGTCCTGTAAACCGTTATTTTGGCAAAGTTATCCGGGGTTAACTTATTCGGGTAAGCCTAAAACTCGCTTGGCGATGATATTCAACTGGATCTCGGAGCTGCCACCGTAGATGGTGGCGGCCTTGGCGCCGAGCCAGGTGCGCAGTGTTTCCAGCTCGGTATCGGAAAAATCCTCGCCATCCCAGGCAAGCGCGTTGGTGCCCATGATTTCCAGCATCAACTCGTGCTTTTCCTGTACATTCTCGGAACCATAAAACTTAAACATCGACGTAGTATCACCCGACGATGCTCCGGCCCTGGCTTCGTCAAAGGCCCGCTTGGTGGTCAATTTGAAGGCCCTGGTGTTGACGAGGTGGCGGATGATGTCCGTGCGTAATTCAGAGTTGGCGATTCGTCTGTTGTCTTCCCCGAGGTATTGCTTGGCCAGGCTGACCAGTTGCGGCACCCGCGTGTTTTCACCCGAGGGCAGCCCGGGGGAAGCACCGATGGACGAGCGCTCATGTTGTAATAAGCGCTTGGCGACCGACCAGCCCTCATCAACCTGGCCAATGACGTTTTCCTTGAGTGCCTTGACGTTATCAAAAAAGGTTTGACAGAACGGCGAGTCGCCGCTGATGAGCCTGATCGGTTTGAGGGTGATCCCCGGTTGATCCATTTCAAAGAGCACGAAAGTGATACCCCGCTGCTTTTTCTCGTATCGGCCGGTCCTGACCAGACAGAACATCCAGTTGGCGAGGTGGCCGCCGGAGGTCCAGGTCTTTGACCCGTTAATGATGAAATGATCGCCCCGGTCCTCGGCTTTGGTTTGTATATTCGCCAGGTCGGAACCGGCATTGGGCTCGCTGTAGCCTTGACACCAGCGGGTATCGCCGGTAATGATAGCCGGCAAATGGGCTTGCTTCTGGGCTTCCGTACCGAGGTCGAGAAGCGTTGGTCCGATCATCGACAGCCCCATGCCCAGCAGGGGTGGCGGCGCGTTTATCCGCGCCATTTCATCCTGCAACACGGCATTTTCATGGCGACTCAGGCCACCACCGCCATATTCCCGGGGCCAGGTCGGTGCCGTCCAGCCCTTCTCGATCATCGCTTCCAGCCAGATTGCCGAATCGCCCTTGCGCAGCTTTCTCAAGACGCTGAATACGGCAAAGGGATCGGGCCAGCGCTTTCTCAAGCTCTCCGGGCAGTTTTCCTGTAACCAGGCACGGACATCCTGTCGGAAGGTTGCCAGATCAACATCACTGCTGCTCTGGTTTTTATTTTCGGACATATATGATCCCTCTCGTTAACACGCTTGTCAGGGTTTTCAACCCCAATCTCTTCCCCAAGCTTTAAACCAGCAGCCCTGATTATGTGATAAAACGGCGCTTGCATGATTATCCTCGTCGCGGCGGGCCTCACCACCGGCATCGCGGCAAATTTGCAACCGGCTGGCAAACAAGTGGTGCGCTCCAATCGGCTACCGGATAGCCAGGCAAGCATGTCAGCGACCCAAGCCGTCCGGGAATTCTGCATTAAGCGCACGGGGTTTCAAAGCCCGATAAAAGCACGGTGGTTGCCGGACACAAGGGGGCGCGGACAGCCTGATCACCCATGTACGCACCCACACAAACCAGCAGGCGGGAATTGAAAATGAGCAACTTCAGACTGGATGATTCACAGTGTTTACTACGGGACACCATACGCCGCTTCGCGCGGGAAAAAGTAGCGCCCAGGGCCCAGGCCATCGATGAAAAGGCGGAGTACCCCCAGGACATGTTTGATGCCCTGAAGGATATGGGCCTGTTTGCCATACCTTTTCCGGAACACTACGGCGGCGCCGACAGCATCCTCTCCGCCTGCGTGGCGGTCGAGGAGCTGGGGCGAATCTGTTACAACACCGCCTACCTGCTGATCGTCCAGTGGGTGCCCTTTGGCGCTATTCTTGCCGGTGGCTCCGAACAGCAAAAGCAACGGTTTCTACCGGGTCTGGCTGCCGGCACAGCGCGCTCGGCGATATCCGTTACCGAACCCGGCGCCGGCTCCGATGTCGCGGGCATTACCACCCGGGCGGAAAAAGTTTCCGGCGGATACCGGCTCAACGGCAGCAAGTTTTTCGCCACCAATTCCAGCATTGCCGACTTTGTCATTGTTGCCGCCAAAACCGACCCGTCTCTACGCCATGGCGGCATCAGTGTTTTTATTCTGGAAAAAGGCATGCCCGGGTTTGAAATAGGTCCCAGCGAACGCAAACTGGGATCGCGGGGTGTACCCTCCTCGCCCATTTACCTGAGCGACTGTTTTGTCCCGGAAGCAAATCGCCTCGGACCCGAAGGCAAGGGTTTCGCGCTGGTAATGGAAGCGTTTAACAAAAGTCGTCCCATCATCGGCGCGCGGGGTGTCGGCCTGGCCCAGGGCGCCTTGGACCTGGCCACGAATTACGTCCGGGAACGACAGGCCTTCGGCCAGGAGGTGGCAAATTTTCAGGGCGTGCAATGGATGCTCGCGGACATGGCCACCAAAATCGAAGCCGCCAGACTGTTGGTTTACAAAGCCGCCGCGGACGCCGACGCGGGTGTGCAGGGCAAGGAACTGGCACCCATCGCCGCCATGGCCAAACTGTTCGCCACCGACATGGCCATGGAAGTGGCGACCGACGCGGTGCAGTTATTCGGCTGCTCCGGCATTTCCAAGGACAACCGCATCGAACAATATTTTCGCGATGCCAAGGTATTGCAAATCATCGAGGGGACCAACCAGATTCAGCGCAATATCATTGGCCGGCATGTAGTGAAGACC
>JBECKV010000136.1:0-14338 GCA_040235495.1 Porticoccaceae bacterium
CGGCGAGTGGCGTCGCATCCAGCGCGCCAAGGGCTATGACTACATCCTGGTCAATGGTGAAGTTACCATCGACCATGATGAGGAAACCCATACCTATTCAGGCAAGTTGCTACGTCACGGGGCCTGACAGCTGGAAGAATCATAATCCAGCGCCGCACAGGCGCAAACAAAAAGGCCGGCTAAATAGCCGGCCTTTTTCTTGGTTGGTGCATGGATTCTTGGTTGGTGCATGAACCAGAGGTCAAGCGCCTTTAATCACTGTCATTTGCCGCTGCAAGACAGCCGTCGGCAAGTGATTCTCGAGGGTAATGCGATCGACCAGATGACCGTAGCGGTTTTTTATTTTCTCGGCCACCTGCATGGGTTCGCCCATCACCGCGAAGGTTTCCAGCATCTCGTCGCTGATTAATCCGGGCATCTTGTCCCAGCCGTTATTTTTCGACAGGTGATTGAGCTTGGGTTGCAAATCCTGCCAGTCATGGCATTCGAGCACGGGTCGGTAGGCAGGCGTCGAGGCGTAAAAGGAAATACGGTAGCGCACCTGCGTCCTGGCGGCTTCGTATTCCTGTTCGTTCCGGCCGGTAATAACGAACGGCGGAAAAGAAACTTCAAAATCCTCTCGCTTGCGGCCATTGGCTGCCAGGGTCTCGGCAATGCGGGGCAGAATCTGCTCTTCCATGTATTTCTGTGTACCAAAAGTGTGAACGATGATGCCGTCGGCGACTTCCGCGCAGGTTTGCAACATTAAAGGCCCGACCGCCGCCATCACCACTTTGGGACGACCATACTGGGTGTTCTTGGGCGTAAAGTCGGGTGTCATCAACGTGTGTCGATAGTACTGGCCACGGAAATCGAGCGGTTTACCGTCGTACCAGTTGTCCCAGATGGCATGCAGCGCGGAGATAAACTCCTTCATCTGCTTGGCCGGCCCGTGCCAGGGCATGCCAAAACGCTTGGTGATATGGGCCTGAATCTGGGAGCCCAGGCCCAGCACGAAACGGCCCTTGGAAAACGCATTCAGATCGTGAGCGGAGTAGGCCGTGGTCATGGGACTACGCGCAAAGGCCACGGCAATACCCGTGCGCAACTGGACATTTTTCGTCGCATCGGCGCCCATGCCGACCACCAGAAAGGGATCATTCTGGATTTCGGCGGTGACCACGCCGTCAAAACCCTGCTCCTCAAACAAACGATAGCGAGCCTTGATCTCGTCGATGTCATCGAGCTGATCGCCAAAACTGAAACTGCTGTCGACTTTCATACTGCTTTTCCCCCTGATTTAGGACAATCCGTATGGCCCGAGCGATTGGTCCCGGGCACTGGACACATCGAAACATGTAGCGTAGCAAATTACCCGGCGGAAAAGACCAATCATCCCGAGTGTTGCTCGTGGCAATCCGGGGCTGTACTACCAGACCCCGAGAATCCAGCCTTCCAGACGGGCCCGCCTTTGCTCGGGCAGGGTCAGTGGCGGATGAAAATAGCGATCCAGAATACCCCGTCGATCCGCATCCCGAAGCCAGGCGGCAATGGACCAGGCATCGTGCTCATCGGCTGAGCGATCCTGTTTCGAATAGCGTCGCTTGTATAGCGCCGGATAAGCTTCCGCCAGCACCGACCGACCCGCCGGCACATCAAAGCCGTCAAAGGGCCAAAAGTGGATGCGAGACGTGCTCGTCTCGCGTAACCACAGCAACCAGGGTAGGCCGGCGTGAGTCGACTTGGCTACGGAGCCCTGGACATCGAACTGAAAGGCGCTCTTGGCGGTCGCCGTCCACTGTTCACACAAACGGAACTCAGTCGATTCCCCGGTGCGCGGATTATTTTTCCGCAGAAAATCGACATAGGCGCCTTCTTCGTGCGTGGGCCAGTGGCGCGTGAAATCCCGCAGAAATACGTCCCAGCTGCTGAGCCCGTAACGTTCCAGGTAACTTAAAGGCAAAGAGAAATTATGATCGATGCCAATAATGGCTGTTTCTCCGGACTGCAACACTGCATGACAAAATTGTGTTATTTCCCGGCGCGACCAGTTCTTGGCACCCGGAACCGGTGGGCGGATTTTTTCGGGCTTTTTATGGGGCCTGGCCTCGAACACCTGAAGACCCCGCAACCGCGCCTCGGGCGATCGCGCGCCGGAGTAGTCGATACCGATGTAGCGCTCAAACTTCACCTGGATACACGCATGGTTTAATCGCCACGTATTGGAGTTTTGCTTAATAAACAACTGCTCTTGTGCAACACTGTACTCTTGCAACACTGGTCTCGTGCAATATGTAAACCAATAGCCCACACCGAGGCTGCGCCGAGTTGCCCGGCACGGACAGCCACCGCCATCAAGATCTACTTGTCGTCACAAGCCACTGAAAACGACCAACCTGCCCGCGAGCGTACGCTGGCAAGCGTCCCGTTCGATATCCACCCCCCCTACATCTTTTCATGGGCCAGGATTCAAGCCACTCCGGCCATCAGCTGGACAAGCCCAAACTCTACTAAACACACCGGCGAACGCTCAGCGAAGTTGCAGCCGCTGACGCCCATAACTCACACGTTCGTGTCCCTGCAGATCACGCGCACAGGCGCGATCGATAAATCCGGCTTCCGCCATCATTGCCTGAACCCTGGCGGCTTGCTTGAAGCCGTGCTCCAGCACCAGCCACCCGCCCGTCTCAAGATACGCCGGCGCGCCGCTGACAATCACTTCCAGCGCCGCGAGACCACTGTTAGCGGCCACCAGGGCTGAACGCGGCTCGAAACGCACATCGCCTTCGCTCAGGTGAGGGTCATCCGGCTCAAGGTAAGGGGGGTTGCTGACAATCAAATCAAAACACCGGTCGGGTAAGTCCGCGAACCAGTTACTTTGGATCACCCTTACGTTATTGAGGCCGTGTTTGCGCCGGTTGCGTTCAACCAGAGCCACCGCCTCGGGCATGACATCGACAGCGAGTACTTGCCATCCGGGTCGCTCCATGGCCAGAGCCAGGGCAATGGCGCCGGTACCCGCGCCCAGGTCAAGCACGCGAGCGGATGAGGAATTCACCAGCCCAAGCGCCATTTCCACCAGCACCTCGGTCTCGGGTCTGGGAATCAGGGTGCTGGCATTGACCTCCAGACTCAGTGACCAGAAGTCTCGCACACCGGTCAGATAGGCAACCGGTTCACCATCCAGGCGCCGTTTAAGCAAACGATTAAAGGCGATAAGTTGCCCAGCGCTGAGCTTCTGTTCCGGCCAGGTATAGAGATGTGTGCGGGTTTTACCCAGTACATGGGCCAGTAGCAGTTCCACATCGAGCCGGGGACTGTCACTGACCGGCCTCAGCGCCACAGCGCTTGCAAGCAGGCCACCAATGGTGTTCTCGGAAGGCTTCATATCGGCAAATGGCGAGGATACCGGCGGGTCCGGGTGAAATTATTCAGCCAGCGCCGCCAATTGCTCGGTCTGGTATTCACTAATCAACGGCTCGATGATCTGCTTGAGATCCCCCTCCATGATCTCATCGATTTTATAGAGCGTAAGATTGATACGGTGATCGGTCACCCGGCCCTGCGGGTAGTTATAGGTGCGGATGCGCTCGGAACGATCACCCGTGCCCACCAGACTGCGACGCAGCGCCGACTGCTCCTGGGTCTGTTGTTCCTGCCTGCCGCTGAGAATTCGTGCCGCCAGCAAACTCATCGCCTTGGCTTTGTTCTTGTGCTGGGATCGTTCGTCCTGGCACTCGACGACGATACCGGTGGGCAGATGCGTGAGACGCACGGCGGAGTCGGTTTTGTTGACGTGTTGGCCACCCGCCCCGGACGCTCTATACGTATCGATACGCAAGTCTGCCTTGTTGATTTCAACCGCTTCCAGATCCTCTGCTTCGGGCAGGATCGCCACGGTGCAGGCCGACGTATGCACCCGGCCCTGCGACTCAGTTTCGGGGACACGCTGGACCCGATGAGCGCCGGACTCGAACTTCAGGCGGGAATAAACCCCGTTGCCAGCGATACGGACGATAATTTCCTTGTAACCTCCATGTTCCCCGGGCCTTTCGCTAATGATTTCCACTTTCCAGCCCTGGGATTCGGCATAACGGGAGTACATGCGAAACAGGTCACCACTGAAGATCGCCGCCTCATCACCGCCGGTGCCGGCGCGAATTTCCAGGAACACATTGCTGTTGTCATTGGGATCCCTCGGCAAAAGCAGCAGCCGCAGGGAGTTTTCCAGTGAGCTCAGACTTGCTTCGCCGCTATTGATTTCCTGCTCCGCCAGTTCACGGATGTCCGGATCGCTGTCGGCAAGCATGGCGCGCGCCGCCTCGACATCGTTGCGCGCCCGCGCAAACCGCTGGTAAACCTTGATGACAGGCTCCAACTCGGCGTATTCCCTAGACAAGCCGCGAAATTTTTCCTGATCGCCGATCACTTCGGCATCACTCAGGAGATGACCAACCTCCTCATAGCGCTCTGCCAGATTGTCGAGCTTGTGGAGCAAAGAGGCTTTCATTCTTCATCCTGTTCATCGAGGTCAGTGAGGTCTGCCAGGCCACTACTGTCTTGCAGGCCGAACAGGAACCTGGCCAGGCGCACCTGCTCCAGATCCCCCCGTTCTCCAGCCTGCTTTATTTGCATGGTCGGGGTATGTAGTAGTTTATTCGTAAGGCCGTGGGCCAGCTGCCGGAGAATCTGCTCGGGCGCCTGTCCCTGGGCTAGGGCATTCAGCGCCCTGTCGAGCTCGGCGTCCCGAACACTGCCGAGGGCAGCGCGAAAATCGCGAATCGTACTCGCCGCGTTTTGGCCTCGCAATTGTTTTCGCCAGCCCTCCACCCCTTCACCGATAATGCGCTCCGCCTGACTGGCGGCGTCCTCGCGTTGGCGCAGGTTGACTTCAATGACCGACTTGAGGTCGTCGACGGTGTACAGGTAGACATCGTCAAGTCCACCCACCTCCGGCTCGATATCGCGAGGTACGGCAATATCGACCATGAAGATCGGCTTGTGCTTGCGCCGTTTCAGGGCGGATTCCACCGCGCCCTTACCCAGTACCGGCAACTGACTGGCGGTGGAGGAGATCACCACGTCCGCCTCCGGCAAACGATCATGAATATCAGCCAGCAAAACAGCCTCGGCGCCGAAACGCTCGGCCATTTCCCGGGCCCGCGCCAGGGTCCTGTTGGCGACTGTAATTCGGCCCACGCCCTGTTCGTGCAGGTGCCGCGCTAACAATTCGATGGTTTCGCCGGCACCAATCAAAAGGGCGTGAACTTCGTTCAGCCGTGCGAAAATCCGTTGCGCCAGACTGACCGCGGCGTAAGCCACCGACACCGGGTTTTCACCGATTGCGGTCTCGCTACGCACTCTCTTGGCGGTGGTAAAGACCTGGTGGAATACCTGGTGCAGGGCCCCTGACAAAGTGCCTGCCTCCTGAGCCACGGCGTAAGCGGCTTTCATCTGCCCGAGAATCTGTGGCTCCCCGAGCACCATGGAATCCAGACCACTGGCGACCTTCATCATGTGAGCCACCGCTTCGTCGTCGTGCCAGATATAGGTGCGGCCCTGCAAATCACTGGCCTCCAGCCGGCCTACCTTAAGCAGCCAGTTGACAAGCGCTTGCGCTGAAACCGCATCGCCACCGGCATAGAGCTCAGTGCGATTACAGGTTGAAAGAATGGCAAAATCATCGGCGCGGGATTCTCGTAACCCCTCGCGCAGGCTGGGCACCATCATTTCCGGAGCAAAAGCCACCCGTTCGCGTGTCTCCAGCGCGGCGGTACGGTGATTGACGCCCAGAGCGATTAATGTCATCGGGGATCGAACTTGAATGTTTTTTGGGACTCTAACCGGTTGACCGATAAAACGGTCCGAGCAAACTTGATACAATGAGCCTTCCAGTTAAGAGCCTTCCAGTTAACCTTACTCTAACTGCCCTTGACGGACCCACGGTTACTGACCGCCATTAAGGAGGGAGTACTTTACCATGTACAGGCCAAGCGGACGCCCCGCAACCTTAATTGGCGTCGTTGTGGCATTAGCCGTAGCAACTGCCAGCGGTTGTGCGTCCCAGGGAAAAAGCGCGACATCCGCGCCGGCCGCGCACACCAGTCCGGGCCGCACTGTCCAAGCTGAAAGCACCGCCATTGACAATGAGCCTTCGGCGGCGGACTCGCCGCTGATTGATTATCCGGTTCGTCCATTTCCGTCGGGCAGCATGTATGACTTGCTGGTTGCCGAGTTTGCCGGTATGCGCGGGGACCTTGCCCTTGCGGTGGCCAAATATCATGCGCAAGCGCTCGCAACCCGCGACCCGAATGTCCTCGCACGCGCCGTTCAGACGGCCTCCTACGCCAGGGACAGGGCCGTTGTCGAGGAACTGGGCTACCTCTGGGCTGAAATTGAACCCGATAATCTGGAAGCCAACCGCGTCGCCTTTTACTTTGCCGCCCGCGACAACGAGGTCGAAGCGGCCTTGAATTATGCCCAACGCCTCCTCGATTTGGGTGACGGCGACGCCATCGTCTCCTTGCCGGGATTTACCGAAAAGCTCGACCCGGAAAAACGCGCCCCTATCATCGACCGCTACAATGCACTGAGCCCCGACCTTACCCTCACCCCAAAAGTACTGCTGGGCAGGCTGCGACTCGAAAGCCAGCAGGGGGACCTGGATCAGGCTCTGATTACCGGCGAAACGCTGCTTGATCTCGAGCCCGACAATGAAGACGCGCGCCTGGTCTTTGCCCAGGTGCTCTACGGCAACGGTCTTCCCGACAACGCCATGCGGGTTTTACGCGAGGGTATCGAACGTCGTCCAAACAGCAAAAAACTCAATCTGCTCATGATTCGTTTTATCGCCGATAACGATCTAGAGGAGGCCCACGCGCGCCTGTCGACCCTGGTGGAGCTCTACCAGGACGACGTTGATCTACTCTATTCGCTGGCGCTGCTCAACAAGCAGCTGGGATTTCTGGAGGACGCGCGTTCCGCGTTCAAAAAAATGATCAGCCACAATCGCCGAGTCGCTGACGCCCACTACCATCTGGCTGATATCGCCGACCGCGGTGGCGACGTCGACGAAGCGCTGTCCAACTATGCTCTGGTCGGCGAGGGCGAACACTTCATGCCCGCACTGGCACGCATGACCACGTTGATGATGGACAGGGGGCAAATGACGGAAGCACGCTTATACCTCCACCGCTTGCGACTGCACAACCCGGAGATGGTGGTTCCCCTTTACCGTCTCGAATCCGAGCTACTGATGGGCGCCAGGCACTACGATAGCGCCTACTCCCTGTTGACCGAGGGCTTGACGGATGACCCCCATAATTTTGACCTGCTCTACACGCGTTCCCTGGTTAGCGAAAAGCGACGGGATATCAAGGCCGTGGAGCAGGATCTGCGCGCCATACTGGTCCGCGATAAAAATAACGCCTCGGCCCTGAACGCCCTCGGCTACTCCCTGACCAACCACACTACCCGCTATCAGGAAGCCTTGTCACTGATACGCAAAGCCCATGCACTCAGTCCCGATGACGCAGCCATCATCGACAGTCTCGGGTGGGTGCTGTACCGGCTCGGGAACACCGAAGAGGCACTGGCGTATCTGCGACGGGCGATGGCGACCATACCCGATTCCGAAGTCGCTGCTCATCTGGGCGAGGTGCTCTGGGTAACAGGCAATCGTCGAGAAGCCATGAAAATATGGCGCGAGGGTCTCGAAAATGACCCAGACAGCGAATATCTAAACGAGACCATGGATCGTTTCCAGGCCTCACCCTAGGCAGCGGACGCATGAAACTGCCATTGACCGCCACATAGTCAGGCAAAACAGTCAGGCAAAACAGTCAGGCAAAACAAACAGATGAATAAACACAGCATGCACGAAATCAATGAGTTTAGCCCTCAAGGCACGGTGCCTAGAGTGTTTTCGAGCGCTTATTAATACAAGGACGCTAACGCAGTTCCTTGCCCGAAACCCGCCAGACAACCCGCGGTAGTGCCTTTCACCAGAGACCTTCACCCCAGCGAGAGCGTGGCGCCCAGACCAAACCGCTGCGTGGCAAACAGGCCAGGCACGGCGCCAAACTGGCTGTGGGTGCTGATCCTGCTCCACGGCCTGCTGAGTGCGTGCGGCTTACAACAGCGTTCACCCCCGGCACCGCCGCTTGGGCAGGAGGAGTCCGCCCAGTGGCGACAACACTACAGCCGCATGCTGGCGCTGACTCAGTGGCATGTACAAGGCAAGATCGGCTACCACGGCAACCAGGAAGCCGGGAGCGCCTGGCTTGACTGGCAACAACAGGGCGACCGCTTTCATTTGCTGCTCAGTGGTCCCTTTGGCGCGGGCACCGTGGCCATCAGCGGCGACTCACACGAGGTTACGCTGCGTCAGCCCGGGCACCCCGATCACATTGCCGCTTCGCCGGCGCAACTGTCGATCGATGTCCTGGGTTGGGAACTGCCCATTGAAGAGTTGACCTACTGGATTCGCGGTATTCCCGCGCCCGGCGCCAGCGCGCAGTCTCGGGTCTTCACCGAAGAGGTGCTATTAAGCAGCTTCCAACAGGCTGGCTGGCAATTGCAGCTGGACAAATATCGCGACACTTCCGCGGGGCGGCTACCGGGAAAGTTACGCGCGACGCGAGGCGCAACCCGAGTCACCGTGGTTATCAAGGAACATACTTTTGATACCGCGCTCGCCAACACCACGACGGCAGCCCCGCGCTAATGCTAACCCTGCTCGCTCCGGCAAAACTCAACCTGTTTTTGCGCATTACCGGCCGGCGGAAAGATGGCTATCATCTCCTGCAGACCGTGTTTCAACTGCTCGCCTACGGGGATGAGCTGCAATTCAGGCCCCGACCAGACGACGCTATTACCCTGGCGCTCCAATCAACGGAAACCACGGACCACGAATCCGCCGAGTTCAATACTATCGATGACAATCTCGTGCTCCGTGCCGCCCGCGAACTGCAGTCACATTCCGGTTGCCGGCGGGGCGCTGACATCACACTGATCAAGCGCCTGCCCGTGGGTGGCGGCCTCGGCGGTGGCAGTAGCGACGCCGCCACCACGCTGCTTGGTCTCAATCGACTCTGGAGTCTCAATTATCCCCGAGCGCAATTGGCCGAGCTCGGACTGAATCTGGGTGCCGACGTACCGGTTTTTGTCCACGGCCACAGCGCCTGGGCCGAAGGCATCGGCGAGGACCTGACTCCGCTGGAGCTACCGCCCCGATGGTTCCTGGTCATTGCCCCCAACCGCGCCGTGAGCACGGCCGCGGTATTCGCTGACCCGCAATTGACAAGAAACTCCCCGGCAATCACAATACGCGCCTTTCGCGAGCAGGGTGCCGGCAACGACTGCCAGTCCGTGGTGGAAAGGCACTTCCCCGAAGTCCAGGCCGCGCGCCGCTGGCTAAGCCAATACGCACCCGCGCAAATGACCGGCACGGGTGGTTGCGTGTTTGCCGCGTTTGCAAGCGAAGCACAGGCACGGGCGGTACTAGAGAGCAAACCGGGGCAGTGGCGGGGCTTTGTCGCCCGCGGAGTGAATACTTCTCCAGCCCACCTGCCCGATGTCTGACCGGGACGAAACTGACAAACAGAATTTATCGATTATTGGGGCGTCGCCAAGTGGCTAAGGCAACGGGTTTTGATCCCGTCATTCGGAGGTTCGAGTCCTCCCGCCCCAGCCAGTCGATTACCTTAAACCACTAACGACACATCGACAGACGTCGGCACGCAAGCCCGGCAAGATCCAGACTTCCCAGCGCACACCGACTCAGGATCAACCATGGCCAACCTCATGCTCTTCACAGGCAATTCCAATCCGGAACTGGCCAAGGAGATTGCCCAGAGTCTGGGCGTGAGCGTGGCAAGTTCCCTTGTATCGCAGTTCTCCGACGGTGAAATCAGCATCGAGATCAACGAAAACGTGCGCGGGCGGGATGTCTTCGTACTGCAGTCGACATGCGCGCCCACCAACAAGAACCTCATGGAACTGGTGCTGATGATTGACGCCCTGCGCCGCGCCTCGGCCGGACGTATCACCGCGGTGGTGCCCTATTTCGGCTACGCGCGCCAGGACCGTCGAGTTCGCTCGGTGCGGGTTCCGATCAGCGCTAAGGTAGTGGCCGACATGATTAACAATGTCGGCGTGACCCGCGTGGTGACCGTCGACCTGCATTCAGAACAGATTCAGGGCTTTTTCGATTGCGCCGTGGAAAACGTCTACGGTGCCCCGGTGCTGCTGAATGACATCGAAAAGCGCAATTATCAGGACCTGACCGTGGTCTCGCCCGATATCGGCGGCGTCGTTCGCGCCCGCGCCGTGGCCAAGCAACTCAAGACCGATCTGGCCATCATCGACAAGCGCCGACCCGAAGCCAACCAGGCCCAGATCATGAACATCATCGGTGATGTGGAAGGTCGCACCTGCCTGCTGGTCGATGACATCGTCGATACCGCCGGCACGCTGTGCAAGGCAGCTGACGCGCTGAAAGAAGCCGGCGCCAGGCAGGTGGTGGCCTACTGCACCCACCCGGTGCTGTCCGGCTGCGCGCTGGAGAACCTGAACAACTCCCAACTCGACACCCTGGTGGTAACCAACAGCATTCCACTCAGCAAGGAAGCGGCTGATTGTGGAACCATCCGCCAGCTATCGCTGGGTCAAATGCTGGCCGAGACCATTCGCAGGGTCAGCAATGAAGAATCCATCAGCGCGATGTTCGATTAACAATGTGCTGATACCGCGGTCAGTGCCTTGCAAGGTGTTGACCAGATACCAACCCCACGGTCGATTTGGTCGCAAAAATTGCCGTGGTTTCAATATGGAGAGTAAGGCAATGGTCGATTTTGTTCTCAATGCCAAAAGCCGGTCCGAAGTGGGGAAAGGTGCGAGCCGCCGCCTGCGTCGCTTGGCCGATGAAGTACCCGCTATCGTTTACGGTGGCACAAAAGAGCCGGAAAAAATTTCACTGGTCCACAGTGAAGTCAGTCACGCCCTGGAAAATGAGGCCTTCTATTCTCACATTCTAACGCTCAATGTCGGCGGTAACAGCCAGGAAGTGATCCTCAAGGATGTCCAGCGCCATCCCGCCAGGCCAGTCATTTTGCACCTCGACTTTATGCGGGTCAGCAAGACCCAGAAACTGACCACCAGGGTACCGCTGCACTTCATCAATGAAGAAAGCTGTATCGGCGTCAAAATGGAGGGTGGTCTGATCTCCCACAGCATGACTGAACTGGAAATCCAGTGTCTGCCAGCCGACCTGCCGGAATATATTGAAGTCGACATGGCGGAGATCGCCATTGGCCAGATCCTGCACATCTCTGATCTCAAATTGCCCGCTGGTGTTGAAAGCGTGGCGCTGTCCCACGGTGAAGATCACGATCTGCCCGTGGCCACGGTCAACAAGAAGAAAGGCGGCGGCGATATCGAGGAAGTCGAGGATTCCGCTGGCGCATCGCCGGAGCAGGAAAAGAAAGGCGACGAGGACTAAACTCCCCGCAAGCCCGCCGAGACCTGGAGCTTGGGCAGCACGATCAAACTCATTGTGGGGCTGGGCAATCCCGGCCCCCAATATGAGCAGACCCGTCATAATGCCGGTGCGAATTTTGTTCGGGCGATCGCGAGCCGATTTGGCGCCACGCTACAAGCGCAAGCCAGGTTTTTTGGCGGTACCGCCCGGCTGACCATCGACGGCAGTGATATCCGCCTGCTGATTCCCGACACCTACATGAATCACAGCGGTCGGGCCGTGGGCGCGATGGCGGGATTTTTCAACATTGCGCCCCGGGAGATTCTGGTCGCCCATGACGAATTGGATCTGGCGCCAGGCGTCTGTCGGCTGAAGCAGGGCGGTGGCGACGGCGGTCACAACGGTCTGAGGGATATTATTCGCGCCCTCGGCAATAATCGGGACTTTGCCCGTCTGCGCATCGGCATCGGCCATCCCGGCAGCGCCAGCGAAGTGGTTGACTATGTTCTGCGCAGAGCGCCCCAGAGCGAGCAGACCCTGACCCGGGACAGTTTCGACGAGGCGCTCGCGGTACTGCCACTGGCGATTAACGGCCAATGGGATGCAGCCATGACCCGCCTTCACAGCCACAGGCGGGACCCCGGCAAGCAGGAATGCACCGATCAATGAGCCCCCACTGACATATACACCCCGGAATAGACAAGAATGGGTTTCAAATGCGGTATCGTCGGCTTGCCCAATGTCGGCAAATCAACCCTATTTAACGCGCTGACCAAGGCGGGTATCGGCGCGGAAAACTTTCCCTTCTGCACTATCGAACCCAACACCGGCATCGTGCCGGTACCCGACCCCCGCCAGGACGCCCTGGCGGCCATCGTCAAGCCTCAGCGAGTCGTGCCCACGGCCATGGAATTTGTCGATATCGCCGGGCTGGTGGCAGGCGCCTCCAAAGGCGAGGGTCTGGGCAACAAGTTTCTGGCCAACATCCGCGAGACCGACGCCATCGCCCACGTGGTGCGGTGTTTTGAAGACGACAACGTCATTCATGTGGCCAACCAGATCGATCCGGTCGCCGACATCGAAATCATCAATACCGAGCTCGCTCTGGCCGATCTGGAAAGCGTCGAAAAAGCCCTGCAAAAAGCCGGTCGTGCCGCCAAGGGTGGCGACAAGGATACCGTTGCACTGGTAGCCGTACTGGAAAAACTGCTACTCCATCTCAACCAGGCCAAACCACTGCGCGCCTTGAGCCTCGGCCCGGAAGAGAAGGCAAAAGTGCGGGATTTGAATCTCCTCACCCTCAAGCCGACGCTCTATATCGCCAATGTTGCCGAGGATGGCTTTATCGACAACCCCCACCTGGCGGCAGTGGAAAAACTCGCGCGGGAAGAAGGCGCCCAGGTAGTGGCAATCTGCAATAAGTTGGAAGCCGAAATCGCCGAACTGGATGATGAGGACAAGGCCGAGTTTCTGGCGGAAATGAACATGGATCAGCCCGGTTTGAACCGGGTCATTCTGGCAGGCTACGGCCTGCTCAACCTGCACACCTACTTTACCGCCGGCGTCAAGGAGGTCCGCGCCTGGACCATCCCCATCGGCGCCACCGCGCCCCAGGCGGCCGGCAAAATCCACACTGATTTTGAAAAAGGCTTTATTCGTGCCGAGGTCGTCAGTTATGAGGACTTCATCGCTTGCAAGGGCGAGGCCGGCGCCAAGGACGCCGGCAAATGGCGGTTGGAAGGCAAGGATTACATCGTCCAGGATGGCGATGTAATTCACTTCCGCTTTAACGTATGAACTCAAACCCCCAACTCAGCGGTCGCCGTGGCTACGGCATCGCACTGACAATGATGGTCTGTGTGTTATGGGGTTTCTTTCCCATTGCCGCCAAGGCTGTGCTGATGGAGACCGACCCCTATACCCTCAATTTCTATCGCTTTGTTCTGCCCCTTATCATCATGTGGGTTTTTCTTTGGCGACGCAGGCAACTGCCTAGCCTGTGGCGCGGGCAACAAAAACCCCTGCGGGGCCGTGTCCTGCTCGCCGCGGTGCTGCTTATCGGCAACTATATTCTGTTTGCCTACGGCCTGGGGCGCATCACCCCCGGCGCCTCCCAGGTACTGATTCAGGTCGGCACCATGGTGCTGCTGCTGTCGGGCGTATTTCTCTTTGGCGAGAAATTTCTGCCCCGGCAATGGCTGGGCTGCGCCGTATTCGTCACCGGTCTGCTGATTTTCTTTCTGCACCGCATCGTCGAAATGTTTGATGGCTTCAACAGTTACGCTGTCGGTATGGGCATCATGCTGCTGGCCGCGCTCAGCTGGGCACTTTACGCGGTCATTCAAAAGCCCCTGCTCAAGGACATCAGCTCGATTCAAATCCTGGTGGTGGTGTTTGCCATCGGCGTGATTATGTTTTTACCGCTGGCCGAGTTGAGTGCGATTTCCCGGCTGTCCACATTCGCACTGGCGGGACTGGGCTTTTGCACATTCAGTACCCTGATCGGCACCGCCGCATTTGCTGAAGCCCTGGCCCACTGGGAAGCCTCCCGAATATCGGCCTCGCTGACCAGCATACCCCTATTCACCCTGCTATTTATGCAACTCTTAAGTCTGCATCCCGAATTTCATATCCCCCCGGAACCCATCACCACAGCCACGGTGCTGGGCGCGCTCCTGGTCGTCGGCGGCGCCAGCTTGGTCGCGCTCGGCGGCGGCCCCAGGGAAACCCGCTAAACGCGGATTACTTGACAAAAACCGACCAAATAGCCAGAATTCGCGCCCTTTCCAGTTCGACACACTGTGGCTACGTAGCTCAGCTGGTTAGAGCACAGCATTCATAATGCTGGTGTCGGCGGTTCAAGTCCGCCCGTAGCTACCA
>JBECKV010000194.1:0-28056 GCA_040235495.1 Porticoccaceae bacterium
CTTTTATTACGATTGAGGCTGAGGAAATAGCTGGTCACGCCGTTACGCCGGGCCCCCACCGCGCGCGCCGGGTCGGCTCTATCCACCGCTTCTATACGGATCACATCGGCGCCCTGATCGGCGAGCATCTGCGTACCCATCGGCGCTGCGACATTAGTGGTCAGTTCGACGATACGAACACCTTCAAGCGGTTCCATGATTGAGTCCCCTTGTTTGTACGGTTAATTATCGTTCTCCGGCAGCAGGTAAACCCCGTTTTTCTTATCGATTGCGTGGCGGGGTTTTAACAAAAAGACGCTACCAATACCCGTTAAGGTAGCTAAAAATTGCCAGGATACCAAGTCCTGGCACAGGGAAAACCGGGCCAACACCTGGCTGCCATCACGCAGTGGACTAATCCTGTTTGGCTGTCTATGCTCCCCGCTGCACTAATCGACCAGGAGCCACCGTGGACGCGAAAACCCAACCTGCCTACATTCTCTATGAAACCCCCGAGGACGGCATCGCCCGCATCGTCCTCAACCGTCCCGAAACAGCCAATGCCCAGGACACTCAATTTCTGTATGAGTTGAACGATGCTTTCGATCGGGCCGCTCACGATGACGATATTCGCGTGATTATCCTCGCCGCCAACGGCAAGCATTTCTCCTCGGGCCACGATCTGGCGGAGAAGAACTGGTACCAGAACATGTACGACTACGACACCGTCCACCCCTTGTGCGGCTTCACCTGTGACGGCGCGGAAGCGCAGATGAGCCGGGAAGAGGAAATCTACCAGGGTTTCAGCGAGCGCTGGCGCAATATTCCCAAGCCCACCATCGCCGCGGTACAGGGCAAATGCATCGCCGGCGGCCTGATGCTGGCCTGGCCCTGCGACCTGATCATCGCCAGCGATGACGCCAGCTTCACCGACCCGACCGTGAGCTTCGGCGTCTGTGGTATCGAATACTTCACCCATTTCTGGGACGTGGGCGCGCGCAAGGCCAAGGAGATGCTGTTTACCTCGGACGCGGTCAGCGCCGAGGATGCCTTGCGCCTGGGTATGGTCAATCAGATAGTGCCCGGCGATCAGCTACAGGAAGCCACTCTGGCCATGGCCCGCAAGATCGCCGCCAAGTCACGCTTCGCTCTCAAGATCACCAAAAAAGCCATCAACGCCTGCCAGGACGTCGCCGGTCGCAAAGTCGCCATGGACAATGCCTTTCACCTGCACCAGTTGGCCCATACCCATTGGCTCAAACTCTATGATTTTCTGATGGACCCCACCGGCCTGCCGGAAGCCACGCAAAGAGCCCTGGGTTTTGACAAAAAAGACAAATAAGCGCGGGCAGTCTTCAAGGAATCCCAAAGCATGTCAGCATTTCAACCGCAGGCGGCCTGATTTATGGACTGGAAAGTTTTCCTGACGGCCTTCGCCGCCGTCTTTATTGCCGAGCTGGGTGATAAAACCCAGTTGGCGACAGTGTTGTTTGCCGCGGACAGGGACGTCAGCAAGTACAGTATTTTTCTGGCGGCCTCCACCGCGCTGGTGCTATCGACTGCTCTGGCGGTGCTGGCCGGGACCTTTTTGTCGGAATATATTAACGAGAAGTATCTCCACTACATCGCCGGGGTGGGCTTTATCGCCATCGGCCTGTTGACGCTGTACAGGGCGTGACGGCGCAACAAGCCTGGACCGCGGCCGCTCCACCCCGAGCCGAAAAATCCAGATCCACTGAAAACTAGTGGGCAAGGTGGAAATTGGGGGGCTGCCGATCTTGTCCCCGCACGGCCACATCCACGGCCAGACAGCAGGCGCAGTTCTGACAGAAATACTCAATGATTTCGACGGGGTTTTGCTGGCGACGACGGACAACGGTGTCGGCCTGCTCAAACCAGTCGGCCAGATCACGGCGCAGATTGGGTAGCTTGTGTTTCCAGTCTTCCCGGTCGCTACAGATTGCGGTCTGGCAGTGACTGCAAAGCATGCGCCCGTCCGCATGAATGACACCTTCAATTCCGGTAGCGGCGGAAATATCGGCGAGACTGCCTTTTTTATCGGGGACGATGGCCGAGCGCAACTGGTCTCTGCGCGCCCAGGTGGCGGCTTCGTCCACGGTATAGGCCTTGTCTCCCCCACCGTGGACGACCGCACCGTAGAGCAGTTCAGCCGCCGCAACGGAAATGAGATTTTCATTCAGGTCGCGGGCAATTGCCTCCGCCGTGCGCAGAAAGGGGTCGCCCAGCCCGCCGCCGCCGGAGCCCACCGCGCGAAAGACATCGCCATCGCCGAAATTAATATTGGTGGTATTGGCCCGGAGTCCGGGTTCCAGTTGACCGCTAAATTTACTCTCGCTTTTGGGCAGATGACCGGACTTGATCAGCTCCCGGGCGTTGGTATTCCGAAACACCCAACTGGTGCAGAGGCTGCCTGGATAACCACCCGCGAAACCCTTGCCGGGAATCTCGGTGGCGCTGAGGAAAGTCTGACCGACCAGGGTCTCTCCTTCGCGCAGCATAAAAGCCGCATCCATGCCCATCCCACCGCGATGCCGACCGGCGCCGCCGGAATTGATTTTGATTCGCCGCCACAACAACAGCACCGGATCACTCAATTCATAAACTTCCACATCCGCCCAGTTTAGCGACAGAGTGGCCTGCAGACCGTAGTTATCCTGGCCGTCGCCAAAGGACTGGGCGCCGCCACCGACGCCAACGCCGGAGTCGAGGGGCAAAAACACCGTGGGGTCACCGTTTTTATTCTGGCCAAACCACACCGAGGGCGCCAGCGCTCCGGAGGCCATGCCCGATACCCGGCCGCGCAGGGCTTCGGATTCAGACAGCGCACAGGCGGCCACCAGGGCCTCCTGTACCATTCGCCCCACCCTGACGCCGCCGGCAGCATGGGCCATGGTCACCGGCGCCGGCACTACCGGGTTACAGACGGTACCGGGCTCTCCACGGTCGATTTCCAGGCAGCGCCAGAAGCCTTCATTGATGGGAATATCGGGCGCCAGCTGGCAAACGATCGGGGAAATAACATTACCTTCCAGCCCACCCTGAGCGGCGTTGACAAAAGCCGGCACCTGGGGACAGCCGGAAAACGCAAAGTGCAGGGTCTGATCGCGTACCGTCAGGTTGCAATACATCGGGTAGAGGTCGGCCGTACCGCCACCATCGTACTCAATCCATTCATAGGTGCTGTAAGCCCCTTCCGGCAGTTCCGCGATGCGCTGGCGAAAGGCCTGCTCGGTGAGGTTGATATTGTACTCGGAATAGGCTTTCAAGCGCTCGTAGCCATATTCCTCGATCATCTCGCAGTAACGCGCGGAGCCGTTATTACAAGCGGCGATGAGGCTGCGGATATCGCTGATCAGGGATCGCGGCACGCGCACATTGTTGCTGATAAAGTTGATCCATTCCTGATCCAGAATGCCCTTGCGTGCCACCCGGGTGCCGGGAAAGCGCAACGCTTCTGAATAGACATCGCGGGCATTGGGCGCAAAACCGCTGATGGCGGAACCCCCGACATCGCTCATGTGGGCATTGGCGAAACACCAGCCGACGACCTGGTCCTGGTAAAAGATCGGCATGATCACACCGACATCACCCTGATGCGCCGCACCGCCGACGTGGGGATCGTTGAGCATAAAGACATCGCCGGGCTGAACGTCATGGGGGTAGCGAGCCGCCACCACCGCCCTGACCCCGAGGCGAGAAGTGGCCAGATGATAGAGCAAATACCCCACCACCCCGAGTTGATTGCAGTCCGCGTCGAACAGGATGGTGGAAAAATCCTTGGACTCGGTGAGCACGGCCGAACCCGAGGTGCGCAGCAGCACCAGACTCATTTCCCGGGCGATATTATCGAAGGACGAGCGGATCACCTCGGCGGTGATGGGATCGAAAGCCTCCTCCGTGCTGGGGGCGACCACGGCGGCCGCCGCGCCTTGTGATGATCTCTGGATGCCGTGTTCAGCCATGACAATGCTCCTGTATCTGACCGTGCCTCCTCGCCGGAGACCAGTGCTTCTATTAATTGTTAGCGTATTGATTATTAGCGTATTGGTTATTAGCGGGATTCAGCCTAATCCCCAAGGGCGGGCCAAATCAAGCGCTCCTGGGCGAATTCCTGGATACCGTAGACCAGGAATGAGGACGCGCACGGAAGGAAACGGACCGCTGTGTGAGTCAGCGGTCGGTCATTAACCGCTTGGTAGGCAACTGCTAGCGCTGCTGATATTTCTGATGACAAACCTCGCAGGGCGGATAGAGCGCGTCGTTACCGACCGCAAACAGTTTATCCTCATCCCTGGCTTTTACCGCTGCAATGACCTGCCGGGCGGCCTCTATCATCCGCGTATTGTAGGTTTGCCACTCGGCGTCCGCCGCCAGCGCGGTTTCACCTTCACCGGCACCACCACTGGCAAGCAGATTACCGGCGGCAATCACCCCCAGTGCCGCATGCTCGACAGCCTGCCATTGAGCGTCGGTTTGCAGATCCGAAGCGCCCCAAATGGTCGCGGTTGCCGGTGTAATAACGGCATTCATCAGTTGTTTGACCGTCAATAACGGCCTGGCGGCCGGTTCCGCCAGGCTTTTATCGGAGCAGATAATCAAACCGGCCACCAAGACAAGCGTGCCAACGCCGAGACGATTTTTCATTGCCAGCCCTACCGTTTGTTTGTCCTTGCGAAGACAGCAATTATGACAGATCGAAGCTCCCGCCTGCTGATTCAGGTCAATGAGCCCGGAGGGGCGCGCAACGACGGGATTGAAAAATAAAATCCGCGCGAGGCTGAATTGTGTGATCCACTTCACTGCGTGCTATGTTACTGGCCTTAAAATTAGCGAGCGCGTCTAGAGCGTTAACTACCTATCTCAAGTCTTTGATATGGATATATATAACAAATCCGGCATTAATAAAATCAACCAGATACGCAAACGCCTGCGCAGCGAATTCGGCCAGGCACCGGCGCTCAATGATCCGCGCCTGATGGACGCGATGCTGGATTACTGGGTGGACTCCAGGGACGCTATCACCAAATCAGAGATCCGCAAGCTGATGGAGTACGCAGGCGATCCCTGGCAATCCCGCTATGCCGCGCTGGTGGTGAAACATACCTTGTAAATGCGCAAATCGTAAATGCGCAAATCCGCTTGCTTACACGCCATGGGGCAAGCACTCACTTGACGCGCCGCGCTAACTCCTCGCCAACACCCAGCGATGCACTTCGCTGGGGCCGTCATAAATTCTGAAACAACGAATATCGCGATAAATCCGCTCAATCACAGTGTCGGTGCAGATACCCTTGGCGCCCAGCACCTGCATGGAACGGTCCACCACCCGGCCCAGAGCTTCCGAGCAATGTACTTTGCAGAGACTGGTCTGCTCCTGGGCCTTGTCACCCTGATCCAGCAACCAGCAGGCGTGCCAGGTGATCAACCGGCTGGTATGCAGATCGATCTTGTTGTCGGCCAATTGGAATCCTATACCCTCGTGTTCGATGATGGCCTTGCCAAAGGCCTGGCGGGTGCGCGCATAGTCGGTGGCGATGTCGTGAGCCCGCTGAGCGGCGCCCAGCCAACGCATGCAGTGCGTCATGCGCGCTGGCCCGAGGCGCACCTGGGCATAGCGAAAGCCCTTGCCCACCTCACCCAGGATCTGACTGGCCGGGATGCGTAGGTTGTTGTAATCCACCTCGCAGTGACCGCCCGGCGAATTGCTGTCGATGGTATCGAGCATGCGCACCATGTCGATGCCCGGGGTATCCGAGTCGGTCATAAACATGGTGGCGCCGATATCGTTGCCTTCGGTATCGAAAGTTCGAGCCATGATGATGTGATAAGCCGACCCGGGCATGCCGGTGATAAACCACTTGCGGCCGTTGATGATGTAGTCATCGCCATCGGGATGGGCGGTGGTTTTCATCAGCGAAGGGTCGGAACCGGCGCCGCCGTCGGGCTCGGTCATGGAGAATACCGAGCGGATATGCCCCTGGACCATGGGTTCGAGCCAGCGCTTTTTCTGCGCCGGCGTCGCCACCTGGTGCAGCAGGTTGGTATTGCCTTCGTCCGGGGCCTGAATATTGAGTGCCAGGGGCCCCAGGGTCGAGTAGCCCGCTGCTTCAAACACCACTGCCATGCCCCGGTGGTCCAGACCCAGGCCGCCGTATTGTTTCGGTGCATGGGGCGCTAACAGACCCGCCTCGCGCGCCTTGGCGACCAGTTCCATGCGCAGCTCGTCCGTGGGGCCGTGATACGCCTGACGGGTGTCATTTTCATAGGGGATAACGACCTTGCGAATGAATTCCTCGGTGCGTTCCCGAAGCGCCATCAGATCCGCGGACAGCTGAAAATCTATCATATGTTTTACCTTAAATATATTTTTTATCTATCTGTTTTTATTTGATTTAATAATCTCAACCGCCCGATCATAAAAGCGAATGACGGTATGGGCGAATTCCTCCCACATGGGATCGATACGCTGCTTCTTGCGATGCAGCCGCACGTTCAGGCAGGCGATCGAACCGAGCTGGTAGGCTGCCAGCGCCTGATACCAGGGGATATCCCGCAACCGGCAGCCCATGCCGCGCTGGTAGATTTCCGCCAGTTCTTCCGGGTCCACCGGTGCGCAGGGCTTGATGTTATCGGTCCAGAAACTGGTATCGGCGCAAAACATCAGCCAGCCGATATCCAGTTGCACCGAGCCGATCCGCACCAGTTCCCAGTCGATGATGCCGGTGAGCTTATCTTGGTAAAAAAGCGCGTTACCCGGCTGATAATCACCGTGGACGATACCGATCGGCGCGGCATCGGGCATGGCCGCCAGGAGCGCCTCGCGGGCCCGATCAGCGGCGCTGATCCATTCCGGCTCCAGAGCCTTGGCATAGATGGGCTGCCAGCGGGTGATTTCCTCCAGCAGGGGCCGCGGCGCTTCCCAGTCGGGCAGTTTCGCCCGCCAGTCAACCTGATGGATACGTGGCAGCACTTCGGCCAGGGCACGCCATTTGGGCGCCACTTTCTCGGCACTGAGATCGAACGACGGATGGGGATCCCAGATAAAAAACTCCCGGCCCTCGAGCTTCTCCATTACCACATAAGGCACTTCGAACTCATCTTCATCCGGGGAAGCAAACGGTACCGCGGGCACCGGTAAACCAGCTTCGTGCAGGGTATTTAACAGCGGCGCGGTGCGATAGACATCGGTATTGCCCTCGCGGCGCACACCCCTGGGAGCCAGCTTGATAATGTAACCACCGAGCTTGTCGCCGGCACTATCGAAGACATCGAAACCATAGGTCAGGCCAGCATGGCCGCCGAGCATGGGTTCGACATTTTCCATGCGCGCTTGCGTCCCGAAATTGCGCGCCACGAAACGGCCCAGATTGGCGCGTAACTGCTGATCAACACCCGGTCTTTCTTCCTGCCCCATGTTACTCCCCACGAACTGACGCCCCCCGCCGCTAGCCCGGCGCGGCTGAAGCGGATTAAATTATCGGAAGACGGGCCCCTGGAAAAACCCGGCCCGCGACAAACGACCGGCAAGAATAACAAAGTTCCCGGTGCGCTTCAGAAGATAATCCGCTCGACCCCTGGGGGCCGGAAGCGTAACCTTACCGGCTAAACCTCAATTACTGGACTAAACCTCAATTACTGGACTAAACCACAATTACTGGACTAAACCACAATTATCGGACTAAACCACAGCGACTCCCGAGCCCGCGACACGGGGTTTGCCAGCAGACAGGAAATGAGATGAGCATCCAGCATCGCTCAGTGGAGTACCACGACGGGGACACACTGCTTGAAGGCTATCTGGCCTACGATGATCAATACCGGGAACCCCGACCCGGAATTATCATAGCCCCGACCTGGCGCGGTCGTTCAACCCTGGAATGCCGCCGTGCCGAGCAACTGGCCGGACTCGGATACATCGGGTTTGCGCTCGATATGTACGGCAAGGGCCAGCTCGGCAACTCCCCCAGGGAAAACTCCCGCATGATGCAACCCCTGATGGACAACCGCGCCACACTGCAACAGCGCATGACCAGGGCCCTTGACGTGGCGCGGACTCAAACGGAAGTGGATGCCGGCAAAATGGCTGTCATGGGCTACTGCTTCGGCGGTCTGTGCGCGCTCGATTTGGCTCGCACGGGCGCGGATCTGCGCGGCGCGATCAGTTTTCATGGCTTGTTCGATGCCCCCGACAATATCGCCACCCCAGACTTCAAGGCCAGCATTCTATGCCTGGATGGCCATGACGACCCCATGACCTCCAACGACAAAGTCGTGGCTTTACAGCGGGAACTGACTGACGCCGGCGCCGACTGGCAACTGCACACCTATGGCAATACCCTGCACGGGTTTACCAACCCGGAGGCCGATATGCCGGAGATGGGCATCAAGTATAATGCCGTCGCCGACCGGCGTTCCTGGCGGGCGCTTGAGAGCTTTCTGGCAGAGGTGTTCGCCTGATCATCCACCGGGATGGCAAGCGAGGCAGTGACCGGTGATTTCAGGGCCAGACCTCCCCGCTCAAGGCAAACAACCCACATTGAAAAGAACCGACATTGAATAAATCAGTCGGCCAGGCCTTGGCCACGACTACCTACTAGCTGAACCGACCATGTACTACGGCTGGATATTGCTCGCGACCATCGGCTTTATTTATATGGCCTGTGTCGGCGCGGTGTTTTACGGACTCAGTGTCATCATGCCGGAAATGATTGACGATCTGGGGTGGACCCGCGCCCAGGCCACCACCGGCTTTGCCATTCTGTCCATGGTCATCGGCCTCGCCGGCCCGGTGGTCACCACCCTGATGAAAAAAATCAGCCCCCGGTTGACTATCATCTGCGGCGGCTTCGTCTCCGCCGCGGGCGCCAGCCTGGTCTATTTCAATCACTCCCTGCCCACCTATTATTTCGCCACGGTGGTGCTCGGTTGCGGCATGACCATGCAGGCGGTGCTGCCCGGTACGCAACTGGTCACCCAGTGGTTCCACCGCCGCCGTTCCATGGCCCTCGGCATCTTCATGGCGGCCGGCGGCATGGGGGGCGTCGTCGGCGCGCCAACCTTCACCGGCGTGATTCACCTGTTCAATGACTGGCGTCCGGCCTGGCTCCTGGTCGGCCTGATATCCTTGCTGGCTTCGGTACTCAGCCTGCTGATCGTGCGCGATAAACCGGAGGACGTGGGCCAGTATATGGATGGACACGACCCCGGGAAGCAAGACGCCGAAATCGCGGCTGAATCAGGGAGTCGCAAAAAAAGAGGCGTATACAAGACGGACCGGAGCTGGATGGTCAAGGAGGCCGTCCTCAACCCCACCTACTGGATCATTCTCGCCTCCGGCTCCCTGGCGGTCACCGGCCACATGATCGTCAGCAGCCAGCTGGTACTGCACGCCAAGGACATGGGCATGAGCGCCCTGGTCGCCGCCACCGCCCTCGGCATACAGGGCGCGTTTACCACCAGCGGACGCTTCCTCTCCGGTTTGCTGGGGGATTACACGATCGAGCCCCGCACCCTGTTTTTCTCGGGGATGGCCTCGGAGTTTATCGGCATGGCGATCCTGACCAGCGCCGCTAATCCCATTCTGCTCTACATCTCGGTGGTGTTTTTCGGTCTTGGCTTCGGTTTGGGACTGGTGGGTTCCACGGCCATGCTCGCCAATTACTACGGGCCCGAAAACACCGCCACCCTGCTTTCCTATCGCATTCTACTCAGCACTGTCCTGGGCGCCATCGGCGTCGTAGTCGCCGGTTACTGTGGCGATATCTTTGGCGGCTATCGGGAAGCCTTCAGCGGCTTTTCCGCCTTGCTGCTGCTGGCAACCTTGCTGGTACTGTTAATCAAAATCCCCAAAGCCGGAGTGACGGAAGCGCCCCAGCGATCATGACAACACTATCCGTCATCCGTCGAAGGCCAGACCGGCACGCGCTCGGCGAAGCTTAATTTTCGCGGCCCAGTAGCTGCTCCAGGCTGGCGAGGAAGCCATCGGCATCCCTTGATCGATCGCTAACCAGACCCGTCCATTGACGATGTTCGATCGCACCCAAAATGGGAATGCGCTTGAAAGCAGAATCGGCGATCTTCTTTTCATCAAGCTGCTTAAAATCCAGATGGGCCATGACCAGTGCACTTTCGACGCTATTCACCAAGGGCACGCGCAAAACAATAGCGCCGATCGAATCGAGTCCGACACCAGCGAGTGCCTGCTCGAGCGTGACCAAGGGAAGCAAAAACAGCCGATCGGCGGCGTCCACACCATGGGGTGATTCATACAGCCGCGCCAACACCTGGCCGCGCGCATCGACAAACTCAAATTCATAACGGTAGTAGGGCCAGGAAAGCGGTTTGAAGCTGGCGCGCAGGATCAGACTGCTGGCCGACGTAACCGCATCGTACTCGACAATGCCGACCACCTCCGCCGACTCAAGCACACGTCCCCGCGCCTCGACCAGATGCCGGGCCTCTTTCCTGTCGTCCTCAATTGCGGCGGCGACCCTGGCCTCGCAAACCGCTTTGCCGACCCCCGAGCCGTCGAAAAACAGCGAACGCCTTTCCCTGACCTGCCGACACAATTCCGGCGCACGCTCCCTGACCGCCAGTTCGAGAAAACAATAGGCCTGCTGATAATAGGTGTGCAGACCCGGACCATTAAACAACAACCCGGTAACATAGCTGTCTTTATCGATGACCGTGCAGGCTTCGCTACCCGCGTCCAGTAGATGCTGGCGCAAGGGATAAGCCGAGCGATGATTTTTCTCGCGCCGAAAGGCGTCAGGCTCGCCCAGAGCCGTGTCAGCCAGCAAAACCCCGCTTATCGACCAGAGCAAGGCCAACGCCCCGGGGCCAAATGTGCCGCCCATTAGTCAAGGATCCTTTGGTACTACGCAAGCAGCCGGGTCCACTTCGATACCGAGACTATAATGGGTGTATGGCCTGCCACCCACGTGGGGCAGCGGCACCCACCAGAGATACCAGTCGCTAAAGTATTCACTGGCCTCGGCGGGCATGGGCGGAAAAGCGCAATCGTCAAAGGTCACCGCCACCTGCCTGACTTTTCTGATCCAGCTCGAGGTCCACATTGAAAGTTTCTCGTAGCATGCCCGCCAGGCCTTACGGCCCTCGCCGTTGACAGCGGCGGCGCGCTCGAAATCGTGACAATCACCCATGTCGGGATGCAGCAGATGAAGGTAGTTATCGCGCTGATCATTGATCCCCTCGGCGAGTAGTTCACCACTGGCATCGAGGAAGCGCACGTGGGCGCCGGGCATCACAGGTCCTTGTATCCCCGAGCGGTCAGGGGGTAACAGGCGAAAGCCGCCGTGGAAACTGGCATGGGTCGAGGCATGCCACCATCCGTAACCCAGAATGGCGGTACAAAATAGCAGGGAAAATAGCAAGACCTTACGCATTCCTGAGGTTTATCCGGGCGCCTTCCGTCCTTGGCTTTGGGGTTTGGGCCTGCACCAGCCCCAGGCAAATACCCGCTTGTGTGGGCTATCGACCCTATCCGCGCTATAGGCCGTATACGCCGGTCTCCTTGTAACCCGTCTTGATGGCGACAGTAGCCGGATGTATATCCGGATACGCCGCCAGCGCGATCATCACTCCGTGGGCATCCCTCGGATGGAATATCACCTCATGCATTTTGCCCACCCTGATCTCACCAATCTGGCGCATACCCTGGGCTTTCACGTGCTTCACACCCGCTTCCATATCGCTGACGCGATAAACCAGCGCCCACAGACCTTCCCCTTTTGCGGCAATCGTGCGACCCAGTTCGGTATCAGGGTTCGTGGCTTGCACCAGTTCCAGCCCGGATGGGCCATAACAAGCCCTGATTCCCAGTTCCGGACTTGGCGGCAGTTCGTGAAAGGTGGTATTGAACAGCTTTGAAAAACGCTCCATAGCCTCGTCCAGATCATTGACGGCGATGGCGACACGGTCAATTTTTTCAAACATCGGGATCACCTTTTTGTTTTCGGATTATTTTATCTTCCCTTCAAGCGCCCAGCTCCCGCACCAGCTCCCAGGCGCGGTCCGCCCGATTGCGGCACTCATCGCCATAGGTCAGGGCTGATTCGGAACTGGCGTTGCCGTCCAGACCACGTTTGTAGACACCCTGAACAATGGCCGCCGAACGAAACAGGTTATAGATGACATAAAACTGCCAGTTGTCGATCTTGTCCCGGCCCGAGGCTCGGCAGTATTCGGCCACCATCTCTTCCGGGTCGGGAATTCCCAGCGCGGCACGGTCCGGCGAACGCAATCGGACTTCGCCATAAAAATCGGCGTAAAACTCCATGCAGGCGTAACCCAGGTCAGCCAGGGGATGGCCGATGGTCGACAGCTCCCAGTCCAGCACGGCAACGATGCGTGGCTCGGTCGCATGGTAGACCATGTTGGCCATGCGGAAATCACCATGGGCGATGCTGACCTCGCTGGACTCGGGCAGGTGCTCGGGCACCCAACTCAGCAGGTTTTCCATACTCTCCAGGTCCTGGGTCTTGGAGGCGTTATATTGCTTGGTCCAGCGGGAAATCTGACGCTCGTAATAGTTGCCGGGACGGCCAAAATCGTCGAGGCCGACAGCCTGGTAATCCACGGCATGGAGCCGGGCCAGCACCCGCATCATGTCCAGGTACATCTCGCGCCGGTCCTCCGGACTGCAACCCGGTAACAGTATTTCCTTATAAATGCGCCCTTCCACGAGCACCATGATGTAGAACTTGGTGCCGATAATGCGGGTGTCCTCGCACAGGGCGCACATTTCCGGTACCGGCACATCGGTATCGGCCAGGGCCTTCATGATCCGGTACTCCCTATCCACCTGATGGGCCGAAGGCAACAGCTCGCCGGGAGGCTGCTTGCGCAGAACGTAGGAGCCAGAAGCCGCGTCGAGCCGGAAGGTGGGGTTGCTCTGACCGCCGTCGAACTGTCGGACAGTCATCGGTCCTTCAAAACCCGCAACATTGGCTTTCATAAAGGCCAGCAAGGCCTGTTGATCAAACTCGTGGCCGGCCCGGACGGGTGTTAGATCGGTGGCTGAATCGCTCATCACTACTCCTAAACGTTTTTATTTCGCCTAGGATACCCTTGAACCCGGTTGCCGCAAAATGTCAGACTGGCTTGCGGTATTTGCCAGCTCCAATACGCTTACGGAGTCCTTCGTTGACCCGATTTATGAGTCGAAACCCATGAGCCGAGAAAAAGCCCTGGCCCGACGCGTGGCCGTTACCCTGCCCGCCGGGCCCGCCGTCGAGGACACCATCGAAAGGGTCCGCTGGGCCGAAGCCAATGGCTATGACGATGCCTGGTTCGCCGATGCCGGCGCGCCGGACGCCCTGACCCTGAGTGCCGGCCTCGCGGCCCACACCCAAACCCTGCGTATCGGCGTGGCGGTGACGCCGGTCTTCACCCGTACGCCAGCGGTGCTGGCCGCCACCGCCAACACCCTGGGCCAGTTATTGCCGGGGCGCTTTGTCATGGGGCTTGGCTCTTCCAGTCAGACCATGATGGAAAACTGGCATGGCCAGACCTTTGACAAACCCCTGACCCGGGTAAGGAACACCGCTGCGTTAGTGCGCTCCATGCTCAGGGGTGAAAAGACAAAATTTGACCTGGACGGCCTGCGCAGTCAAGGCTACAGCCAGGAGGCCATGGAAAATCCGCCGCCGATTTATATTGCCGCTCTGCGCTCGAAAATGATTGAAATGGCTGCCGAAGTGGGCGACGGCGTGATCCTCAACCTTTGGCCACGGCGAGCGCTCCCGAAGATGATGGACCACATCAAAACCGGTGCCGAACGAGGGGGCAAGGACTGGCGCACCCTGGAAGTGGTGAATCGGGCCATGGTGCTGGTCACCGACGACAAGTCCGCCGCGCGGGATCTGTTCCGGGCCGCCTTTGCCCCCTACTATGCCACTCCCGTCTACAATGCTTTTCTCGCCTGGGCCGGCTTTGGCGACGCCGCGCAAACCATCAGCGAAGGCTGGGCGGCCCGCGATCGGGCCAAAACCGGGGGCGCGCTCACCGACGCCATGATCGACGAAATCGCGGTGATCGGCAGCGCCGATGAATGCCGGGCGCGCCTGCTGGCAGACATGGCCACCGGGATCGATACCCAGATTATTGCGCCACTTGCGGGCGCCAGTAGCGCGGATGTTCAACGGACCTTTGAGGCTTTTACCCGGGATCGATTCAAATGATAACGCTGAGCGGTGTGGCCAACCCGGCGGTGCTGAGACAACGGAGAATATAAACCATGGCAATCGGTATCGGTTTGGGCATGGCCCGCTTCCCTTTCGAACAAGTCGACAATTTCTGGCGTTGGGTACGGATTTGCGAGGACGGCGGCGTCGACTCCCTCTGGCAGACCGATCGCCTGGTTTCGGAAGAGCCCTTCCTGGAGTGCATCAGCACCCTGGGCGCCATTGCCGGGGCCACCAAACGCATCAAGTTCGGCATGAACGTCGCTTCGGTCGCCCTGCGCGACCCGCTGGTGCTGGCCAAACAGTGCGCCACCATTGATTTTCTCAGCCAGGGACGCCTGCTGCCGGCCTTTGGCATCGGTACCGTACGGGCACCGGAATGGCAGGCCACGGGCCGGGATACCCGAGGCCGCGGCAAACGCACCGACGAAGCCCTGGATATCATCGATCGTCTGTGGCGCGGAGAAAAAGTCAGTACGGACGGTGAGTATTACCGGTACCGGGACGCAGTCATCTCCCCCATTCCCCCGCAACAGCCCCTGCCCCTGTGGATCGGCGGCAGCAGCGAGGCAGCGATCAAACGCACCGCCCGAATCGGCACCGGCTGGCAGGCGGGCCTGGAGTCACCCAAAAAGGCTGGCACCGCCAAACGGGCCATTGTCGAAGCCCTCGGGGAAACCGGTCGCAGCATTGACGACGATCACTACGGCACGGGTTTTTTCTATTACTTCGGCTCCCGCGACGATGCCGTCTGCCAGAGGGAGATGGCCCGCTTTCGCAAGCTCGCGCCCGACTCGCGTCTCGAGCACCTGCTGGCCGTCGGCGCTGACGAGTTGCTGGACCAGATCAAGCAATACCTCGACGAAGGGATTCCCAAGTTTATTCTCCGGCCCCTGGGCAATTCCGATGAGGAAGTACTGGAACAAACGCTTCGGTTAATTGACGAAGTTCTGCCCAAAGCCGAAAAGCTGGATGGCTGAAACGGCAACTTCCCCGCCACTCCAGCGACGCGCACGACGCGATGCTCACGACTCAATGCGCACGACTAGGGAAAACGCGGCGCCACCTCGTCGTTAAAGGCCCGGATCGATTCTCGCCAGTGATCCATATGATCGAGGTGATCATAGGCCGTGGTAAGCAGGCAGCCAAAACCGCCCGACTCACCCCAGACCGTGGCCAGCTTGTCGGCAACGGTGTCAACGCTGCCCACCAGCCAGTTGTGGTCGGCCAGGTACTCCAGGGTCACATCAGCGTCGGCGATATCCGGCCGGTGCTTCATAATGCCCAGCAAACCGAATTTGGTGAACAGCGGTAACAGGTAATCGCGCCAGACGATACCTACCGGCCCTTCAAGGGCCCGTTTTTTCGCTTCTTTGTCGGAGTCGGCGATGACGATGTCCCGTCCCAGCCGCCACGTGCCGCGATCGGCCTCGCGCCCCGCTGCGTTCATGGCCTGTTCGTAGGTATCCCAGTTCTCCTTCAGATACTGATTCCCCAGACCCAGATTGACCGGAATATAACCTCGCTCCCCAGCCATGGTCATGGCCGGGGATTTGGGACTGAGGGCGGTCACACCCAGGGGTGGATGGGGTTGCTGATAGGGGCGCAGGTGAAACCGGGTGGGGTCCTCGTCCTCGGGGAGTTGCACGGTCCAGTATTTGCCTTCGTGCCTGAAGGGTGCGTCGCTGGTCCAGAGTTTCATCATGATATCGACTGACTCGAACATCATGTCGCGATTTTCGCCAGCCATGGCGTCGACATCGAATAACTGCCAGTCACCGGGAAAGCCACCGGCACCAACACCGACGATCAAACGTCCCTCGGCCATATGATCGAGATAGGCAATGCGCTGAGCCAGCTCCGCGGGATGGTGATAGGGCAGCAAAAAAGCCCCCGTGGCCAGTTTGATCTGACTGGTTTTATCAATCGCCTGGGCGATCAGCAAATCCGGCGAAGGGCAGGGTTCCCAGGGCGTGGTGTAGTGCTCGCCAATCCAGACTTCGTCATAGCCCACCTGGTCGAGGAAACAGACATAGTCGAGATTGTGCCGATGACCGTCGAGAATACTGCGATGAGGTGGATTGCTGGGCATCATAAAAGCGCCGGTTTTCATTACCTTTCCCCTGTAGTGATTATTTTGCCGTTCCAGTCTAGGGGTTTTTTCATTATTTGAGAATTAAAAAACCCGGGCTCGGGCCCGGGTTATAAGCACGCTCGCCTTCGCCTGGCGCGGATCACATATACTTTTTCAGCTCCAGGCGGGCGATCTGGTTACGATGCACCTCGTCAGGGCCATCGGCGATCCTGAGGATGCGCGTATGCGCCCAGGCACGGGCCAGACCGACATCCTCGGTTACGCCACAAGCACCGTAAACCTGAATGGCGTCGTCGATAATTTTCAGAGCCAGGTTGGGCGCGGCCACCTTGATCATGGCGATTTCCATGCGCGCCACCTTGTTACCGACCGTATCCATCATGTGCGCGGCCTTCAGCGTCAGCAGACGGGCCATCTCGATATTGATACGGGCATCGGCGATTCGCTCCAGCCAGACACTCTGCTCGGAAAGCTTCTTGCCGAAAGCGACCCGGCTCATTGCCCGCTGGCACATCAGCTCCAGTGCCCGTTCCGCCACGCCAATCACTCGCATGCAGTGGTGAATGCGCCCGGGTCCGAGACGCCCCTGAGCGATCTCGAAACCCCGGCCCTCGCCCAACAGCATATTCGCTGCCGGAACCCGTACATCCTTAAAAACCACTTCCGCGTGGCCGTGGGGAGCGTCGTCGTAACCGAACACCGGCACCCAGCGTTCGACCGTTATTCCCGGGGTGCCGGGCTCCACCAGGATCATGGATTGCTGCACATGCTTGGCCGCCTCGGGGTCGGTCTTGCCCATGACGATCCAGATCTTGCAGTTCGGTTCGTGCACACCGGAGGAAAACCACTTGCGGCCGTTAATGACATACTCATCGCCATCGCGCTTGATACTGGTTTCGATGTTGGTGGCGTCCGAGGACGCGACCAGGGGTTCGGTCATACAGAACGCCGAGCGAATTTCGCCCGCCAGCAGAGGCTCCAGCCACTTTTCCTTTTGTTCCTCATTACCGTAGCGTTCGATGGTCTCCATGTTGCCGGTATCGGGCGCGGAACAGTTAAAGACCTCCGGCGCGAACTTGCACTTACCCATGATCTCGCACAGGGGCGCGTATTCGAGATTGGTCAAGCCGGCGCCGCGGTCGCTCTCCGGCAGAAACAGGTTCCACAACCCCGCCTGTTTAGCCTCGGCTTTCATTTCCTCCAGCACCGGCGGCACGCACCAGCGTCCCCCGTCATCGAGTTCCCGGTAATACCGCGCCTCGTTGGGGTAGATGACGCGATCCATGAAGTCCTGCACTCGCAGTTGCAGTTCGCGCACCTTGTCTGAATATTCAAAATCCATGGGGGTCTCCTGTATTGACACCGGTTGTAAATTCGCTTTCCCGTAATCCGCGAGCGGCTTAAAAATACCGTCCGGCCAGATTTGCGTGGTGATTCCGATGCGTCATTATACGCATCCGAAAAAGGATACATCGGCACGGCCTGGACACAGGCCGGGAGATTGCAAAAACGCGCTTTTACTTGCTACCGTAGCCGACCCTGAGAATACTACGAGGCAGCACCTCGCGCTCGATAACCGGAGATAAATTATGAGTGGCCCCCTAGCAGGACTTAAAGTGATCGAACTGGCCGGCATCGGCCCGGCGCCCATGTGTGGCATGATGCTGTCCGACATGGGCGCGGAGGTAGTGCGAGTTGACCGCCTCGCCGACGCCGGGCTGGGCATCGCCATGCCAAAAAAGTACAACCTGCTGGGTCGCGGACGCCGCTCCATCGCCCTGGATCTGAAAAACCAGGATGGCATCGAAGCCCTGTTGAAGCTGATCGACAAAGCCGACGTGGTACTCGAAGGCTTCCGTCCCGGCGTTATGGAGCGCCTCGGCCTGGGGCCGGACGTGTGCCTGAAGCGCAATCCCCGACTGGTTTATGCCCGCGTCACCGGCTGGGGACAGGAAGGTCCCTTATCGAGGTCGGCCGGTCACGATCTCAACTATATCGCCCTGTCAGGCGCGCTCCATGCCATCGGCCGCAGCAACGACGAACCCCCGACACCGCCGCTCAACCTGGTCGGTGATTTTGGCGGCGGCACCATGTTTGTATTGACCGGCATCCTGGCCGCCCTCTATGAGGTTAACAAATCCGGTCAGGGCCAGGTGGTTGACGCCGGCATGGTGGATGGCGCCCTGTCGCTGATGACTTCCATCTACGGCATGTTCGCTTCCGGTGTGCAGACCGACCAGCGCGCCAGCAATATTCTCGACAGTGGTTCCCACTTTTATAACACCTATGAAACCAAGGACGGCCTCTATATATCGGTCGGTTCCATCGAGACCAAGTTTTACGCGGAACTGCTGGAAAAACTGCAACTGGACCCCGACTCCATGGCGCCGCAGATGGAGCGGGAAAGCTGGCCGGCCATGACCGAAAAGCTCAAGGAGCTGTTCCTCACCAAGACCCGTGATGAATGGTGCGAAATCATGGAAAATACCGACATCTGCTTTGCGCCGGTACTCAGCCTCGAGGAAGCTCCCCACTACCACCACAACAAGGAACGCAACGCTTTTGTCGAAATAGAAGGCGTTTTACACCCGGCGCCCGCGCCACGCTTTAGCGCCACCCCCTCATCCATCAAGGGACCAACGCCGAAAACCGGCGAACACACCGAAGCAGTGCTGCTCGACTGGGGTATCTCCAGCGCCGAAGTACACGCTCTGCGGGCGGGAGGCGCGATTAAATAAGCGCGATCAAACCCGGATCAGGTTTCGGGTGTTCCCGGAGTCTGATCCGGCAACTGGAATCACCTTCCTCCGGCTTCGAACAGCCTGGGGAAGCTTGTTTCAGGACTCCACTTTTGTATAGCGACATCGCTCGTAGAGGCATCGCTCGCAGAGGCATCGCTCGTAGAGACAGTACCTGTAGCGACAGCGCTTGCTTCATGGCGCAAGTCCCGAGCGCTCAATCCGGCGAATAGTGCTCAATCCAGCGGATAGTGCTCAATCCGGCAGTCGCCAGTCGACAGGCTCAATGCCGTGACCTTGCAGATACGCATTGGTACGGGAAAAGGGTTTGCTGCCAAAAAACCCGCGGTGGGCGGATAGCGGCGAGGGATGAGGGGAACGGATCACGCAGTGTCTGCGCTCATCGATGATGCTGCCTTTTTTCTGGGCGTAACTGCCCCAGAGAATGAACACCAGATGCTGGCGCTGCTCGTTCAGTACCTCGATGACTCTGTCGGTAAACGTTTCCCAGCCCTGCCCCTGATGAGACCCCGCCTGCCCCGCGATTACCGTCAGCGTGGCATTGAGCAACAATACCCCTTGCTCGGCCCAGTGCTTGAGACAGCCGTGCGCCGGTGCGTCGAGGCCGAGATCACTGTGCAACTCCTTAAAGATATTGACCAGCGACGGCGGCTGCGGCACGCCCGGCGGCACGGAAAAGCACAGGCCGTGGGCCTGTGTCGGTCCGTGGTAGGGATCCTGCCCCAGAATCACCACCTTGACCTGCTCGAAAGGCGTAGTGTCCAGGGCGGCAAACCAGTGCGCACCGGGAGGATAGATGGTCTTTCCGGCCTGCTTTTCGGTAAGCAGGAAAGCTCGCAAGGCCTGCATGTAAGGCTTTTCAAACTCGGCCCCCAGCACCTGAAGCCAGGAGGGGTGGAGTTTAATGGGCCTTGCTTCAGACATCAGTTCAGTCGCCGCGGGCCAAGCGGGGCCTATTCCGGCCGCATATGGGGGAACAACAGGACGTCGCGAATCGAGGGCGAGTCGGTGAGCAACATCACCAGCCTGTCAATGCCGATACCTTCCCCCGCGGTCGGTGGCAGACCGTATTCCAGAGCGCGCACATAGTCGGCGTCGTAATGCATGGCCTCGTCGTCACCGGCATCCTTGCGCGCGACTTGCTGACGGAAGCGTTCCGCCTGATCCTCGGCGTCGTTCAACTCGGAAAAACCATTGGCCAGTTCCCGCCCACCGACGAAAAATTCAAATCGGTCCGTGACAAAGGGGTCGGTATCGCTACGTCTGGCCAGGGGTGAAACCTCGGTAGGATAGGCCGTGATGAAGGTCGGATTATCCAGGCGATGCTCAACGGTTTTTTCAAAAATCTCGATCTGTACCTTGCCCAGGCCCCAGTCGTCCTTGAGCGGAATTTCCAGCTGCCGCGCCACTGTGCGCGCACCATCGAGGTTATCGATGTCCGTCGCCTTAATGTTGTCGTTGAAGCGTAAAATCGAGTCAAACACGGTCAGTCGCTGAAAGGGCCGGGCGAAATCGTAGCGCGCACCCTGATAGTGAACGGTGGTAGACCCCAGAACGGTCTCGCACAACCGTCGGAGCATATCCTCGGTGAGATCCATCAGGTCACGGTAATCGGCGTAGGCCTGGTAAAACTCCAGCATGGTGAACTCGGGATTGTGACGAGTGGACAAACCCTCGTTGCGGAAATTACGGTTGATTTCGTAGACCTTCTCAAAACCACCGACCACCAGACGCTTTAAATAAAGTTCCGGAGCCACCCGCATATACATTTCCCGATCAAGGGCATTGTGAAAGGTCACAAAGGGCCGCGCCGTGGCGCCGCCGGGAATCACCTGCATCATCGGTGTCTCCACTTCCATGAAATCACGCTGATTCAGGTAGTGACGAATAAAGTCGATGATTTTCGACCGCAACTTGAAAACCTGACGGGAGTTTTCATTGACAATGAGATCGACATAGCGCTGGCGATAGCGCATTTCCTGATCGGCCAGGCCGTGAAATTTTTCCGGCAGGGGGCGCAGGGATTTGGTCAGCAGTTCGTACCGGGCCAGAGTCACATACAGATCGCCGCGACCGGACTTGTGCAGAGGGCCGCGCACACCCACCAGATCGCCCACATCCCAATGCCCGTAACGCTCCTTGATGTCGGCCTGAACCGCTTTGTCGGCGTAAAGCTGGATTTGTCCACTGACGTCCTGGAGCACCATAAAAGGTCCCCGCTTGGCCATGATTCTGCCAGCGACGCTGACTTCGTGATGCAAGGCTTCCAGCTCATCCTTGTCCTTGTCGCCAAAGCTTTCCTGCAGCTTGGCCGCGAAATCGGAGCGCCGGAAACTATTGGGAAAAGCCGTGGCCTGTCCCTGCTCGCGGATATAGCTGAGCTTGCCGCGACGCTCGACGATGAGCTTGTTTTCGTCAATTTGGCCTGGTGTGTCTTTGCTCATTGAGACTGTCTGTCCGCCTGATTTACCTTTTCCGTTTGTCCGTTTGCCGTTAGCCCGTAAGCTACAACGTAGTCAGTAGCACCAACCCCTAGAGACCTGCTTTCAAGCTGGCTTCAATAAAGCGATCAAGACCACCATCCAGCACTGCCTGGGTATTCCGGGTTTCGACATTGGTCCGCAGATCCTTGATACGGGAATCATCCAGCACGTAGGAGCGGATCTGACTGCCCCAACCTATATCCGCCTTGCTATCCTCGACTGCCTGAGCGCTCTCCTTGCGTCTGAGTTCTTCCAGCTCATAGAGTTTGGCCTTGAGCATTTTCCAGGCCTTGTCCCGATTCTGATGCTGGGAGCGCTCGCTCTGGCATTGCACGACAATCCCGGTTTCCAGGTGCGTCAGCCGCACTGCGGAGTCGGTCTTGTTGACGTGCTGGCCGCCAGCGCCGCTGGCGCGGTAGGTATCCTCGCGGACATCGGCCTTGCTGACATCGATCTCGATATCGTCATCGATTTCGGGTGCGACAAACACCGCCGCAAAAGAGGTGTGGCGGCGATTACCGGAATCAAAGGGGGATTTGCGCACCAGCCGGTGAACACCGGTTTCCGTGCGTAACCAGCCGAAGGCGTATTCGCCCCGGAAATGCACACTGGCACTTTTTATGCCGGCCACCTCACCGGGCGAGACTTCAATCAACTCGGTATCAAAGCCCCGCGCATCGCCCCAGCGCAGGTACATGCGCAGCAGCATTTCCGCCCAGTCCTGGGCCTCGGTGCCGCCGGAGCCGGACTGGATGTCGAGAAAAGCGTTGTTGGGGTCCATTTCACCGGCAAACATACGGCGAAACTCCAGTATTTCCAGCCGTCCCAACAGGGCCGTGACCTCGTCTTCAACCGCGGCGAGGGTTTCGGTATCTCCCTCCTCGGCGGCCATGTCCAGCAGTTCAGACGCATCGGCGGTACCCCTGCCGAGACTCTCAATAGTCGTGACCACCTGTTCCAGAGAGGCCCGTTCACGGCCCAGGGCCTGGGCCCGTTCCGGATTATTCCAGACCCCGGGCTCCGCCAACTCGAGTTCGACCTCCCTCAGACGCTCCTTTTTGTCAGCGTAGTCAAAGATACCCCCTGAGCACCTCGGTGCGGGCCTGGATGTCTTCGATGGAGACTCTGATTTGATTGATTTCCAAGGTCTTTTCCCGGCGAAATAAAAGCGCGTATTCTAACTAAAGCCGCCACGCCTCACCAGACAGGCGACAGGCTCACTGCTATAGTCCGGGCCATAATCCCCCGGATACGGGAATGGTGACACCGGTAATGTAACTGGACTCATCGCTGGCCAGAAACAGGGCGGCATTAGCAATATCCTCTGGCTCTCCCATGCGCTTGAGCAGATTTTTCCGGGCGAAGTTATCGGCCACGGCCTGACCGACATCCCGTAGCGCCAGGGTGCGAATAATTCCTGGAGCAATGCAGTTAACGTTGACATGGGGCGCCAGTTCTTCAGCCAGGCTACGGGTCAGGGAGGTAACCCCGGCCTTGGCCGCGGCGTAATCGGCATGGCCCGCGGCGCCGGCATACTCCACCGAAGAAACGTTGACGATCTTGCCGTACTGGCGCCCGATCATACCCGGTCCGAGCTTGCGGGTAAGATAGAAAATGCCCTTCATATTGACGGTGAAACACATATCCCAACGCTCTTCCTGAACTTCCATCACGGGCGTGTATTTGGCGTCCAGCCACAAACCACCGACCACATTGACGATAATGTCGACGCGGTCGAAGTGCTCTCGGCTGCCGGCCAGCAACTCATCGACTTCGCTTTCCACCAGCACGCTGCCGCGTTGGGCAAACACACGCGCGCCGTCACGCAGGCAGGCTTCCACGGTTTCCACACCCTGGGCCAGACGGCTACCGGAGATATCGGTCATGATCAGGGATGCGCCCTCCTCGGCGAATCGCCGGGCCACGCCCATGCCCATGGGACCACCGGCGCCGGTGACCAGTGCTACTTTGTCTTTTAGTCGCATAAATGCTCCAGTTTAATGATGAGTCTGTATCGGTGAATATTTTTCCATGGACCTGATGCGAGGACCCGCATCAGGCAATGGTCAGCGGCCCCGCGTGACGATAACAGGCGCCCATCACCCGGCACAGATCGACGGCATCGTGACTGCCCGCCAACTCCCTCACCGAGTGCATGGCAAAGGTTGGCACGCCGACATCCAGGGTTGGCACGCCGATCTGGCTTGCGGTAATGGGGCCGATGGTACTGCCACAACCCAGATCCGTACGCGTGACAAAGGTCTGTAAATTTACCCTCTCGGCTTCACACCATTGACGAAACAGGGCGGCGGTGACGGCACTGGTGGCGTAGCGCTGATTGGCGTTGATTTTTAACACCGGCCCATGATTCAACAGCGGCACATGATTGCCGTCGTGGCGGGCCGCATAGTTGGGATGCACGCCATGGGCATTGTCGGCGGAAATCAACAAAGATTGACTGATACCTCGAAGCCGTTGCTGGACGTCGGGAAACAGGCGTTCGAGGGTATTTTCCAGCAGGGGACCCTGGGCACCGCAGGCTGAGGCGCTGCCGACTTCCTCATGATCGGTGCAGATGAGCATGCGAGTGGCCGGCGCGGCATTACCGCCATTGCCTGATTCGGCCGTGCTCAACAATGCCTTTAAGCCACAGAAGCAACTGAGCAGGTTATCGAGCCTGGCCGCGGCCAGGAAATCTCCATAAAAGCCGATTTGCGCGGGCGCCTGGGTGTCGTAGAGGCTCAATTCATACTCGAGGACCTCCACCGCGCCCAACTCCACCTGTTCGCGCGCCAGCTGCCTGGCAAGGATTTCACGAAAATCCCTGACTTTATTCCCCGACCCGGCGTTTTTCTCCACTTCAAAAAGAATGGGGGGAATATCGGTCTGCGGGTTCACGGTGCGCCCGGTATTGGCCTCGCGATCGAGATGAATGGCCAGGCTGGGAATAGTGGCCACCGGAGCTTTGAAATCGATCAAAGCCCTGGTCAGTTTGCCGCTGTCCTTTTCCCGATAAATGACGCGACCGGCGATGGATAAATCCCGGTCGAACCAGGGGTTCAAGAGGGCGCCGCCATAGACCTCGACACCAAGCTGGAAATATTCCTTGATCTTTTCGGGCAGGGGTTTGATCCGCAGGTTGGGGCTATCGGTATGGGCCCCAACCATGCGAATACCCCTATCCAGACTATCCGGTCCGCCAAAAATAAAAGCGATAATGGAGGAATCGTTGCGGGTCAGATAATACTTGCCGCCGGGCTTCAACGACCAGGCATCCTGTTCGAGCAATTCCTCAAACCCCTGTGCACGAAGCGCAACAGCCAGATTCCTGGTGGCGTGAAAAGGTGTCGGCGAGCGCTGGATATAATCCAGTAATTCGCTGTTAAAATTCTGATAATTGAAGTTTGCCGTCATTAAATTCGCTCTGATTTTGACACGCTGACACGTCAGTCCTGTTTATTCCCGCTCAGCCTCGTTAACAGACTGGAAGTATCCCAACGCCCGCCACCCTGGGCCTGAACGTCGGCATAAAACTGGTCGACCAGGGCCGTAAGGGGTAGACACGCGCCATTAATGCGGGCTTCATCCAGCACCATCGCAAGATCCTTGCGCATCCAGTCAACGGCAAAACCGTGGTTGTACTCACCCGCCAGCATCGTTTGATGGCGGTTGTCCATTTGCCAGGACTGGGCAGCTCCCCTGGAAATAACCGACACGACCTCCTCGCCATCGAGCCCGGCCCGCCGGGCAAAGTGCAAGCCCTCGGCCAGGCCCTGAACCACGCCGGCAATGCAAATCTGATTGACCATTTTGCATAACTGCCCCGCTCCCGCCGGGCCAATGCGCTTTACCATCTGGGCGTAGCTGCCTATCGCGGGCTTAGCTTGTTCAAAAGCTGGTTCTTCGCCACCACACATCACCGTCAGACGACCATTTTCGGCACCCTGCTGGCCGCCGGACACCGGGGCATCAACAAAGCCGAGCCGCCGTTCTGCGCAGGCCTGATTCAACTCGCGCGCCAACGTCGCCGAAGCCGTGGTGTGATCCACCAGCACACTGCCCTCGGCCATGGTCGCTAGCGCGCCCTCGGGCCCATAGCAAACCTGACGCACGTCGTCATCCTGACCGACACAGATAAATACCAGCCCGGCTCCGTTGGCTGCCTGGGCCGGCGTCTCGGCCACCGTGCCCCGGTGCTGCTCTCGCCACTGCTCCGCCCTGGCACGGCTACGATTAAAAACGCGGACCTCAAAACCTGCCCGCCTGAGATGACCGGCCATGGGGTATCCCATCACGCCGAGTCCGATGAATGCGGCTTTAGTTGTCATAGCTTGAATATCCCGGTGCTCGAGGGGCGCTCGCTGCTAAGCCCAGCCGTTTGCGACCAGCAGGAATAATACGCTACCCAGCACCAGTCTGTACCAGACAAAGGGCATCATGCCGATACGCTCCACCCAGGTCAGAAAAAAATGAATGCAGGTCAAGGCCGTGACGCCCGACACCAAAAAGCCGATGGCGATCTCCTGCCAAAGTAGAGCCGGACCCGACAGCATCACCTCGGGTTCGATAAAATATTGGTAAACCTGGTAAATACCACTCAGGGCAATAACCGGTATCGCCAGCAAAAATGAGTAGCGAGCCGCTTCCCGGCGATGGAAACCGAGCACCAGGGCCGCGGTCATGGTGATTCCCGAGCGGGATGTGCCCGGCACCAGCGCCAGCATTTGCGCCAGACCAATAAATAGCGCCTGCTGCCACGTCAGCTGGGTTATGGCAGCGCGCTGAGTGCCGTATCGATCCGCGGCCGCCAGCAATAACGCATAGGCGATTGTGGTCGTGGCGATCACAGTGACCGAGCGCAATTGTGTCTCAATCACACTGGCGAATAAAAACCCACCGAGGCAGACCGGAATGGTCCCGACAATCAAATACCACGCCAGCCGGCTGTCAGGACTGACTTCGCCGCCGATTGCCGAGCGCAACCAGGCCGCGGCCAGTTGATAAATTTCCCGACGCAGATAGTACATCACCGCGAACAGAGAACCGACGTGGACGGCAATATCAAAAGCCAGTCCCTGATCCCGCCAATCCAGTAACTGGGCGGGCAGGATTAAATGAGCGGAGCTGGAGATGGGCAGAAACTCGGTGACGCCCTGTATCACAGCCAGAAGAATTAATTGCAGTAAGTCCAAGAGTGCTCCCGCGACCTCAGGTCAGGCCCGCCAGTCCTAAAGCCTCAATTTCTGGCGTTTTTTCCACGTGGTTTTATTTCGCAAATAAGTGAGCTCCACTTCGTCTATTGACCGCGCCTCGCCGCGTCCGTAGGCAACGAGCGCAAGGCGCAGAGCCATCTCGGCGTCGGTAGCGGCCCGCACATCGACCCGCCTCGGCTGAAGAGATATTCGTTCACCCAGTAACCAGCCATCACCCAAGCCAATGCCTAAAACCGGATTATCCACAGGGTCGGGTAACGCACGCGAATCTCTGAAAAACAGCGCGTGGTAGGCCGAAGCAATTTCTTCTGGCACGGACAGTCTATCGTCCTGAAGCGCCTGCGCCAGACCACCTTCATTACGATAGATACCCCAGTACACCTCATCCATGCGCGCGTCTATGACGGGCATGATGAGTTCCTGTTCGCCGACATGCTGGTGTTCAATAGCCTCTTGAGCCAATGCTTGCAGGGTCGATACCGGCAGTACGGGTAAATCAGCGCCCAGGGCGAGGCCCTGAACCACCCCCAGGCCGATGCGCAGTCCCGTGAAAGAGCCTGGTCCGCTGATAAAAGCCAGTGCATCCAGTTGTCCGAGCTGTAGCGCATTTGCCTTCAACAAATTATCAATCATGGGTAAAACACATTTGATATGCTGCCGGGGAGTCGCTTCGCGGAGCACGCTTACCCGCCCGTGGGCCAGCAGGGCAACGGAACAGGCTGACAGGGCTGTATCTATGGCGAGCAGATTAATCAATAGCAACCTCTCACGGGTAACAGACTCCATAAAAAAATCCCCCGAATGGGGGATTTTTGACCATACCGGCTCGACAGGCAAATACCATCTTATCGGTTCTTTGGCGGCCTACCGCGCCGCTTGGCCGGGGCATCGGCATTCGCGGGTTTCGGTGGCCGGCCCCTGCGTTTAGGCGCCGTGCTGACGGCGGTTGCGGCTTTTGGTGGACGCCCCCTGCGTTTGGTCGTTGTTGTCTCCACTGGTTCGGCTCTGGGCAACCGTCCTCTGCGCGTGGAGCCGGATGCCTTGCCAGCAACCGCGCCCGCACTTTTTGGGCGTCCGGGACGCGCAACACTTTTTTTCGGCTTATTCAGCGTTTTAGCAAGTTTGCGTTCGACTGCTCGAATTTCTGACTCGGCCTTTTTGGTCGCGGATTTGACCTTTGCACCGCCCGCTCTGGTTGCGGCTTTGACTTTCTTAGCGTCCAGTGCATCCCGCTTCTTGCGCCACCGGAGCTCGAACTTGTCGATAGCGCTTTGTAGTTCTTTCTGAGCTCGATCGGCAAGT
>JBECKV010000208.1:0-10547 GCA_040235495.1 Porticoccaceae bacterium
GCAATGCCGTGTACAAGGCTTTTGGCGCGGCGGGCAGGGATGTCCGAACCACGGGTAGCCTGGAGGTCCCCCTGCATATTCGCAACGCGCCCACCCGCTTGATGAAAGCGCTGGATTATGGCGCGGATTATCGCTATGCCCATGATGAGGACGAGGGTTTCGCCGCCGGGGAGAATTATTTCCCGAAGGAGTTGCGGGAGCAGCGCTATTATTTTCCCAGCGACCGGGGTATGGAAATTCAGATCGGCGAAAAGCTGAGGCGTTTACGAGAATTGAACGCCGCCAGCCCACGACAGCGCTATGCCAGCGGGAAGGAGGATTGATGCCGTGGCTGGCCGTCGCCCTGGGGGGCGCGCTGGGCGCCATGGGACGCTATGGCGCCAATGCCCTGGTGTATTCACTGATGGGCACGCGCTTTCCCTTGGCCACGCTGCTGGTCAATGTATTCGGTTCGCTATTGATGGGCGTGTTTTATGTGCTCATTGTCGAGCGCCATATGCTGCCCGGACCCTGGCGAGAGTTTATAATGATCGGCCTGCTGGGTGCGTTCACCACGTTTTCGACATTTTCCATCGATACCCTGTCGTTGTGGGAAAGCGGGCACGTGGCGCTGGCCATTGTTTACGTGCTTGCCAGTGTTGCCTTATGCATCGTCGCGACACTGGCGGCCATCGCACTGACACGGCTCTTTTGACGATGCGGCCTCAACCCCGCGGTCGTAACCCTGAACAGTAACCCTGAACGGTAACCCTGTTGTTTAACGCCAGCCTGTTGCTGAACGAGAGTAGGCCTCGATCCTGAACCGGAATCAATCCCATGCTCGACCCCAAAGCCGTACGCTCGAATACCGCCGCCATCGCCGCCGCACTGAAAAAAAAGGGCTTTCAACTGGATGTTGGCCAACTGGAAAACCTGGAACAGCAGCGCAAGGTGTTACAGGTGGAAGTCGAAAACCTGCAAGCCGAGCGCAATAGGCGCTCCAAATCCATTGGTCAGGCCAAGGCGGCGGGCGCGGATATCGAAGCCCTGCTGGCCGAGGTCAATCAACTGAAGAGCCAGCTTGAACACGTTGACGCCAAGCTCGATGATATTCAGACGCGGCTTGATGACATCCTCTGGAGCATCCCCAATATCCCCGATCCGGAAGTGCCCGCGGGCGCCGACGAGGACGATAATGTCGAAATGCACCGCTGGGGCGAGATTCCCGGTTTTGATTTCGAGGTGCGCGACCACGTGGACCTCGGTGCCAGGTCTGGCCAACTGGATTTCGAGGTGGCCACTAAAATCACCGGCTCGCGTTTTGCCGTCATGCACGACCAGCTGGCCTTGATGCACCGCGCGCTGATTCAGTTCATGCTCGATACCCATACCCGGGAACATGGCTACCGGGAGATTTATGTCCCTTTCGTGGTTAACAGCGACTCCCTGCGCGGCACCGGCCAATTGCCCAAGTTCGAGGAAGACCTGTTCAGGCTCCATGGCGATCAGCCGTTTTATCTGATTCCCACGGCCGAAGTGCCAGTGACCAACCTGCTGCGCGATGAAATCGTCGCCGCCGAGGCGCTACCGATGAAATTTGTCTGCCATAGCCCCTGTTTTCGCAGCGAGGCCGGCAGTTATGGGCGCGATACCCGCGGTATGATACGCCAGCATCAATTCGAAAAAGTTGAGCTGGTGCAGTTTGTCAAGCCGGAGGCTTCCGAAGCCGCGCTGGAAGCCCTGCGCGAGCACGCCGAAACCATCCTGCAAAAGCTCCGTCTGCCCTATCGCACGGTGATGCTTTGCGGTGGCGATCTGGGTTTCTCCGCCGCCCGCACCTATGATCTGGAAGTCTGGCTGCCCTCGCAAAATACCTACCGGGAAATTTCCTCCTGCAGTAATTTCCGGGATTTCCAGGCCCGGCGCATGAAGGCCCGCTGGCGTAATCCGGAAACCAAAAAGCCGGAGTTGCTTCATACCATCAACGGTTCGGGTTTGGCGGTGGGACGCACCTTGATCGCCATTATGGAAAATTATCAGCAGGCGGATGGTGCCATCAGCGTACCGGAGGTCCTGCGGCCCTATATGCATGGGCTCGAGTGCATTGTCTGAATTGGCACGCTAATCCAATCCCTGATCCGGCATGAATTATCTCCCACTGTTTCATCGTATTCAGGGCCGCACCTGCCTCGTGGTGGGGGGTGGCCAGGTGGCTTTGCGCAAGCTGCGCATCCTCTCCGAGGCCGGTGCCCGTATCGTTCTGGTTGCGCCCGAGGTGAATCAGGCGGTGGCACATCTGCTCGAGACTTATCGACAAGCGGGTGGGCGGGAAGTCGCTGTTATTCACAAGCGGGCTTTTAATGAGGCGGATCTGGACGGCGCGGTGCTGGCTGTTGCCGCCACGGCCGACCAGGGCGTCAACACACAGGTTTCTCGGCTGGCCCAGGCGCGCAATATCCCCGTTAATGTGGTGGACCGGCCGGAGCTGTGCAGCGTGATTTTTCCCGCTGTGATCGATCGCTCGCCGGTGCAAGTGGCCGTCAGCTCCGGCGGCGCCAGCCCGGTGCTGGTGCGCCAGTTGCGCGGGCAGTTGGAAGCCCTGCTGCCCGCGCGCTTGGGACACCTGGCTGAATTGGCCGGCAGGTTTCGCCACCAGGTTCAGGCGCGCATCGCGCACGCCAGCGCCAGGCGCCGGTTTTGGGAGTCGGTGCTCGAAGGAGAAATCCCGGAACGGATTTACGCGGGCGACAGTGACGGCGCCGAAAAAGCGCTGGAGAGGGCGCTGCTCGATGCCGAGCGTCGGAGATCAAAGCCTGACGGTGAAGTCTATCTGGTAGGGGCCGGTCCGGGTGACCCCGATCTGCTGACTTTTCGCGCCATGCGACTGATGCAACAAGCCGATGTGGTGCTCTACGACCGTCTGGTGTCACCGGCTGTGCTGGCCATGGTGCGGCGCGATGCCGAACGGATTTACGTAGGCAAGCGTGCCGGTTGCCACAACTTCAGCCAGCCGGAAATCAACGCCAAGCTAATCGAGCTGGCCCAGGCGGGTAAGCGGGTGCTGCGCCTCAAGGGTGGCGATCCCTTTATTTTCGGTCGTGGTGGCGAGGAGATAGAGCATCTGGGCGCGGCTGGCATTGCATTTCAGGTAGTACCCGGTATTACCGCCGCAACCGGCTGCGCCAGCTACGCCGGCATACCCCTTACCCATCGGGACTACGCCCAGTCGGTGCGTTTTATTACCGGTCATAAGGTCGACGGCTCGCTGGATCTGGACTGGCCCAATCTGGTCAACGATAGCGAAACCCTGGTTTTCTACATGAGCCTCACGGGCCTGGATGATATTTGCAGCAAGCTGCGGGAATATGGCATGTCAGCGGATATGCCGGCGGCGCTGGTGGCGAAAGGCACCCTGCCGGAGCAGCGGGTGCTGGTCGGCAATCTGCAAAACCTGCCGGGCAAGGTGCGCGAGAGTGGGGTGCGCGCGCCGACGTTGTTGATTATCGGTCGGGTGGTCGGCCTGCGGGACAAATTGAACTGGTTCAGGGGAACAGAGGATTAGACAATGACCGAGTTCGACTACGATCTGTTCGTCATCGGCGCCGGCTCCGGTGGCGTGAGAGCTGCCCGGATGTCAGCGAGCTACGGCGCACGCGTCGCGATTGCCGAGCAGCAGTATCTGGGCGGCACCTGTGTCAACGTCGGTTGCGTGCCGAAAAAGCTGTTCGTCTACGCATCCTCGTTTCACGAAGAATTCGCGAGCGCCGCCGGCTTTGGCTGGCAAGTGCCGCCGGCCCGTTTTGACTGGCCGACCTTGCGCGATAACAAAAACGCCGAAATTGAACGACTGAATGGTATTTACGGACGCCTGCTGGATCAGGCTGGCGTCGAACTGTTTAATGGCCGCGCGGTAATTGCCGGGCCTCATCAGGTCACCATCGGCGAGCAAAAAATCAGTGCCCGCTATATTCTCGTATGCACGGGTGGCCGACCCTTCGTGCCGGAATTTCCCGGGGCGGCGCATGTGATTACCTCCGACCAGGCTTTTTATCTCGCTGATCTGCCCGAAGTCATCACCATTGTTGGCGGCGGATATATCGCCGTCGAATTTGCCGGTATTTTCGCCGGCCTCGGGGTGCGGACTCATTTGGTGTATCGCGGACCACTGTTTCTCCGGGGATTCGATCAGGACTTGCGGGAAACTTTGGCCGAGCAGATGGTGGAGAAGGGCATTGAGCTGCATTTCGATAGCGATGTCATCGCCATCGAGCGGCAAGATGAGTCAAACCGGGTGCGGCTGTCCAGTGGTGAAACCCTGGACTGCGGCTTGGTGATGTACGCCACCGGCCGGCGTCCCGCAACCGATAACCTGGGCCTGGAAAATACTGCGGTGAAGCTCAACGAGCGCGGCGCCATAGCGGTGGATCAGTATTTTCAAACCGCCGAGCCTTCGATTTATGCCCTGGGCGACGTCATTGGCCGTATGGAGCTGACTCCCGTGGCCATTCGAGAAGGCATGATTCTGGCGGCGAATCTGTTCAACGGCGGCAATGCGGCCATGGATTATGATTTTATTCCCACGGCGGTTTTCAGTCAGCCGAACCTGGGGACCGTGGGTTATACCGAAGCCCAGGCCAGAGAGCTGTTTGGGCAGGTGGATATTTACCGCACCAAATTTACCCCGATGAAACAAAGCCTGGGGGGTGGTCCGGAAAAAATGCTGATGAAGCTGGTGGTCGATGCACAAAGTGATCGGGTGGTGGGCTGCCACATGCTCGGCGAGGGCGCCGGTGAAATCATCCAGGGCCTGGCCGTGGCCGTGAAGGCCGGTGCGACCAAGGCGGATTTCGACGCCACCGTGGGCATTCACCCGACGGCGGCGGAAGAGTTCGTTACCTTGCGCGAGCCGAGTGCTTAAGTGTCATCAGAATCGTCTTGGTTTCGCTGGCGTAAACCGATTTTTAGTAAGACCGCGCTAAAAATACTAAATAGGCCGGGCTAAAAATAAAGGCCACTCGTTTAAGTGGCCTTTATTGTTACAGCATGCAGCCCCGCGGGGCATGGCGGGAAACTTAGTACACAATAATCCCGCGAATATTTTTACCCGCCACCAAATCGTCAAAGCCCTGTTTGACCTCGTCGATGGTGTAGGTGCGTGAGCACATGCGGTCCAGATCCAGTTGTCCGGTCTCGTAAAAGCGCAGCAACTTGGCGAAATCCACCTTGGCGTTAGTGCTGCCATAGATGCAGCCACAGACCTTTTTCGAGGACAGGGGCATTTCCAGCGCACTGAACTTGTACTCGTCCTGGGGGCTGCCGGCGCCGACCATGCAGGTGGTACCTCCACGACGGGTGGCGGCGTAGGCCTGGGCCGCCACCGCGGGCACGCCGATCACTTCAAAGGCGTAGTCGACACCGATGCCGCCGGTGATTTCCATGATTTGTGCCACCGGATCACTGCTGGCATTGACCGTGTGGGTGGCGCCAAATTCGCGGGCTGCTTCCAGCTTGGCGTCGTTCAGATCGACCGCGATAAGCGGGTTGGCGCCGGCTATCTTCGCGCCCTGCAGGGCTGACAGGCCAACGCCGCCGCAGCCGAATACGGCAACACTGCTGCCGGGCTGAACGTCGGCGGTATTCAGCGCCGCTCCGGCGCCGGTCATGACGCCACAGCCGACCAGGGCGGCGGCTTTCAGGTCATATTTTTTGTCGATGGGTACCACACACATGGCAGGGCAGACCACCTGTTCGGCCATATTACCGAGCGCGGCAAAGGCGCCGATATAGTCGCCATTGAGCTTGACCCGGCTGGTGCCGTCGGGTTGCATGCCGGTGAAAATATCCGTCGCGGTACACAGCCAGGGCTCCTGGTGCAGGCAGAAATAGCATTCACCACACATGGGGATAAACGAAGTAATGACGTGATCGCCGACCTTCACGTTAGTGACGTTTTCACCGACTTCCTCGACCACCCCCGCGCCTTCGTGACCCAGGACGATTGGCGTCGGCATGGGTAGCTTGCCGGCCAGAACCGCGTTATCGGACTGGCAAATGCCCGTGGCGACCATGCGCACGCGGACTTCGTTCGCCTTGGGCGAGTCATACTCGACTTCCTGCACCGAAAATTCGTTGATTCCCGTCATTACTACTGCTTTTGCTTTCATACCTAGCCTCTGTGTTCTGTATTAGTTGGCCTCAAAAGGCGGTCACTGGCCGCGATCAGTGGCATTTGCCCGTGAAAAACGACGCGCGGAATCTAGCATGACGAGGCGGCTTTGTCAGCTTACCCCGGCTGACGGCAGGGAGAATGTAACTGCCATATAGTGTTGGCAGACGCTGATGGGCACCTCCAAAGGGCTTGACGGGTGTCAAGCCCCGAGCGGCCCGCCTCGGTTAGAATAGACGTCCATTTCAACATCAGCGCACGCGGAGTAAGCAATGTCAGGTGAATCCAGCAGGGCGAAAGCCGTTATCACCGGAATTCTTGCAGAGGCCGATGCCAGCGCCAGCATGGACAGGGACGCCATGGGCCGGGCCCTGATTCAGGCGGTGGTTGAACAATACCGCACTTACCGTAGCGCCAAAGATATTGCCCAGGAGTTGGAATACCTGGCTGAATCCCTCGACGACGACGATCCCGTCGTGACCCGCGGTTGCTGATTGACGTTGTTTACGCCCCCGGCGCCAGCGGTTTAACCAATCCGCTATCAGCCACTCGCCTATCAATTGCCTTAACCAGCGTTTCTGTGTAGAGTGGCCGCCCTTTCGCAGTGGTCGCGGTTCCTGATTCCGCCGCTGTATCCCACGGTGAGGTGGCCGAGTGGTTGAAGGCGCACGCCTGGAAAGTGTGTATACGGAAACGTATCGAGGGTTCGAATCCCTCCCTCACCGCCATACGAAAATCAAACCACGACTCCCTTAATCCGCGACAATTCGAGACAGTACTTTTGCTCAAGACGGGAGGGGTGAGAAGCCTCGCGGTTCGACGTTCATCTTTGCTACCTATATGGAGCCATATGGCTTGAGTTGTCGGTATTTGGCAGAGCAACTGGATGTATCTCCATCCACGCTGAATAGGATTCTCAAGCAGAAGAGTGGTATCAGCCCGGAAATGGCGCTACGTCTTTCAAAAGCGCTTGGACGTAGCCCTGAAAGCTGGCTTGCCATGCAGGATGCTTATGACTTATGGCATGCAGGCAAGAGACTGAAGCTGACTAATGTTCAAAAAATTCAGTTTTCAACCGCATAACAAGCCAAATCAGCCGACGCAAAAAGCGCGCGGCTGTTTGGAGCGTTATGTGTACACGAGGCTGAAAGCAAACCCGATGCCAGGGCTCATAAGCTATACTACATAAGCTCGCGCTGAGCGCCGCCGCTGATGCTAAGCGTTAGGCGTCATAAGGAGATAAAGATGAAACTTTCGAAAGCAGTTTGCGCAATTGCTCTGTCTTTGGCCGCATCAATTGCATATTCAGCGCCGGCTTCACCGGATCTGAATAAGCTCTGTTCTGCGCTCACAAGCCTTGGAGTTTCATCGGGAACATGGAGGAAGAGCAATAGCACGCCGGGAGGTTGGGTTTGCTCGAACATGGGGGCATCAATCCAGTTTGGACCGGTAGGCCCACTTGGCATGTCCTCAAATGTTTCTTATTTCGTTGTGGGCAGTGGTCAGTCAAAACTAGACAACGCCCAGCTCAAATTGAACGTGAACAATGTTTCTTCGTTCACGGAGGGCAAGGGGAAATTGGTCCAAGCAACGAAGCTTGCCTTGGCTATCTTTGGGGAAAAGCTACCTGTGGGGTTCGAGGCTAGCCTTTCCAAGGTAAAGCCCAAGATAAATGAGAGTTTCACCGGCAAAGTGGCCGCGGTAGAACTATTCAAGTCGGAGTTTCCTGGGCATACCTTTGTGGTTACCCAAGCGAGCGGAAGGCTTACTAGTGTCTTGGCGACAATCCGCAGCAACGCAAGCAGCAAGCTGTGGGAATGACGCCCAACTACTCGCTGAAGACCGACGCCCCTGACGGGCCGCGGCCTTAGCTCGAACGTTAGGGCTGATCGTAGTGTCCGCCAATAGCGAATATATAAATGGACTTATCATCGAAACGATATATCAAGCGATCTTTCTGCGAAATCCGTTTTGACCAGAGACCAGAAAGATTGTGCTTTAGTGGCTCAGGTTTCCCCAAACCAGATGAGGGGTCGTCAGATCGGAGCATTTCCTTGAGCAATTTACATAAGGCTTTGTGAAGTCGCTTGTCCTTTTCGCGCATGGCTTCATACGCTGCCCAGGTATTACCCTCAAATACCAGTGATCTCATTCATCTGCGCTTCAGTTGGTTTGTAGCCCTGTCCACGGGTATGGGTTTCAAGAGAGCTGGCGATCTGCTGCATGAGATTCTTGCTTTGGAGCACGTGAAGCGTTTCTTGCTCCCGTTCCCAGTCATCGGCGCTTATAACCACAAAAGCCTCGCCTGCCCGCCGCGTTACCTTGAGCGGCTCGTGCCGGCTAACCACTTGTTCTACAAGGCTTTTCAGGTTGTCTCTGAATTTGTTCACGCTGACTGTGTCCATAAGGCCGCCTTTATGTACGGAGATGCCGTACAAATTTATACTAAAAGCTCTAAGAAGGCCAGGCACAGCGACGGTTTTTTCGTTGCGCCTTCGGCGCCACGGCAAAGCTGCGTGTGTAGGCGGCGTTCGGCAATCAACGGAAACGAACCATGCAGCTGATGCGGTTGGACGAGGTGCCATTAAATCGGGGAGATCGTGTGTTTCGCCATTCGCCCGGACGAGCGCTGTTCGTGCTTGTTTGCATTGTCTTTACGATTACAGGACTGCTGATTTATGGAAAGCATCAAGATTCGGGTTTGGCCTATTACCTCGCGGGCGTACTGCTCATCGGCGCGATGGTCATGCACAAGTTTATTCTCGCGCATTTCCGCCCATCGAACTGGTTGGCGCGGATGAACGACGAGGGCTTATTTCTGCAATTTCGTTCCTATCTCAATCATCATTTTTCAAAGACCAATCAGACCGTCGTCTTCATTCCCTACCAGGAGATTCGCTCGGTCTCGCTGGTGGAAGAGCGCAGCGAAATTCCCTACCGCGATCTGGATCGGCCGCTCGCGGAAAAAGCAACGGAGCGGCATCGCCGACTGGTGGAGTTTGAACTGCCGGGCGATACATCGATGCTGGCAAAAGCGCTTGCCGACGAGTGCGCAAGACGCCCACCCAATGTCACCCTGTACAGAGATTATCCGGTGCGGTTGTCATCACCCGCGCGCGTCCAGGTGGAATGGAGCGTCGTTCCCGGTGCCAAGGTGTTTCTTGACGCCATGCGCCGCCATACGAATATCGCAGCGCCAGTAAACAAGCGGCGGAACTACGGCGACCTCGCAGGATTGAGCCGCCAGGAACAGGAGAAGCACTTGCTGGAACTGATTGATGCCGGGCAAACACTCGATGCCATCTATATTGTAAGAAAGCTTTACGCCTACGATCTGGCCGAGGCGCGCGATTTTGTCGAAGGTCTTCGCCGTGTTGGGCTTTCGGAATGACTTCGAGGCGCCAAACACTTTTCCTGCTCGCACTGGGTGTGTTTCTTGGTGTCGCCATTTGGCTTTTCTCCCCGGGGCTCACCGGGAGGGTTGAGTCTTGGGACACCGATACACCGATCTGGCTTTATTCGTGGGTTCTGGTGGCGGTGCTTGGCGGCGTGACGGGTCGGGTTCGAGGCGTTGGCCTCCCGCTCGGCTACGCACTGGGCCAGATGCTGGTTACGATCAAACCAGCGCTTTTTGGCGATTTTAGGATGCTAGCTTTGGGTTGGCTGTTCATAGTGCATTACGCAGCGGTTGCCATCGCCGCCACGCTGACGGTCGCCGGAGTAACGGCTTTACTTAAGCGACTTTGGCATAGACGTAGCTCCAAGAATAACGATGCCTAACAACCGGTTCCAGGCGACGTCTGCGCTCACGCGCCGCCGCGCCTGAACCAAAACGTTATCCACAGGTTGCTTAGAGCGCGCAAACCGGCGCCGTTTCATTTGCCCAGCGGTCCAATCTGACCATTGTGGTTGCATACCCCGGCATTCTCCGAGGCAAAGTATTGGTCGATCAACCGGTTGGCCCTTTCCCGTTCTTGCGCAGTCAGGGGTTGGTACTTGCGGCCGTAACCCCAGCCATAGCCCCAGTGGTACCAGTATGAACCGTGGCATGCTGAGCAGCATCGTAAAGAGCTTAAGGTTAAGAAGCTTGTTGCCGCCTGGTGAAAAAAAGCACGATAATTCTATCCTCACTTCTTGTACTATCGAATATTGCGTGGCTAGCCACTTACATATTTACCGTCATTGATCATGTAATAGCGCGGGTCAAGAGCCATTGATTTTCTATCCTGGAGGGGCTTGAGTTGTGAAGGTGATATCTATCCCTGCTCATGACCTGCGAAAAACACCCGCCCGCTATTCACTCGGCGGCGGCGTGGAAACATACCGGTAATATATCCTTCCCCCTTCTTCCTTCAGCTCCGCATGACCGCCGGCTTCGAGAATATCGCAGTGGCCCAGAATC
>JBECKV010000039.1:0-18478 GCA_040235495.1 Porticoccaceae bacterium
CATGACCCAGAGCCTGGCCCAGGGCTGGGGCAAGCACAACATTCAGGTCAACGCCCTGCTGCCCGGCCTGGTGGACACCGAAATGATGCCCTGCGAAGGCCCTAACAAAAACAAGCTGGTGGACTACATCGTCAAGAAAACACCCACCGGTACCTACAGTACGCCGGAAGACTGGTATGGTTTGACCGTACTCATGGCCAGCCCGGCATCCGACTTTATCACCGGCTCCATCATCGTTATGGACGGCGGTTTGTCCATGACTCTCTAGAACAGACCGACCCCGCCCGAGCCTCCCGGGCCTGGCGCGCGAAAAAGCGCTTTCATGTCAATGCATGAAAGCGCTTTTTTAGGCGTGCCCGTAGCGATCAACACAGTCGCCCCGCATTCAACTTGACAGCAAGTCCGCCCTATAGTGTTATTTACCGAAGGCAACTCAGCATAATAATTTCAGGACAAAATCCCTGGCCGAACCGCTATCGGGCGGCGGACTCCCTCCGCACTCACACCGGGCTCAACACAGGGTTTACCCACATCCCCCGAACTCTGGCCCAGACAATGGATAAAAACAGCGTACAAATCCGAAATCGAAACTCAAAATTACAATGAGGAAGCAATATGGATTTTTTTGATCTGAGCGGCAGGGTCGCCATCATTACCGGCGGTAATGGCGGGCTTGGCCTGGGCATCGCCAAAGGCCTGGCCAGGGAAGGGTGCGCGGTCGCCCTGGTCGGTCGCAAGCAGGAAAAAATAGATCGCGCCGTGAAAGAAATGACCGACGAGGGCTTTCAGGCGATTGGTGTTCAGGCCGATGTTTCCAGGGAGGAAGACGTCAACCGCATGGTCAGGGAAACTGTGGAACAGCTGGGTCGCGTGGACATTCTGTTTAACAACGCCGCCATCAGTTGGGGCATTCATCCGGATAAAATGACGCTCGATGAGTGGAACAATTTTATCGCTATCGACCTCACATCCTGCTTCCTCTGCTGCAAGGCCGTATATCCCGAGATGGTCAAGGCCGGCGGCGGCAAGATCGTCAATGTCGGCTCGGCCATTACCAACAACAAGGGTTTTGGCAAACTGGTCCACTACGCCGCCGCCAAAGGCGGCATGGATCACATGACCCAGAGTCTCGCACAGGCCTGGGGCAAGGATAATATTCAGGTCAACGCCCTGCTGCCGGGCCTGGTGCATTCGGAAATGATGCCCTGTTTCGGGCCAAATAAAATTCGGCCCGTCGATTACATCGTCAAGCGCTCGCCGGTGGGGCGTTTTGCCATGCCCGAGGATTTTGAAGGGGTGTCCGTGTTGCTGGCGAGCCGGGCCTCGGATTTTATTACCGGCTCGATCATCGTTGCCGATGGCGGCATGACACTGGCGCTTTAAAATCCATTGGCGCTTTAAAAACCATTAGCACTTTAAAAGCCATTGGCACTTTAAAAGCCATTGGCGCTTTACAAAAAACCTGGTCGGCAAGGCCTGTGTAAAACACCTGATTTAATGCACGCGCCGTGAATCACATAAACGGGCGCGGCAAGACGGAAGCAAAAATGAATAACGACAAATTTAATCTGGAAGGTAAGGTAGCAATCATCACCGGCGGCAACGGTGGCCTCGGGCTCGGCATCGCCAAGGGTCTGGCGATAGCTGGCGCGCAAGTCGCGCTGGTCGGCAGAAAGCAGGAAAAGATAGATCGCGCGGTGCGGGAACTCGAAGACCAGGGTGGCGAAGCACTCGGAATTTCCTGTGATGTCGGCAGCGAGGACGATGTCAATCGCATGGTGGCGGCAACCGCCGAGCATTTTGGCCGCATCGATATCCTGGTCAACAACGCCGCGATCAGTTGGGGCATCCACACGGAAAAAATGACCCTCGATGAGTGGAACAATTTCATCACCAACAATCTGACCTCGATGTTCCTGACCTGTCGTGCCTGCTTTCCCCACATGGTCAAGGCCGGTGGCGGCAAAATCATCAATGTCGGCTCGGTGATCACCAAGCTGGGCTTCGGCAAACTGAGTCACTACGCCGCCGCCAAGGGCGGCATGGATCACATGACCCAGAGCCTGGCCCAGGGCTGGGGCAAACATAACATCCAGGTAAACGCCGTTCTTCCGGGTCTGGTGGACACGGAAATGATGCCCTGCTCCGGCCCCAACGCAATGACCCGGGCGGTCAAATTTGTCTCGAAGAAATCACCGGTCGGCCGCTATGGGGTGCCGGAAGATTTTTACGGCCTCTCCGTGCTGCTCGCCAGTCGCGCGTCGGATTTCATCACTGGCTCGATCATCGTCGCCGATGGCGGTCTGTCAATGTCGATATAAGCCAGAGTCCTGTTAAAAGCCGACTAGCTGACCCATAATGTCGCGGTTATTTTTAAACGCGTTTAAACCACGGAGGAGCCGTCAATGGACGTTGGATTATCACTGATTTTTCAGGGCGTCGATCCCAGCATGAGCGATCACGATGTCTACAGCAATGACCTGCGCATGGGTGACCTCGCCGAAGAGCTGGGCTTTCAGTCCATCTGGGGCGTCGAACACCATTTCACCGATTACACGATGTGCCCGGATGTCCTGCAATTTCTGTCCTACTGGGCCGGACGCAATCCCAAACTCGGGCTTGGCTCCATGGTGGTCGTGCTTCCCTGGCACGATCCCATGCGGGTGGCGGAAGAAATCTCCATGCTCGACAACATGTCCAACGGTCGACTCATTCTCGGCATCGGCCGGGGCCTGGGCCGAGTCGAATTCGAGGGTTTTGGCAAGGATATGAACGCCAGTCGGGAACATTTCACCGAGTCCGCGCAGATGATTCTGGAAGGTCTGGAAACCGGTTACTGTGAATTCGACGGCAAGCAGGTCAAACAGGTACGCCGCGACATCCGTCCGGCACCCTACAAAAGCTTCAAGGGCCGGACCTACGCCGCCGCCGTATCACCGGAGTCCTCGCAGATCATGGCAAAGCTGGGAATCGGCATCCTGGTCATCCCACAAAAACCCTGGGCACATGTGGATCGGGAGTTGGCGGATTACCGCAAAACTTTCCTTGAAGTCAACGGCGTCGAGGCGCCAGCGCCCATTCTCGCTGGCTGGACCTTCTGCGACAAAAGCGCCGACCGGGCGGAGGAAATGGCTTACAAATACATAGGCGGCTACTATCGATCGGTGATCGAACACTATGAAATGGCTGGCGATCACCTGAAAAACATCAAGGGCTATGAGACCTATGGCGCAATGCAGGAGCATGTGTCAAAGAGCGTTGAAGACGCGATCAAGTTCTTTATGAGTATCCAGGTCTGGGGCACCCCTGAAAAATGCTACGAAACCATCAAGGACTTTACCGGGCGTACCGGGGCCGGAGCCTTTAACGGCGTATTCAGCTATGGTGGCATGCCCTACGCGGACGTGGAAAAAAGCCTGCGATTATTTGCCAGGGAAGTACTGCCGGAAGTACGCAAACTGCCGGGTCAGTCATTACTGGCTGCCTGATGGCGGACTCATCAACCCCGTTGCCTGGCATACAAGCCAGTCGGCGGGGGTAATTCCCCGGCCCGGTTCGGTTTCCAAATCACCTCCCTCAATGGAGCCAGACAGCGCTTTCCATAGTGGCAACGACACTCTAGAATTTCCCGAAAAAAGCAGCCATCTCCATTAACACCAGCGCCTAGGAAACCACCGTGTCCCAGCCACTTCCGACACTTTATATCCCTCATGGTGGCGGCCCCTGCTTTTTTATGGACTGGACCATGGGCCCGCCCGATACCTGGGATAAAATGGCCGCGTGGCTTCGACAACTGGGAGCCACCCTGGAAATGGAGTACCAAAAGCCGGATGCCGTTGTGGTGTTTTCCGCGCACTGGGAATGCGAGAGAGTCACTATAAACAGCGCGCCCAAACCATCGTTGATCTACGACTACTATAATTTCCCCCCGCATACCTATGATCTGCGGTACCCGGCGGCGGGTCACCCACAACTGGCCCGGAACATAGCAAGCCTGTTGAACACCGCAAACATCGATTGCCAACTGGACGCCCACCACGGTTTTGACCACGGTGTTTTCATTCCCTTTCTGCTTATCTATCCGAGTGCGGACATTCCCATAGTCCAGGTCTCGCTAAAAACCAGTCTCGATGCCGCCGAGCACCTGGCCATCGGCGCCGCACTGGCTCCCCTCAGGCAAGAGAACATCCTGTTGGTGGGAAGTGGTTTCAGTTACCACAACATGGAAGGCATGATGAGCGGGGTCAATGACTCAACTCCTATTCCCGCGTCTGAGCAATTCGACCGTTGGCTGACCATCACTTGCGCCCTACCCGCCACCGAGCGCAACCAGGCCCTGCGCCGCTGGCAGCAAGCGCCCGGCGCCCGCGCCGCCCATCCTCGGGAGGAACACCTGTTGCCACTGATGATAGCGGCCGGAGCCGCCACGACTGGCCGGGGCCTGCACATCTACCGGGATCAGGTATTGGGAGCCGTGGTTTCCGGTTTCCAGTTTTGCTGAACACCAACAGGGGGTGATTAAAGATGAATGGCAGTGGCCACCGCGCCCGCTCGATTCCGGAACTGACGACCTTGCTCGGCAGGATGTTTCGACCCGAAGAGATTGGTCAAAGCCTGGATCTTGCCTTGCGTCCCGACGACGTCGTGATCACGCCGTTTGCCAAAAGTGGCACCACCTGGCTGCAGCAAATGGTGCACACTCTGCGCACCGGTGGCGACATGGATTTCGATGATATTTCCCGGGTCGTGCCCTGGCTGGAAACCAGCGTCGCGCTCAATATTGACCTCAATGCCGAGCAAGTGGCCAGCCCCAGGGCCTTTAAAAGCCACCTGCCCTACCCGCTGATCCCCAAAGGCGGCAAATACATCAATGCCGTGCGCAACCCGGGTGACGCTCTGTATTCGATGTACAAGTTCATGGAGGGCTGGTTTCTGGAGCCGGGCGCCGTGGGTCTGGAGGATTTTGCTCGTCAGCGTTTTTTCAAATCGCGCGATTACTGGAAACACTTGCTGTCCTGGTGGCCCCGGCGTCGGGAGTCCAACGTTCTGTTTCTGGCCTACGAGCACATGCTGCGGAGTCCCGAGCAAACCATCGCCCGAGTAGCGGACTTTATCGGCATACCGCTCGATGAGCGTTTGCTCGAAACTACCCTGGAGCATACCTCCTTGACGTTCATGCTCGCTCACAAGGATCGCTTTGACGATGCCATGATGCGCCGGCTGAGTGAAGACCGCTGCGACCTGCCCGCGGGTAGTGACTCCGCCAAAGTGCGAGCAGGCAGGATTGGCGCTCATCGCGAAAATCTCGGCGCCGCTCTGCTAGCGGAACTGGACGCCATCTGGCGGGAAGAAATCACCAGCACTCTGGGTTTCGAGGATTACCACGCGCTTATCGAAACCCTGGATTAGATCCTGTCAACGCCTGGTGATCTCGTCGCTGGCGCACGCGAGTTCGACTTTCAAAATCGCCAGCCCAAGCCCCTTTGCAAACGCCGCAGGACGCTGCGCAGGCCTGCGATATCGGATCTTTCCTGACCGTAACGCTGGCGTTCATAAGCCATGGTAAAGCGTGTTACCCGATCAGCGAGGTCGGGTCTTTGCAGTGCAACCCGGCGAGCGAAATCCCTCGGCCCTTCGCCCGGCTGGCGTGTCAATCCGACGTGGGCCATGCGTCGGCAAAAACGGCTAAAAACCCTGTCCAGTTCATCCCGGTGGGATTTTCCCCGTCCCCTCAACAACATCATCGCCACGGGAATCAGCGCAATCGATCCGCCCAGCAACAAGAACAGGCCCAGGCGCAGGGGATCAACACGACCCAACAGGCGCAGTAAAAAATCAGCCTGCACGTTTTCATAGCCCAACACCCATTTGCCCCAGCTGTATTCCAGGGCATCCAGACGCAAACGCAGCCTGTTGACCCAGCCAATATGGCGATAGCGCTCCAGAGCCAGCAGGGACTCGGAGAGGAAATCCTGGTCCCCCGCAAAGAGGTCGGCAAAGCTCATTTCGATCCGCTGGGGCGCCACCGCGGCCGTCGGGTCTATCCGTGTCCAGCCCCGCGCCGGCAACCAGACCTCGGCCCAGGCATGGGCGTCATACTGGTGCACCAGGAGATAGTTTTCACTGGGATGGCGCTCCCCCCCCTGATAACCCACCACCACTCGCGCCGGCAGCCCCGCCGCGCGCATGAAAAATACAAAACTGCTGGCGAAGTGTTCACAAAAGCCCCGCTGACTCTGCCACAAAAACTCATCAACCGTATGCTCGCCCAGCGGGGGTGGCTTTAAGGTATAAACAAAGGAGTCGTTGTAAAGTTGAAGTACCCGATTGATAAATGCCTCGGCATCGGCGCTTTCCCGCCACCACTGCTCGGCCACTTCCCGCGTGCGCGGATTAAAACCCTCCGGCAGGGTCAGCTCCATTTTCCGTCGCCACTCACTCAGATCACCCGCTTCCAGTCGATAATCCAGCCAGGAGCGGACCCGGTATTGCATCTCCGTGCCAATCGGATGCTTGTAAAACAGCCTGAAGTCACGGGTCAGCGCGGCGCCCGGGGATCGGGGCAAGGGGGTCGACAGCGCGAACAACCAGGGACTTTGACTGGCCTTGATGGTCACCGTGTAATCGATGGGCTCCCCACGCCTGACGATCCGCCGGTCCCAGGGCTCTGCCGGTTCCCCATGCCACTGCAGGGCCGCGCCATCGCGATAACCCCAGGGGCCGGTCTGGGACCAGGTTCTGCCATCAAACTCGGAAAACACCAGGCCGCGCCAGTACAGCGTCCGTTGTGGGGGAATTTCTCCCTCGAATTCAACCCTGAAAGCGACCGCCCGACTGGCACCAAGCTCGGTGAAGTCACCTGGCGACATACTGTCGCTGACGCCGATAACGCCCTGGGTGGAGGATTTTGGTACCGCCCACAACGCGCCGATTCTTGGCATCACGATAAACAACACCACCATCAGAGGAATCGCCTGCGAAGTAATCAGTAGACTCGAGCGCAGCGGCCGCCACGGACCGAATCGACCGCGCCCCGGTTCGTGATACTGGTATAGAGCCACCAGCGCCGCGGTGACGATGCAGATGCCGGCGATGACCCGTAGTGCCGTGAGCATGCCCTGGTCGAAGAGACATTGAATGGCAACGGTGAAATAGGCCAGGTAAATCACCACCAGCGCATCGCGCCGGTGATGGATTTCCAGCAACTTGAGCAGGAGACCACTAAGCAGCAACGCCACCATGGGCTCGAGGCCGGTCAAGCGCCCGTAGCTGAGGACAACGCCGCCCATGCAACTGAAACCCAACAGCGCTTTAAGCCAGACCCGGGGCCAACGCCAGGCGCCTCGATAAACCTGTACCTGCCAGCCAATGGTAAGCATTGCCAATACCAGCAACCAGAGCGGCAGGTGAGCAATGTGCAGCATCAGCGCCAGGCATACGCTGACCAGCATCCACCAGAGCGCGGTGCGAGGTGTCTGCCACACCGGTTGCATCAGCGCGGCGCCTGCGCGGGTAAACCAAACAGGGCCAGTGCTTCGAGCACCCTGTTTTTGTGAACCTCCCCCCGGGCCGGGGCAATTTCAATACCGGGCAGTTTCAACCCGTACAGCGCCTCGCCACCGGCGAGTTCCAGACACCAGCCACATAGACGGGACAGACGCGCCTCTGTATCGAGTCCCGGAAACGCATCCCAATCCAACCACTGCCGCTCGGACACCGGATCGAAATAGTGCTTGGTGTGCAGGCCCTGCTCGCGGGCATAGTGTTTCCAGGCGATACGACCCAGGGCCTCTCCCGGCCGGTACTTTTCCAGGCCCCGAAAATCTTCCCGTCCTGCCGCCAGTTCCATACCCTCCTCGTCCCCGGCGTAAGTGTTGCGTGGCCAGGTCGGCAACTGAACCGGACGCGGATAGACCAGCGCCCGTAAGTTCAAGTCCAGGAAAGTCCAGGCTCTCAGCAGGCCCAGGGGATAACGGGTCTCCAGGGTGATGCGCCCCGGTTGGAACCAGCCGCGTTCGGGGGCGAGTATGGCGATCGAGACCTGCGCGCGCTCCACCCCCGGCAGCGCAATACTGACAAGGTCGCCTTGACGATGGAACAGGTTGATATTGTCACGATAACGCCGGCCTTTTTGCGTCAGGACGAGTACGAATTCCGCCAGCGACCCGCAAAAGCATGGCGGCGTCGGCCCCGTTTCTATGGACAGACCGGACAAGTTGAAAAACGTATGGAATATCGCAACCACAAAAATAGCCGCGAGCAGAAAAGTGAGCGCGAATATCAGATTATTTTCGAAATTGGTGGCCACCAGCCAGAGCAGTATCAGCAGTGCGAAAAAGAAAAACCCGGCCCGGGTTGGAAATATAAACAAGCGTCGGTTGCGCAATGTGATCTTGTCCCGGGCCGGCAGGCGCCAGTCCACCCATCTCTGATAGAGTTGGTCGATGCGGCCGCGCGGGATTTTTTCCATGGGCTGCCTGCGTCAGCGCTTAAATGATATCCACGGTGTCCAGCATCCGCTGGATCAGCGAGGCCGCTTCCAGTTCATTGGCCAGACCCGTCAAGCGGTGACCGCAAACCGGCTCCAGACAGGCTTGCACATCCTCCGGAATCACGTACTGGCGCCCATCCATCAACGCCCAGGCACGCGCGCTTTGCAACAGGGCCAGTCCGCCCCTGGGGGAAATTCCTGTTTCCACCCCCGGCATGGAGCGGCTCTCCTGTAACAGTCGTTGCAAATAATCGACGAGGCTCTCACTGGCGCGCACCCGCGTCACCTGAGCCTGAATAGCCTCCAGAGCTTCGGGCATGACACAGGGTTGAAGACTCCTGAGTTTCAAACGGGGATCGGCGCCGGCCAGCAACTGCCGTTCCGCGGCCGGATCGGGATAACCCAGCCTGATGCGCATCAGGAACCGGTCCTGCTGTGACTCGGGCAGGGGAAATGTGCCCGACTGACTGGTCGGGTTTTGCGTGGCAATAACGAAAAATGGCTGCGGTAACGGCCGGGTTTGTCCCTCGACGCTCACCTGGCCTTCGGACATCGCTTCCAGCAGCGCACTCTGGGTTTTGGGGGAAGTCCGATTGATTTCATCGGCCAGCACCAGCTGGGAAAATACCGGGCCAGGATGAAATTCGAACCGGCCTCGGTCGCGGTCGTACACCGAAACACCGACAATATCGGCAGGCAAAAGATCACTCGTGAACTGGATGCGCTTGTAACTCAGACCCAGGGCCGCCGCCAATGAATGAGCCAGTGTCGTTTTGCCCATGCCGGGCAGATCTTCGATCAACAGATGGCCGCGGGCAAACAGACAGGCCAGGGCCAGGCGGATTTCATGGTCCTTGCCGATCAACACCTCCCCGATGGTGCGCACCAGTTCATCGGTGATCTTGCCAAGGTCGTTCAAAGCGCGTCCAGACCCCGTTTCAGATCGGCCTTGATATCCTGGACATCCTCAAGGCCGACGGCGACGCGGATCAGATTTTCAGTGATTCCTGCCTGCGCCTTCTCCCCGGCGGTCAAGCGCCCATGAGTGGTGGTGGCGGGATGTACGATCGTGGTTTTGGCGTCTCCCAGATTAGCGGTCAGGGACAGCATCCGGGTATTGTCGATGACCCGCCAGGCGTCTTCGCGCCCGCCCCCGACACGGAAAGACAAGACTCCGCCGTAGGCGCGTTGCTGTTGCTGTGCCAGACCGTGGCCGGGATGGTCTTCAAGTCCGGCATAGAATACTTTTTCGACGTCCGTTTGCTCCTTCAGCCAGAGGGCCAGGGTCTGGGCACTACGGCTGTGGGCCTCCATACGCAGACGCAAGGTTTCGAGCCCCTTGAGAAACACCCAGGCGTTGAACGGGCTCATGGTAGGACCGGCTGAACGGACAAACCCCAGTACCTCAGTCATCAGCTCGCTGCGCCCTAGCACGACACCACCGAGACAGCGGCCCTGTCCATCCAGGTACTTGGTTGCCGAGTGGACGACAATGTCCGCGCCAAAGTCGAAGGGCCGCTGCAGGGCAGGCGTGCACAGACAATTATCCACAACCAGCAGGGTTCCGGTGTCGCCGGCCAAGCCGGCCATGGCTTCCAGATCCGCAACTTCGCACAGAGGGTTGGACGGGGTTTCCAGCAACAGCAGGCGGGTTTCCGGCCTGATGGCGGCTCGCCAGGCGGACAAATCCACCAGCGGCACCATGGTCACGCCGATACCGAATTTGCCGAGATATTTATTCAGCAGAACCGTGGTCGTGCCAAAGACATCCCGGGAACACACGACGTGATCGCCACTTTTAAGCAAAGCCAGACAGGTACTGAGTATGGCCGCCATGCCCGACGCCGTGGCGACCGCCTGCTCGGCGCCTTCCATGGCGGCAATTCGCTCCTCGAAATTGCGCACCGTGGGATTGGTGTAACGGGAGTAAACGTTGCCGTCCTGCTCACCGCCAAAGCGCGCCGCCGCCTCCGCGGCATTGGCAAACACATAGCTGGAGGTGGTATATATCGCCTCGCTATGCTCACCCTCGTCACTCCGTGCCTGACCGGCGCGTATGGCGAGGGTATCAGGGCGCGCATCGCGTAAAACTTCCCCGAGCTGGGCGCGCGAACCGCGACGAGGACGATGAGCGTCGCTCATAAGGCCATTTCCCGCGTTGAATTGTGCAGCCCGATGACTTCATCGGTCGCGCCATCGAGAAGCGAATGCTTCCCTGCTTTCGCCCGGTCGCCGCGCTCCCGGGCCAAATGACTCAGATAGCTGTCGTCCACATCGCCAGTAATGTACTCACCGGTGAATACCGAGCAGTCAAAGTGTTCGATGCCCGGGTTGCCTTCCCGTGCGCTGGCAATCAAGTCGTCGATATCCTGATAAATCAGCCAATCCGCGTTGATGGCCTGGGCCACCTGCTCAATGGTGCGACCGTGAGCGATCAACTCATCGGCGGCAGGCATATCGATGCCGTAGACATTGGGATAGCGTACCGGCGGCGCGGCTGACGCCATGTACACCTGCCTGGCTCCGGCGTCGCGCGCCATCTGGATAATCTCGCTGGAGGTCGTGCCCCTGACGATGGAATCATCCACCAGGAGAACGTTCTTGCCCTTGAATTCCAGCTTTACCGGATTCAGCTTCTGGCGCACGGATTTTTTCCGCTGGGTCTGCCCCGGCATGATAAACGTGCGACCGATGTAACGGTTTTTCATGAAACCCTCGCGAAACTTCAGTTGCAGGGTTTCGGCAATGGCCTGGGCGCAGACCCGACTGGTATCGGGCACCGGGATGACCACATCGATCTCTCGGTCACCGATTTCCCGCTGTATTTTCGCCGCCAGCTTTTCGCCCATGCGCAGGCGCGCCTTGTAAACCGAAATATCATCGATCAACGAGTCGGGACGCGCAAAGTAGACGTGCTCGAAAATACAGGGATTGAGAACCGCGTTTTCAGCACACTGACGGGCGTGCAGCTGGCCATGGCGGTCGATAAACACGGCCTCGCCGGGCTGCACATTGCGCTCCAGTGCGAAGCCCAGTCCGTCGAACGCGACACTTTCAGAAGCCAGCATGTACTCCATGCCATGAACACCGCGACGAACGCCAAGAGCCAGGGGCCGGATACCTCGGGGATCACGAAAGGCAAACAGTCCGTAATTGGCGATTATCCCTACCACGGCGTAGGCTCCCCGGCAGCGCCGGTGCACTCGCGTGACCGCCGCGAAGACGTCATTGGCGCCCGGTTCCAGCTTGCCCTGCAACTGCAATTCGTGAGCAAAGACATTGAGCAGAATTTCCGAGTCGGAATCGGTATTCACGTGCCTCAAATCGGATTTGAATACGTGCTCGAGCAACTCGCGGGAATTGGTCAGATTGCCGTTGTGCGCCATGCAGATGCCGTAGGGGGAATTGACGTAAAACGGCTGGGCCAGGGAGGGCCCGGAGCTGCCGGCGGTAGGGTAGCGCACGTGACCGATGCCGATATGCCCCGTGAGTCGCTCCATATGTCGGGATTTAAATACATCACTCACCAGGCCGACGTCCTTACGCTGATTCAACTGGCCACCATCACAGGTCATGATGCCGGCGGCATCCTGACCCCGGTGCTGCAACATGGTCAGGGCATCGTAAAGCTGTAAATTGACATCACTGTGGCCAACGATTCCAACTACTCCGCACATGGGCAGATCCCCTAGAACAAACCACTGAAGAATTCGAAAACGGTCTGGGCGATCGCCCTGGAGCGTTCCTCAAAACGTAACAGCTCCGGGATCAGCAGCGACTGCCGCCACCATGCATCCTGTTCCACCGGCAGTATCCGAGGCAAGGTCAGCAACAGAACCATGATCACGACAAAACCCCGTAGCGCGCCGAATATCAGTCCAAGAAGCCGGTCAGTTCCACTCAAACCGGACGCTGACACTAACCTTGCCAGCAGAAAATTGACCACGCCGCCGATAAGCAACACGCCAAAAAACAGGGCCAGCCAGGCCACCAGGTAGCGCAGCGAGGGCGTCGCAATCAGGTCGGCCAAAAGTCTCGCCGCCTGCCCGTAAAATACCAGGGCCACGACAACCGCCGCCACCCAGACGGCCAGGGACATGGCTTCGCGAACAAAACCGCGCACCAGACTGATAGCCATGGACATGCCGAGTATGGCGATGATCGCCCAGTCAGCCCAGTTCAAATCCTGTTCCCCCTCGCATCGCTCCCCGGTGCCCCGTCAGCGGCAATCGAGAGTTTAGCAAAGGCACTCGCCATGGTCAGGGCTCCAGCCGCAGCAGCAGCGTTTCCAGCCCGTATTTTTTATCAATGACGGCTTTATCGTCGAGCAAATCCTGTTTCAGGAATTTGGGTCCCACATACACTCTATGGATTGTCTTGCCGTCGATCGTCGAAGATTCGCTATAAGCGCGATAGCCGTCATGTTGCAGTTTCTCCAGCATCGAGCGCGCCTTCGGCTCCTCGCTAAAACTCGCTATCTGCAATAACCAGGAAACCGGAACCCCACCCGGGGTCAACTCAGGCGCCTCCGGCTGAAGATCTTCCGGTTTCTGGCCGCCCGCCTGCTCGACCGCCGTGCGTGCGGCGTCAACACCAAACAGCGCGTCCTCGGCCTGGCTTGCCTCAGGCTCGGATTGCGGCGCGTGATCGGCGATCACGGCGGGCTTGATATCGGGCCGCTCGGGAATCTGACTGCGCGGATCGACCCGATACTGACCATCGAAATCAAGCAACACCGGCAAAATGATCACCACCAGTGAAGCCAGCACCAACAAGCCGATAATTCGCTGTTTCAACATATCACCCGATTTCATCCCCGAACCGGGACAGGGCATCCAGGGCCTCGGCCACGGTATAAAAGGAGCCAAACACCAATATCAGGTCATTGTCTCGCATCCGCCCGAAAATCGATAGCAGGGCATCCTCCACTGCGTCGCAGGCCGAGGCGCGGGCGCCTAGCCGAACCAGCTCCGCCACCAGGCTCCCGGCTGTGGCGGCTCGCGGACAATCCCGTAACTCGCAGGCAGCCCAGTCATGGACGACGGGTAATAAAGGTTCGATGATGCCCCTGATATCCTTGTCACCCATGACGCCAAATAGCGCGCAAACCCGCCCTTCCCGGCCCAATACCCTGGGCAAATTTTCAGCCAGGCGCCGAGCCGCGGCCGGGTTATGGGCAACATCCAGTAATACGCGCCGTCCGCGGAATTCGTGCAACTGAAACCGGCCAGGCAGCTGACACCGTGCAAATACCTGTCGCACCCCGTCGACGCTGGGTACGTCACCGGCGAGAATCATCGCCTGTACCGCGCAAGCGGCGCTGATTTCGGGTAACCGGGGCCGGGGTAAATTCGGGTATCGGTGCAATTTGCCTTCGCGATCGGAGCAGATCAACATCGTCTCGGGGTCCGAGCCGACCAGCCTGAAACCCCCGCTACCCAACATATAGGTGACGGAGCCCAGGGCATCGAGATAATCCCTAAACACAGTCGGCGGTTCGGGATCACCACAAACCAGGGCCTTGCCAGCTCGGGCGATGCCCGCCTTCTCGAGGCCGATGCTGGCGCGATCATTACCCAACCAGGCCTGGTGATCGAGATCGATCGAGGTCACCACGGAGACATCGGCGTCAACGATATTGACGGCGTCCAGGCGCCCACCCAGGCCAACTTCGAGCACCACTATATCGAGGTCCGCGTCCCGGAAAAGTAGCAGCGCCGCCAGGGTCGTGAATTCAAAATAGGTGAGACTGACATCCCCGAGTTGCGCTTCGACGATGTCAAAGGCGGAACACAGCTGCCGATCGTCGAGCGGCAGGCCATTGATACGAATGCGTTCATTGAATCGTAAAAGATGGGGTGACGTATAAGCGCCGATTCCGCGGCCCGCCAAAATGCACAGCTGTTCCAGGATCGCCACGCACGAGCCCTTGCCATTGGTCCCGGCGATCGAAATGATTCGCGGCGCGGGTTGTAATACTCCCAGACGTCTCGCCACTCGGGCGACCCGCTCCAGGCCCAGCTCTATTGCCGTGGGGTGTCGCTTTTCGAGTAGCGCCAACCACTCATTCAGTGCCCTTGGTTTCAGTCTCGTTCTCACCGCCGGCGCGCTTTGGCTCCGAATCAGGGGGTAAATTTGAGCCCAGGGACGTGTTCACTGGCTCGAGGTTCAGCAGCTTGGCCAGCAAGCGAGCTACCGTATCGCGCATCTCCGGGCGCGCAACGATCATATCGATCGCCCCGTGTTCGAGCAAAAATTCCGCGCGCTGAAAACCTGGCGGCAATTTTTGACGAATCGTTTGCTCGATGATGTTGGGGCCCGCGAATCCGGCCCTTGCCCCGGGTTCGGCAATATTGATATCGCCCAGCATGGCCAGACTCGCGGAAACACCGCCATATACGGGGTCGGTCATCACCGAGATATAAGGGGTGCCCTGTTGGCGCAGTTTTTCGAGCATGGCGCTGGTCTTTGCCATTTGCATCAGCGAGATCAGGGCTTCCTGCATGCGCGCGCCACCAGTGGCGGAAAAGCAGACCAGCGGCAGATTTTCAGCAAGACAGTGACGGGCCGCATGAGTAAATTTTTCACCGACCGCGTAGCCCATCGAGCCGCCATGAAAATCAAATTCAAAGGCCGTGACCACCAGGGGAATACGGTGCAGTTCGCCCTGCATCGCCACCAGGGCATCTTTTTCACCGGTGCTTTTCTGCGCCGAGCTGAGTCGATCCCGGTATCTTTTTACATCCTTGAACTTGAGCCTGTCGACGGGCTCGATGTGGGTGCCCAGTTCCACGCGCTGGTCGTCATCCAGAAAAATATCAAGACGTCGCCGCGCACCGATGCGCAAATGGTGGTCGCACTTGGGACAGACATTGAGATTACGTTCCAACTCGGGCTTGTAGAGGGGGGCATTGCAACGGGGACATTTTTCCCACAGTCCTTCGGGCACCGTCCCGCCTTCTCGCTTTCTGGTTACCAGTCCGGTAGGTCTAATTTTATTTAACCAACTCATTCACTCGTCCTGCTCCAGGCCTCCACTGGCACCGGATAACGTAAGCGACACACTTGCGCGCATCCTACACAGACTGATGCAACAGTCAATCGCAGCCCCCCATGGCGAGCTGAAATCAATGTTCCAGGACCGGTCCACGGCCTCAATGATGCTTGGCCGCCTCGATAAAACGACGCAGGCGTTCGTGATCCTTGATCCCGGGCCGCAGTTCAACCCCACCGCTGACGTCGACCGCGTAGGGGCGCGTCACGCGCACGGCATCGCGGACATTCTCCGGCGTCAAACCGCCAGCAACTATCAACGCACACGTTGATAAATCACGCAGTCGATGCCAGTCAAATTGGATACCGGTGCCGCCGTACTGGTCCGGCTGCCAGGCATCAAACAGGAAACCCGCCGCGCCCGGATAACTGGCCACCACCCGTCGAGGATCGAGATCAGGTGCCATACGGATGGCTTTGATGTAAGGCATGGTCAGCCGCTGGCAGTATTCTGGAGTCTCGTCACCATGAAGTTGCACCAGATGCAGGCCCACTTGACGATATACCGCTTCCACCACTCGGGGTTGCTCGTTCACGAACAAACCAACCGTGGTCACGAAGGGGCCTACCGCCTGACTGATGGCCAGACCTTGCTCCACGTCCACTGCCCGCTTGCTGCCACTATAAAATACCAGGCCAATAGCGTCGGCGCCGGCATCAACAGCCGCCACACCATCCTCGGGAATGGTGATACCGCAAATTTTGACTTTGGTGATCACTGCACCCTCGCTCTTGCCCACCAGGATTCAATGTTTTTATCCCGGTCAACGCCACCACCCAGGCTTGGGCCAACGAAACTCGGTCCAGGCTTTACCCTGGGCAATTTAAACATCAAGGGATAATCCACGCCAACGAGGTACAATCCCGCCGCCGGCGCGGTCGCCGGCGCCTGGGCGCGGTCCCGCGTGGCCAGCAGTTCACCGAGCCATCCCGGGGACCGTTCCCCCCGGCCAATGCTCAGCAGGGCGCCAACGATATTGCGCACCATATGCAGCAGAAAGGCGTTGGCGCATACCTCAAAAACCACCATGTCGTTAAGTGTAAAAATATCGATATAAAAAATTTGTCGCAATGCCGTGGATGACTGACAGCCCGCGGCTCTGAATGAGGAAAAATCCTGCTCGCCCGGCAACACGGCTGCCGCCTCTCGCATGGCTGCAATAGACAGACTCTGTCTTTCCCAGGTCAGATTGTGCCGGAACAAGGCCGGTCGATTTTCCGAATTAAGGACAATGTAGCGGTAGGTGCGCGCCAGGGCACTGAAACGCGCATGAAATCCCGCCGGCGCGGCGCGCACCCAAAGACAGCGCACATCCCTGGGCAGATTGGCATTGCAGCCCCTGAGCCAGTTGTCTTCGGAACGCGTGGCGGAAGTATCAAAGTGGATCACCTGGGCGGTGGCATGCACACCCGCATCGGTGCGTCCCGCGCATCTCGCGGTCAACGGCTCGGCGGCAACGGATGACAGCGCGTCCTCCAGTGCCTGCTGTACACTGTCACAATGGCGTTGTCGCTGCCAGCCACAATACGCGGAACCGTCGTATTCGATCCCGGCAGCGTAACGAAAAATGCCCGGGGGTAATGACTTACCCTCGGGCATTTGCTTATTTTCGCGGCCCTGCCGGCCTCCTTCTCGACTCATGCGCGAGAAATTTCAGCGAGAATCGCCTCCGCCTCGCTCTGTTGTGCTTCACTGCCATTGGCAATCACATCCTTAAGAATATCCTTGGCGCCAGCCTCGTCCCCCATATCGACATAAGCCTGGGCCAATTCCAGCTGGGTTGCCACTTCGTCGCCGCCCACCAGCGCATCCAGATCATCCTCAAAGTCATCAAAATCGAAGGCCGCGGACCCTTCCGACTCAGCCGAACCTGTTTCCAGATCCAGTTCAAGGCCACCCAGCTCGACTTCATCCCCCTGCATCTTCTCGGTGATTTCCAGTTCCGGTAACGCGGCATCCAGCTCGCTGTCAACGTCATCCAGAGCCATATCCAGACTGTCATCTTGCGCTTGCGCAGCGATATCCAGAGCCAAGTGCAAATTTTCATCCCGGGCATCGACCATTTCGCCGATCGTCTCTTCAACGGCGAGATCATCAGCAGGAAGATCAAGTATCAAATCCAGTTCATCATCCTGTTGCTCGAAATCCGCGGCCAATTCACTCTCGACATATTCCTCCGGCGAGGCTGTCATCAGCGCGTCAGCGTCGCGGTGATCGACAACTTCATCGCCATCGACAGCGCCGGAATCGAGTTCAAAATCCGTGTCGTCATCGCCGAACACCTCATCCTCCGGTCCGACGAGCGCCTCCCGCATGCGCTCGGCGCCCCGAATGGCGTCCGGATCACCCAGCGCCAGCAGTTCCGGATAATGCTCGTCAAAACGTTCAACATCGCCCTGAGCCGCGAAAACATCCAGCAGCTTCAAATGCAAGCGGCTATCTTGCGGGTCGGTTTCCAGACCGCGCCGAATGACTTCCTCAGCCTCGGCGTAATCGCCAAACGACAGGTAAATATCGGCCTCGCCGACCGGATCGACGTTACTACGGTCGGAATCGAATTCGTCATCTTCCGCAATGAGACGCTCGCCAGGCTCATGTTCCGGCTCGAGTTCGGACGTACTTGCCACGGCTGCCGCCGACACTACCGAGGGGGTGCCGACCGCACGAACTCTGCCCCGTTCCAGATCGGCCTGAACGTCTGCCATGCGCGTTGCGCCCCGCGACCGCCCGCGGCCACGGGAAAGCAGAAACATTACACCGAGAATCAGGATCAGCAGACCGCCGGCGATGAACGTCAACCTGTCGCGGAAGCCTTCGAACAGACCTGGTTGTTCAGGCGTCCGGGCCGGTGACCCGGCGTCGGCGTCTCCCTCGCTCTGGTCGACAGCCGTTGGCTCGATGCCTTGCTGAATAGCCGCCAGCTCATTGCCTTC
>JBECKV010000066.1:0-18802 GCA_040235495.1 Porticoccaceae bacterium
AGGAATCCCTGGATGCCATCGGCGAGGCCATTGCCGAAAACGGCCGGGTGATTGTCACCGGCTGCATGGGTGGCGAGGAAGAACGAATTCGTGCGGCCCATCCCGGTGTGCTGGCGGTCAGCGGCCCTCATCAGTATGAACAGGTGGTGGCCGCGGTTCATGAATGGGCGCCTACGGAGCCGCCGCGCCATGATCCCTATATCGATTTACTGCCGCCCCAGGGAGTAAAGCTGACGCCGCGACATTATGCCTACCTGAAAATATCCGAGGGTTGTAACCACGGTTGCAGCTTTTGCATCATTCCCGATCTGCGCGGCAAACTGGTAAGCCGGCCGGTGGGTGAAGTGCTGGATGAAGCCCGGCGGCTGGTCGATAATGGCGTTCGTGAACTGTTGGTGATTTCCCAGGATACCAGCGCCTATGGCGTCGATATCAAATACCGTACCGGCTTCTGGCAGGGCCGGCCGGTGAAATCCGATATGTTGTCACTGTGCCGGACGCTCGGCGAAATGGGTATCTGGGTGCGCCTGCATTATGTCTACCCCTACCCCCACGTCGATAAAATTATTCCGCTCATGGCCGAGGGCAAAATCCTGCCCTATCTCGATATTCCTTTTCAGCATGCAAGCCCCGCGGTGCTGGCGGCCATGAAGCGCCCGGCTCATCAGGAGCGGACCCTGGAAAGAATTCGGTATTGGCGTCAACAATGCCCGGATATCACCTTGCGCAGCACCTTTATTGTCGGCTTTCCCGGAGAAACCGAAGCGGATTTCCAGCACCTGCTTGACTGGCTCGATGAAGCCCGGCTCGACCGCGTGGGTTGTTTCAAATACGAAGCGGTGGCCGGAGCCAGGGCCAATGCGCTTCCCGGCGTCGTGCCGGAGCCGGTCAAGCAGGAGCGCTGGCAGCGTTTGATGGAGGCCCAGCAGAAGATCAGCGCCGCGCGCTTGCAGGCTAAAGTGGGCCGCACCCTGGAGGTGCTGGTCGATGCCATTGACGAGCAAGGTGCCACGGGCCGAAGCTGGGCCGACGCGCCCGAGATTGACGGCCAGGTGTTCTTCAATGGCGATGACTGTGCGCCTGGTGATCGGGTCCGGGTCAAAATCGAAGAAGCCGATGAATACGACCTGTACGGCTTCCGACAGCGTTAGCGCCAGGCAAACCAACACCTAACACTTGAATAATAAAGGCAGGGCCATGCGACACACCAGCCAGTCCGCGCAGTTTATGTTCCGTAATGCACTGTGGCGCCACGCGGAAAAAGTCGCCGTGGTCGACGACCGGCCCTACACCTATAAAGAACTCGATTATCTGTCCAGCCAGCTTGCCGGCAGCTTCGAGATCCTGGGTGTGGAGAAGGGCGACCGGGTGGCGATTTTGTTGCGCAACTGCGTTGAGTTTGTGGTCACCGATCTTGCCATTCTCAAGCTGGGGGCAGTCAAGGTACCTTTGAACGAAATGCTCAGTGTCAGCGATGTGGCTTATATGATCGAGCACTCCGGCGCCGAGGTTTTAGTGGTGCACGGTTCTCTGATCGGCAAGCTCGACAGGAAGGCCCTGGCTGGCAGCTCGTTGGCCCATATCTATGAACTCGATGATTGCGGCGATGGCATTGATCCGGCCCACCGGGACTGGCGGACACTGTTCGAGGGCGAACCGGCATCGTTTGAGTGGCGGGAAGTCGGGCCTCAAGACCCCGCCTTTATTATGTATACCGGTGGCACTACAGGGCGCTCTAAAGGGGTTCTGCATACCCATGGGGCCATGATGATCAATGGGCTCGCCCATATTGTTAATGCCGAAATCAGCGAAAATGAACGACTCCTGCTGACCAGCCCCTTGCCCCATGCCGCCGGGTTCATGGCCCAGGCCGGACTGCTCCAGGGAGCGGCGGTTTATCTCCATGACAAGTTTGACCCCGAGGCGGTGCTGCGCGCATTTCAGAACGACCGGATTTCCTGGACTTTCATGGTGCCGACCATGATCTATCGCCTGCTCGATGCCTACGATCCCGCGCGCCACGATGTCAGTTCCCTGAAAACGCTGGTTTACGGGGCAGCACCCATTACCCGGGTGCGTTTGCTCGAAGTGCTGGAAAAATTCGGCCCGGTGCTGTTGCAGCTCTTTGGTCAAACCGAGGTGCCGGACTTCGCCACCAAGCTGTCCAAGTCCGATCATCTGGACGAGCGCCTTCTCGGTTCCTGCGGCCAGCCGGTGCTGACCGCCGATGTGCGCATTGGTGATGAACAAGGTGTCACCCTGCCCTTTGGCGAGGTGGGTGAAATCCTGGTGCGTTCACCCTATACCCTCGAATGTTATTACAACGATCCGGAAAAGAGCGCCCAAGCCTATTTCGGTGAGTGGTTGAGAACCGGCGATGTCGCCTATCAAAGCGACAGCGGCCATGTGTTTATCGTCGATCGTTCCAAGGACATGATCATTTCCGGCGGCATGAATGTTTACTCAACGGAGGTTGAAAACGTGGTGCAGGAGTATCCGGGCGTGAAGCAGGTCATGGTAATCGGTATTCCCCACGAAGACTGGGGCGAGGCGGTGTGCGCGGCCGTGGTGCCGGTGCCCGGCGAGTATGATGAAGCGGCGTTGCTGGCCCATTGCAAACGTCATCTTGCCGCCTATAAGGTGCCCAAGGCCATTGAACTGGTGGACGACATTCCGCTGACGGCCTATGGCAAGCCGGATAAAAAGTCCCTGCGGGCCAAATACTGGGGTGAGCAAAGCCGACAGGTCAATTAAAGCGCTCCGTTTTTCGATCGTGGCCGTTTCAACTCGCCGCCCGCCCCGGCATAATCCGGACCTCGCTTGATAAATGAGCAGACGACGCGAAAATACCTGCGTTGTCTCGCAACAAAACGACCAACTTTCAATCAATAATGAGCAATCAATAATGAGGACTGATTATGGGACGGGTACAGGGTAAGGTCTGTTTGATCACCGGCGGCACCGCGGGCATCGGGTACGCCAGCGCCGAGCTGTTTGGTCAGGAGGGTGGCAAGATCGCTATCACCGATATTCGCCCAACCGAGGGCGAGGCGGCTGCAAAAGCCCTGCGCGACAAGGGTTACGAGGCCATCTTTATCGAACAGGACGTTACCGATGAAGCCCGTTGGCCGGAAGTCGTCGCCGAAGTCGTGGCCAAATTCGGGCGTCTCGATGTGCTGGTCAACAACGCTGGCGTCGGTCAGGAAACGGACCTGGAAAATTCCGATCTCGCCCACTGGCGCTTCGTCAATTCCGTAAATATGGAAGCGGTGTTTATGGGCACCAAAAACGCCATCAGGCAGATGAAGCTCAATGGCGGCGGCAGCATTATTAATATTTCTTCCATCGAGGGCCTGGTGGGTGATCCGAAGTTCGGCGCCTACAATGCCAGCAAGGGCGGCGTGAGGCTGTTTACCAAATCGGCGGCGCTCTATTGTGCCGAAAAAAAATACAACATCCGGGTTAACTCCGTTCATCCTGGCTTTACCCAGACCCCTCTGCTGGCGGGCGCGGCGGATCAGTTTTCGCCGGAGGACGCCGAGCGTATCAACCGCGAAATCGTCGTCGGTTACATGGCCGAGCCCATTGATCAGGCCTACGGTATTTTATTTCTGGCTGCCGATGAATCCCGCTATATGACCGGTTCCGAGCTGGTGATCGATGGCGGTTTCACCGCTCACTGAAAGAGGATTATCACATGGGGCGGATGCAGGACAAGGTCTGTTTGATTACCGGCGGCACCGCCGGTATAGGATTTGCGGCCGCGGAACTGATGTGCCGGGAAGGCGGCAAGGTGGTCATTACCGATATTCGCCCTGCCGCGGGTGGAGCCGCTGCCCAGTCACTGCGGGAAAAGGGCTATGAAGCCCATTTTATTGAACAGGATGTGACTTCCGAAAACCGCTGGCCGGAAGTGGTGGCCGAGGTCGTGGCCAAATACGGGAGGCTCGACGTATTGGTGAACAACGCCGGCGTCGGCGCCGGCACCGACCTGGAGGAAAGCGACCTGGCCCACTGGCGTTTTGTTCATTCAGTGAACCTGGAGGCGGTGTTTATGGGCACCCAGAACGCCGTCAAGCAGATGAAGCAAAATGGTGGCGGCAGTATCATCAACGTCTCCTCCATCGAAGGCATCATTGGAGACCCGCGTTCCGCGGCCTATAACGCCAGCAAGGGTGGGGTGCGACTGTTTACCAAGTCCGCCGCGCTTTACTGTGCCGAAAAAAAATACAATATTCGCGTCAATTCCGTACATCCCGGTTTTACCAAAACGCCCATGGCGGCGAGTGTCGGTGACGTTTTTCAGCCCCAGGACTTGCAACGGATTCAGCATGAAATCGTGATCGGCCATATGGCCGAGCCGGTGGATCAGGCCTACGGCATTTTATATCTGGCTTCAGATGAAGCCAGGTATGTGACCGGGACCGAGCTGATCATTGATGGAGGCTATACCTGCCACTGAAGTATGGCTGTGCGTGGTCGGGAGAAAATATTAAAAATTATAGAAAAATCGCTTCAATTCATTGTAAAGGTGCAAGCTATTTTCTATCCTGTATCGCGTCATTCAAAATGGAGTTTTGCCCATGCACTCGGTACTGGTTGTCAACTCGAAGGGAGGCTGCGGCAAAACCACCGTCGCCACAAATCTGGCGGGGTATTATGCCGTTCGCGGCAAGAGCGTCACGCTAGTGGACTATGATCCCCAGCAGTCCAGTATCGAATGGTTGGAAAACAGGGCCGCGCAATGGGCGCCGATCAATGGTATCGCCGCTTTCAGGGAGTCCGTTCGCATTCCGCCGGGTACGGATTTCGTGATCATCGACAGCCCGGCCGGAATACAGGGACGGGCATTGGCCGATTTGGTACGCCGGGCGGACAGTATTCTGATGCCCATTCTTCCCTCGCCCATCGATGTGCGGGCCGCGGAACATTTTCTCTCGGAGGTGAATAGACTGCGCAAGGTGGTCAACGCCGATGTCCGCTTCGCCACCATCGCCAACCGGGTAAAGGAAAATACCCTGGCGGCCCATGATTTGAACGACTATCTCGATGCCCTCACGCTTCCCAGCGGCCGGAAATTGCCGGTACTGGCTTCGTTGCGCGCTAGCCAGAACTATATTCGCGCGGCCGAGAAGGGACTCTCGATCTTCGAGTTTGCGCCGGTGAAAACCCTTCCGGACCGGGACCAGTGGGCGCGTCTGATACGCTGGGTCAGTCATGGCGGCAAGCCCGGCAAGGGCGCGGTGGGCGAGAGCGCTAAGAATTCAGGGAAAGGGAAAACCGCACAGGCCGCGTAAGGGGCACCGCGTAAGGGGCACTGGGTCTCGGACTTGTTTATATACTTGTTTATATAGGAGGCGCGTATAGGGCGCGCCTGGAAATAGCAAGTCCCGGCTGAACCGGGATCGGATGGGGGTTTTTATCCGGTCGATCGGTCAGCTCGCCGTCGTGCCTCCATCCACCACGATTTCCGCTCCGGTCACCCAGGGTGACTGATCGCTTGCCAGAAACAGCGCTGCCTTGGCGATATCGCTGGGTTGGCCAATCATGCCCAGGGGGGTTCCCCGTTCAAACGCGGCGTTGACGGTGGCCTCGTCGGCGCCGAGGCCGGCCTTGATGAAGCCCTTGATAACGGCGTTACCCATGTCAGTCGGAATCAGGCCGGGATGAATCGAGTTTACGCGGATGCCGTATTTGAGGTTGCCAAACTCCACCGCGGCTGCCTTGGTCAGGAGTTTCACCGCGCCCTTACTGCCACAGTAAGCACTCAACCCGGAAAAACCCCGCAGGCCCGCAACTGATGAAAGATTGATGATGGCTCCACCCCGGCCGGCAATTCCGCCCGGCTTCATGGCCAGGCAGGCGTGCTTGAGACCCAGGAATACACCGCTGACGTTGATATCGAGGATGCGTTGAAAGTCCTCGATCGTGGTGTTTTCAAGCAGGGCGCAGACCTCGATGCCGGCATTATTGACGACGATGTCGAGGCCCCCGAGGCGCTTTACGGTGTCAGCGACAACGCTTTGCCACTGGGCCTCATCGGTAACATTTTGCGGCAAAAAGGCAGCCCTGCCGCCCGCCTGATTGATGGTGTCAGCCGTCGCGCGGCCCGGATCCTCAAGAATGTCGGTGATCATGACCGCAGCGCCGGCACGGGCGAAGGTCCGGGCTATTTCGGCACCCAGACCACGGGCGCCGCCGGTGATCAGCGCCACTTTGCCGGAGAGGGAAATTTCAATTGCGGAATTTGACATAGGGTCTTCCTTTAACGTTAGGGTAAGGACCGATTTCGTGGTTTATCAGCGCAAGGGCTGGTGAGTCGCTCGCAAGCGTTTTCACTGGTGTTCCGGAAAGGTCGCCGCCTGATCCCGCGATTATATCGTCTTGGTGTATTTCAGCTACGCAGTATCGGTATCCCGGAAATCCGCCCGATAAGCGGAGGGTGATTTACCACACCAGCGTTTAAAAGCTCGACGAAAACTGGCGGTGTCCTGGTAGCCGAGATCGAGCGCAATGGCTTCGACCGAGTGGCCTGTGTTGCGCAGGGCATCCGTGGCCAACTCGCTGTGGACGCGATCACGAAGCTGACGGTAATTGGTCCCTTCGGCCTGAAAGTGGCGGATCATGGTACGGGTGGAAACATTGAACAGCTTGGCCAGGTCTTCGAGCGTGGGCATGGCGGCGGGAGTTTTCCGCATCAGGTGCAGAACGTGTTGGACAGTGAGGTTGTTATCGCGGATTTCCTGTAGCCGGTGCTGTAACTGCTCCTCCGCCAGGCGATGAATATGTTCATCAGCGGTGATACAACGCATTTCCATCACCGACTTTGGCAAAACCATCTGGTGGCGCTTGCCGGAAAACTCCACTTCTCCAGAAAAGTATTTTTTGTAATCCTCGGCATAATCCGGTGGTGGATAACCAAAAATTACTTTGCTGCAGGTCAGTTTTTTGCCGCTGACAAACTCAAGGGCATTCTGGACCGTCAGCATCATGGCTTCGGCCACAATAGAGGTCAAGGCAGGGTTGTCGTAGTTCTCGATAATTTCAATGATGACGGATTCATCCTGAAAATAAACTTCCAGATCGCAGAAATTTATCGCGGTCTTGTAGTATTTCGCCGCATCCTTGATGGCCTGGCCAAGGGTGGTGGCGCTGATTACCGCCATGCCAATCGTGCCGTGGCTTGAAACATGCATTTTGGTGCCGATGGACAGGCCGGCATTTTTGATGTGCCACTTTTCAATCAACTCAAATACGGCTTCATACAAGGATTCAAACTTGACCTGGGCACCGGGTTGTTCCAGTAGTTCCTGGGTGATGCCATGCCGCTCAAAGCATTCCTTGGCATCATTGTCTCCGCCGCCAAGGGTGTGAAATACCAGATTCGCGTAATGGGTTGAGACAAAATATCCTCCCGTTCCGACAGTCCTTAGGGTTTCCGATAACGCGGTCTCGATCTTGGTGTCAGTCTTGCTGGCTTTATTATTTGTCATGTTGTTCCAGCTGAATCTAGTGAGTAATGCGCTCAGCCCGCGGACGGTCCAGCGTGGCGTTCCAGGTGCGACAGCCGCGCACCATGGTTTTTCATAATAGCGTAAAATATCCCCGGGTACCCCGCTAAAGGTGAGGCGGGATGGTCCGGGCAGATTTGTGCGCGGGGCAATGACCCAGCCGGCCTTATTTTTGTCGCGCCTATCTTACATCGGGCTTACATCGGGCTTACATCGGGTTTGTCCCCGAGGCCGCGATGTTGAATGCGGCGCTTTGTGTCCTGGAAGCGGAAATAATTCCGCGCCCCTTGGGGTGAAGCTTCGGGGAACAGTGTATTTGTTCGTACCCCTTCATTATTATTCCTGGGCTAATGATTTCAGGGCTTACGGCCTTGCGCGGGTGGAGTGTTTGTTTTCTGTTCCAGCAATATAGGTGTAAGCTATGAGGTGAACAAGCATGAAGACATGCGCCATACTAATAAGAATTAAAAATTCTGGTTATATTCGGTGTTGATCTTTAATTGCGTCGTTTATCGTTGGCAAAGGCCCGGTTGGGACGAAACGGAACCCCCGTGTCAGCGGAACGGTTTTAAAAAAAGACAATATAAAACAATGTGTTACAGTGAAAAAAGAGTTGATATGGCGTCTCGGATCCCGAAGGTGAGAGCGCCTGAAGGCTCGAAAATGCGGCCAGAGTTTCCGCTCAGCGAGCCACTCGGCGAGCTGCCCGTGTCACTTTCTGCAATATTATTGTCATCTTTGGCTCTGCGGTAAACCCTCTTTCTTGCGTATCTTGCAGTCATGTGAAAACAGAAAGCGTGTCCGCACGAAGCTTAAGGCGGTCGGTTCGGACAGGTGATTACGTGAAAAGGATGGGTTTAGTTTAACAACCTAGTTATTAGCGACAGGGGATAAAAATGGCTCTCACAAAGACACAAACCACCGCCCTTGACAGTTCCGCGAACAGCAAAATTGCCGGACACTTCAAGCGCAACCGTTTCGTATATACCGCTGGCGCCTTCGCCATCGCGGTCGGTACGGCGTTACGTATCTATCTCGATACCATGGGTTTTTCCGTGGGCACGGACTATTTTTCCGATGAGTTTCAGGCTTACTGGATGCCCTTGCTTTACGGTGAAATTATCTTCATGGGCAGTTTTACGGTTATCTTGTCCACGTATTTCTGGATGACCCGCGAAAAAGACGCCAGTAAAATCAGCAAGGAACTCGAACTGAGTCGTTACTGGCGCTTGCTGAGCGTGTTCACTGTAATGGGCATCTGGGCAGGGTGTATCGCCTCCAACGCGGTTGAATCCGATGCCGCCTGGCACCAGGTCACTATTCGTGACACCGATTTTACGCCCACCCACATCATTATTTTCTATTTCGCGTTGCCTTTCTTGACAGCGATGCTGATACCCACCTTCATCTGGGCCCACACCCGTATTCCTGCTTATATGAATAAGGTTTCCGTGCCCTTCCTGATGGTGGTTGCCGGTATTCTGATGATCATGCCCAATTACGGATTCAACGAATGGGGTCACACTTTCTTCTATGCTGAAGAACTGTTTGCGGCGCCGATTCACTGGGGCTTTGTATTCCTCGGCTGGTCGTTGTTCTTCCTGATCCCCTTGGCCATACAGCTATTTGGCAACATGGCCCGCCTGATCTCCCAGACCACACTGGGCGAACTCGACGCCAATGAAAGCGAGCAGCAAGCCGCCTGATACAACAGGCCGTGTCACAGGGGATTTTCCCCCACGCTTATCACTGAAGATATCCCCGCAAAGTAAGCTACTTGCGGGGATATTTTTTCCAACTAATTCCTTCAGAATTTTACCCAGTATTCCGGGTACGTTCAGGGTACGCAGAAGAGGTGTGTCATGGGCCAAATGCCGACAGAAATAAGCGAGAAGGAAGCCAAAGCCAGGTTGCTGGATATCAAGTCCCTGGACGACCCGAGAGCGATGAAGCTGTATCGACGCTTCGATGGCATCCTGATTCTTGTTCTTTTTACCTTTCTTACTTTGGGTATCCAGATTCAGTTTACCCTGACCGCCGGTGACTGGGATTACTGGATTGACTGGCGCGATCGTCGCTGGTGGCCCCTGGTGGCGCCTTTTACATTGCTTCTCTTTATCGGCGCGTTTACCTACGGTATATGGCAGCGACTGCGTTTGCCCATTCTGGCCACGGCGATTACGACACTGCTGTGCCTGGTATCGTGGCTGAGTCGTTATCTTAATTTTTACGAATTTACCTATTTCCCGCTGTCCTTTACTTTTCCGTCCACCTACATTGGGCTGGGGATTTTACTTGATTGTGTCCTGGCGATGACACGGAGCATGCTGGTGACGGCCCTGGTGGGAGGCGGCCTGTTCGGTGCTCTGGTATGGCCTATCAACTGGTCCTTTATGGCTGCTTACAAAGTGCCGGTTGAATTTAACGGTATGTTGATGTCGGTGGCCGATATGATGGGATACCAGTACATCCGCACTACCACACCTGAGTATCTGCGAATTATCGAAGAGTCAACGCTGCGAACATTTGGCGGCTCGGTAACGCCTTTGACCGCTGCCTTTTCGGCATTGTGCGGGATAGTGGTATTTCTGGTCTTCCTCGGTCTGGGCTCGTGGATCAACAAGCTGGATATCTACGCACGCCGTATCCTTTAAGGCCCGGTGTATTTAGTCGTCGCAGAGCGAGAAAACCACAGTAAGAAAACAACGGTTGAAATGAGTTTGGAAACTATGCCGATGACCAGGTTCTGGTTTAAAAGTTTTATAGCAGCTTTATTTGTGTCGCTGATTGCTGGCGATGTGATGGCCCATGGTGAGCGCGCGCAGCTGGCGAGTATGCGCATGCGTACGGTTCATTGGTTTGATACCCATGTGAGTCCCCTGAAAGTTAATGTTGGTGACGTTGTCACCGTAACCGGGAAGTTCGTCACCTCGGAGTGGTATCCTCATCATATGCCGAGTATTGCCGATACCGTGTTTCTCAATATCGGGGTGCCGGGGCCGACGTTTCTGCGCTTGCACTCCGAGGTGAACGGTGTTCCCATGATGCGTTCGACGGCTTTCCCCCTGGGTAAGGTCTACGAATACAAAGTGGTCCTGAGAGCACGTATTCCGGGCCGTTATCACGTTCACCCGCTGCTTAATGTCAAGGATGCCGGTTCCCTGGTGGCCAAGGGCACCTGGCTGGAGGTTCTTGGAGGTGACAGCGACGCGCCATTCGTAAATGAAATTACCACCCTCCCCGGCGAAACGATTGATCTGGAAACCTATGGCCTGAAAGGCTTGGGCGGTGTTTACTTCTGGCACATCCTTTGGATTGCCATGGGGGTTGCATACCTGGTGTACTGGCTGGCGACCAAAAAGGGAATATTTATTCCCCGTTTCCTGAGAATTAGAGCGATGGGTACCGAGCGCGCCAACGAGTTGATGACCAGGGGTGATTTCATTGTCAGCAGTATCTTCTTTACGCTAACCCTGGCGCTGGTACTCGCCGGTTATCTCTGGGCTGAAAACAAGTATCCCATTACCATTCCCCTGCAAACCGGAAAGGTCGACGTGCCTTTGATTGATATCCCCAAGGGTGATCTTGAGATCGAAACCGATCACGCCAGTTATGAGCTGGCCGGGCGCAGTCTGACGATTCGCACCAAGATGACCAATCATGGTGACAGCCCCCTACGCATTGCCGAATTCATGACTGCCAATATTCGTTTTATGAACGCTGAAGTCGGCGAGGGTAATATCTTCGAGGGTGAAGAAATGGTTTCCCGTGATGGTTTGACCGCGTCGGTCAGCACCATAGCGCCCGGGCAGTCCGTGGATGTCGAACTGGTCGCTTCAGACGCGCTCTGGGAACAATATCGCATGACCGGCCTGATTCACGATCCGGACAGCCGCTTCGCGGGTTTGGTGTTCTATTACGACGATGCCGGCAATAGGTATTATCAGGAAGTGGGTGGCGCCGTGCTACCGACATTCTTTTGATCCTGGTCGCGATTCATTAATATCTCCCGGCCAGGTCGGGTTACCGGTGACGGTCTATGGAAAAAATTTTATTGCCGGTGAGGCAATTGATTAGGTGCGCGGTGGTGGTGTTGTCGACCTTGCAGGCGCCCGCGGGTTTTGGCCACGGCGGTGTCTCCGTGGAAGATGATGTCTGCATTATCAAGATCGATCGTTATAAAGCCCACTTTACGGGTTATCTGCCCAAGGAGAGGGCCACCCAGGAATTTTGTGAAGATATTCCGATAGCCACCGAAAGTATATTTGTTATCGACTTTATCAGCGACGAGCTGCGCGACATGGAGGTCGATTTCCGCATAGTTCGGGATGTTAACGACATCGGTGTTAGCGCGACCTACGCGGATCTCGGCGGCGAAGATGCTATCAAACAAGCCTCCGTCTATTATCAGGAGCCCAGGCAGTTTCACAAGGGCATTCTGAACGTGCGTTACACTTTCATCCAGCAGGGGGGTTACATCGGCATTGTCAATGCTCACCATCTCGAGACGGGTTTGAAATACACCTCGGTATTCCCTTTTTCCGTGGGCACCGTTGATTATGCTCGATACATTCAATATTTTGTCCTGCTTTTCCTGGCCTGTGGCATTTTCATTTATGCGGCTGGCCGGTCCCATATATTCAGTAGAGGCGCAAGCGCTTAAAGCTAGGTTGATGACGTGCAGCGAAAAGCCTTCCAGCTATTAGTCTTGCTGCTGCTGCTGGTGGCTTCGCTGCCCTTTGTTCCCTGGCAGTGGTATCCTCGTGATATCAGGGTCTGGTACGCCGATACCTTTGGCGCCACGGCCTACAAAGCGCCCCCGCCAACGGCTGAACGGCCCGTGCCTGAACAAGTGGAGGAGGCCTGCCCGCCGGACATCAAGGGTTGGCGCCAGGGCTGGACCATAGCCGGCATAGATATCAGTCCCGCACCGGAATGTCTGCCGGACAACCCCTGGGCCGTGGCCGCCTCGGTGCTTGGAACCAATAACGTTCGCCACATGGCGTTGATGGAATCGCGTCTTGCGCCCGATGCGGTGGTCAAGGGTCGCGACCTCGATGGTGATGGCGATCCCGATGAGATTCATATTCGCCTCGAAGTGTTCGAGTTGAACGGCGCGTCTCCCGACCTCGATATCCCCGTGGTTCAGTTTCCCCTGGCGCCGGGAATCACGCCCGGGCTCTGGGTTTTTGCGCCTAAGGGCATGGGGATGTCGACGGAAAATTTTGAATCCGTGGTGGCACATCCGGGGTTGAGGTTGCCATCGCCCGTGATCCGGGTGGAGCAGGGCGATAGCGTCAAGGTCACCCTTGAGAACACCCACTACATGCCCCATTCCATCCACTTTCACGGTGTGGATCACCCTTTTCACAATCATCTTCCTGATGGCAAGGAGGGGGGTGATCGCGGCGGTAATGACGGTGTGCCGGTCACCAGCGAACCCCCGGTGATGCCGGGCACCAGTCGCACCTATGAATTCAAGCCTCGCCAACCCGGCACCATGTTTTATCACTGTCACGTGCAGGTGCAAGCCCACGTCTTGATGGGGTTGCAGGGCATGTTTGTGGTCGAGGAAAACCGCCCAAATAACTGGGTGCAGACCTTTAATATCGGTGGCGGCTATGTTCGCCATAGTTCGGCCGCGGTGCGGGAAAAGTACGACCGGGAGTACGATCTGCATTATCAGGACATCGACCGGGAGTTGGGTGAGGGCGTGCAGATATCGAACGACCCTCGGGTGATCGAACGTCTGTTGCACCGGGACTACGATATAACCCAGGCGAAATACGATTATTACGCCCTGAATGGCCGTTCCTTCCCCTATACCGTGCGCGACTCCCTGATCGTCATCAAGCCGGACGAGCTGCTAAAACTACGGGTGCTCAATGGCGGCAGTGAGGGAGTGTCCCTCCATACCCACGGCCACAAAGTAACGATCAGTCACCACGATGGAGTCGAGTATCCAGAGCCAGTGCGTGTGACTCGAGACGTTGTCTGGCTGTCGGCAGCGCAGCGCCTGGATCTGGAATTGTCCGGCAAGGACGATGGACTGCACAGTTATGGTGAAGGCGTATGGTTATTTCATGATCATCAGGAGAAAGGGGTCACGACCGCTGGTATCGGACCAGGCGGGAATCTTGGTGTGATCGCCTACGAGCGTTATCTGGAGGACAACGGCTGGCCCATGACCTTCGGTGTCGATTGGTCCAACTACTTCACCGAAGATTATTATCAGCGGCGGGTACCGGTTTGGAGCGCCTATGATGACAGCGATCGTTTCGGAGACGTCATGCCCGGTGCCTGGCTATCCTGGAAGTTACTGGTTTTAAGTTTGCTCTGGGGCGCGGCTGCCGCGGTCCTGTTTGCGTTGCTAAAACCGGGGGTGGCCAGGGCGTGATGTTTTCCTTCCCTACCGTTCAGCAACGATCTTCAGTGGGTTTGGTCCTGGCATGCCTGCTCTCTATTTGTTGGCTCGGCACGGCCCACGGTGCATTTGATCAATCCCTTCTGCAAACCCAAAGTGGGCGGGGTGATCATCGAATGATCATGGATGAAACCGGCATGGTGATGAACTACAACGCCGATGTTCTGCCGGAGGATTGTCAGCGCATCAGCCGCGATTATGAATTTACCGTTATCGCCGGAACCCGGTACGCGACACCGTTTGCCGATACGGTATTCGGGTTCAGTGAGCATGAATGGCGCGTTGAGCCCTGTAGCCGCATTACGGTCATTTTCAAAAATGAAGATGAAGTGCGCCATCAGTGGATGGTGCATCAATTGCCCAAATACCTTTACGATCAGGGTATGTTTCACATGGAGGCGAGCGGTGGTCAGACGCATACAGGCGTATTTATCGTTCCCAGCGATGATCGCACCTACCTGGTTCATTGTGATATTGCCCAGCATATGGAAAAAGGCATGAAGGCCCAGCTAGTCGTTGGCAAGGGTAGCGGTGACCTGTGGAGTATTCCCGGCGTCAGTGCCAATTTCGAGCGGCCGGGTCTGGTCTGGTCGCCGCTACGCTGGCTGGCTTTACTGGTCGCTTTTGCCTGCGCAATTTTAATAATGCGGCGTATTTTAGTGTCGCGCGTTTTGCTCGGAAAAAATTGACCCGATTTTTGTCAGGTTATATCAGAGCGCGTCCCTCCACAGCTTTCCCACAGCGGTATCCCGAGCCTTGGTTCGTGCCCGGATATTGTGCAAATAAACGTAAATACCCTTACAAAAGTATTGAATTTAAAGGCTTTTTTTAAAAAAGCCGTGATTATTCTAGAAGTCTTCAAATTGTCGTGCTAAGGTTCGCCCGCTTGTTAAAGATGCGAAAATAACTATCGGGGGAGTAGAAATTGGAGACGGTACGCTATCGTATTGCCAAGTATGTGATGCGCCATCGGTGGGCGGCGTTGCTGATCATGTTCGCGATCACCGCATTTTTTGCCGTCGGCGCCGCTAACACCAAGTTAAAGACAATCTTTTCAGACCTTCTTCCCAAAAATCACCCCTTCGTCGAAACTTATCTTGATCACCCTAATTTCGGTAATCCCCTGACCGTATCGGTGATGGTCAAGCGGACCGACGGGCAGACGATTTACAACCCCGAGACGCTGCAAAAGGTCTGGGATATGACTCGCAATATTGACTTGACCCCCGGAGTCGACCACGACCAGATTCTCTCCATCAGCACGGAAAAAGCGCGTTACGCGGAGGCCACGCCCTTCGGTATAGATAGCCAACCCCTCATGGGAGACCACGCCCCGAGAACTCCGGAGGAGATGACGGAGTTTGTCGAGCGGGTAAAAAAATCCCCCGGGAGCCAGAACTTCCTTATTTCAGCGGATGGTACGGCAACATTGATTCAGGCGACCTTTATAGAACGCCTGATGGACTATGGCGAGGTTTTTGAGTTTATCCAGGAAAACCTCGTCAAGGCCGAGGCGGACGATGCCCATGAAATTTATGCCGCTGGCCAGCCGATGCTGACCGGCTGGGTTTACTTCTACGAAAAGCAAATGTTGTTGATATTCGCGGTTACCGGCGGCGCCTTGCTGCTGTCCTTAGTGCTTTATATGCGCAATATCGTCGGTGTTGCCGTGCCACTGATCGGCAGTATCGTGGCGGCTGTGTGGGGTTTTGGTTTTGTTGGCTGGATTGGCGACCCCATTGAACCCTTGATTATGGTGGTGCCCCTGTTGTTGGTGGCGCGTTCTTTCAGTCATGCCGTGCAATTTATCGAGCGTTTCTACGAAATACAGTACCACGTTCGGGATAAGAAAAAGGCGGCGGAAATATCAATGAGTGTCATGATGGCCCCGGGTACTCTGGGGATCGTGACCGATGCCGTGGGCCTGTTTCTCATCGCCATCGCTCCGATTCCAACCATGGAGCGTTTCGCTCTTTTCTGTGGTTTCTGGGCGTTGATGCTGATCCCCTCGGGTGTCTTCCTGACACCGGTTCTGTTGTCGATGATGCCCGAGCCGAAAAACGTCAAGCAGATCATTGGCATTGATACCGAGCGCGGTGGTTTTCACGTGGGTGTCAAGCATATGCTCCAACGACTGTCCCGGGTCAGCTATGGTGGACCCGCGAAAATCACCACGGTAGTAGTGGCTGTGCTGTTCGCATTCAGCCTTTTCAAGATGTTCCAGATAAAGATCGGCAACCCGGTCGAGGGTAGTAATCTGCTCTGGAGTGATTCCGATTACAACATCGCGGTCAGTAAAATAAATGGCCATTTCCCCGGACTCAATACCCTGGAGATCATCTTTGAAGTAAAAGAGGAAGAGCAGGAGCGCCTGCTCAAGCAGGCGGATACCATATTCAAAATGACCGCTCTGCAGCGCCTGGTGGAAAGCGATGAATCGCCACCGGAAGCCACCCTGTCCTTTGCCGATTATCTACCGGAGGCCAATCGCCTGTTCAGTGGCGGCAACCCCAAATGGGCGCCTCTCGATAATAATGATCAGGCTGTGTCCGCGGCCGGCGGCGCGGTGTTGTTTGGCTCCAGTCCCAAGGCCTTTTCCCACGTCACCGACTTTGTGCAGCAGAACGGTACCGTGTCCCTCTGGTACAAGGACAATAAGCAGGAAACCGTGGATGTCGCGTTGGAACAGGTGCGCGACGCGCTGGACCAGATTGGCATCGACCACGAAAAATTCAGGATTCGTCTGGGCTCGGGCACTATCGCCCTGCAACAGTCGATCAACGATACGGTGGATAAATACCAGTATTTGATACTGGCCGCATTGAACGTAGTGATTCTTATCACCTGTACCTACGCTTATCGTTCCATTGTTGCCGGCTTTTTGTTGCTGATACCAGTAAATATGTCCAACTGTTTTCTCGCCGCGGTGATGGTCTACTTGGGCATCGGTCTTGATGTCAACACCCTGCCGATCGCGGCCATTGGCATCGGTGTCGGTATTGACTACGGCATCTACCTCCTCAGTCGAATCTGCGAGGAATATCAGGACCAGCAAGATTACGGTCTGGCTATTCTGAGTTCCGTGGCGACCACCGGTAAGGCTATCTTTTTCACCGCAACCATCGTCTTGATTGGCATTCTGCCCTGGTATTTTATGTCCGAGCTGAAATTCCTCGCTGATATGGGGCTCCTGCTGGTGATGGTGATGTTGATCAATATGATTATTGCCCTGGTCGTGGTGCCGCTTCTGGTGTGGCTGATGAAGCCCAAGTTTGTTGCTTCCAAGGATCTTCTGGTGGGTGAAGGCGTTAATCTAGAAGACTACACCGGTGGCGACGAGGCTTTCCAATAAAGCCGGGAAATGCTGGGCTATAAAACCAAAAATCACACTAGATCTAAATTGGAGACGAGTTTGATGTCAGGGCGATTAGGATGTGGATGGATCACGGGCGGCGCGCGTCGAATTGGTTGCTGGTCGGGATTACTCGCCTTATTGTTGGCGATCGCTCCGGTCGGTGCCGCGGAAGATAAGATCCTGGACGTTGTTTATCAGGGAATTCCCCATGATGCTCTGTTCGATCTCTGCTTTGACGGTGACAAGGGACTGGCGGTGGGAGTGGCTGGCGCCGTGCTCCACACCGAAGATGCCGGGGTAAGCTGGCAAGCGGACAAAAAGCCGCTTACCGAAAAGGCCTTACTGGGGGTTAGCTGTGGCGGGGGCAATGCGGTGGCGGTCGGCCAGGGCGGTCATATCCAGGTCCGAAAGGCGGATGGAAGCTGGCAGGTTGCGGATTCGGGAACCGATCAGCGAATTCTGTCCGTGGAAGGTAATAGCAATGGCTTGCTTTTCGCGGTGGGCGGTTTCGGAACGATTCTTCGTTCGCGTGACAGCGGTGCCAGCTGGGAGCCTTTGATGGTGGACTGGGAAGCGATTCTCAATGATTTCCTGGAACCCCATATTTACGATGTGGTGGTTTTTGATGACAACACCGTTATCGTTGTCGGCGAATTTGAACTTGTACTAATGTCGGTTGATGCGGGCGATAGCTGGGAAGTGGTTAACAAGGCTGATGCCTCGCTGGCGGGTATCTTTTTCAGTGATCGCCAGACCGGTTATGCCGTGGGCCAGAAAGGCAAAGTCATCGGCACCGTCGATGGGGGCTTGACCTGGCGGGCACTGGACGTCGACGCCCGGGAGAATCTGCTCGATGTGTGGGCCTCGGGCAACGATATTTACATTCCTGGCATCAGAACGCTTTTACGCAGTCGCGATGGTGGCGCAAGCTGGGAGTCTATCACCGAGGGTGACATTTCGGTCAAATGGTATCAGTCTATCAAGGGTACGCGGACCGCCACGGGATACAATGTGGCAATGGTGGGACACTCCGGACGCATCATCCAGATCAAACATTAAGCGAGTAACTCTGCCGTCGTGCGCTACGGGGGTGGTGTTAGGTATATAGATACATAGGTATATAGCAGAGCGCCAGCGAGCTGGGCGTTCAACAAGTATTCGCAGTAGTAGTGACAGTAATAGTAGTAGTATTTGTAACAGCAGTATTTGTAACAGCAGTAACGGGAGAGCCGTAGTACAAGGCAGCATTACCTGACCGAAATTCGGCGGTAACAATATTTTTTCAATCGACGCGTAAAGCGAGCGCATTTTGGCGCCTCGAGTTTGCGTTTGTCGTTATGTTCAGGGCGCCGGCCATGAAGCTGGCAAATACGGGAGGTATAAAAACATGCACATAAAGAAGTACGATTTTGACTACAGTCGCCGTTTTTTCATGGAGAAGACAGCGAAGGGCGCGATGGGGCTGGGTGTGTTGACCTCGCTGGTGCCCCTGATCGGTAACACCGGCGACAT
>JBECKV010000127.1:0-21216 GCA_040235495.1 Porticoccaceae bacterium
GGCCAGCCGCCGGGGAAGCAGTTATGTCGGATACCAGCATCAAACCTTTTAAAATTTCCATAAGCGATAAGGTGTTGACAGATTTGAAGCAACGCCTGGCCAACACCCGTTGGCCGGAAAAGGAAACCGTCCAGGATTGGTCCCAGGGCATCCCCCTCGCCTACACCCAGGAGGTGTGCCGGTACTGGTTGGAAGAATACGACTGGCGCGCCCGCGAGGCCCTGCTCAATCGCTTCGCACAATTCACCACGGAGATAGACGGTTTAGACATTCACTTTATCCACGTCCGCTCTCCCCACGAAAACGCCCGGCCACTGATTATTACCCACGGCTGGCCAGGCTCAATCGTTGAATTCCATAAGGTGATCGAACCTCTGACCAACCCGGTGGCCCATGGTGGTGATGCCGCCGATGCCTTCCACGTGGTCTGCCCATCCCTGCCCGGTTACGGGTTTTCAGGCAAACCGAGCAAGCCGGAATGGGATGTGGGCAAAATCGCCACTGCCTGGAATACCCTGATGCTGCGCCTGGGTTACGACAATTATTTTGCCCAGGGCGGTGACTGGGGCGGGCTGGTGACCGCCAATATCGGTATGCAGAACCTCGGTAACTGTGCCGCCATTCACCTCAACCTCATCGTCGTCGAACCCGACCCGGACACCATGAATGATCTGAGTGCGCTGGAGGAAAAGGCTCTGGCGAGCGCCAAGCACTATTTTGACAACGACTCTGGCTATTCCAAACAGCAGAGTACCCGACCCCAGACCGTAGCCTACGCCCTGACCGACTCTCCGGCTGGACAGCTCGCCTGGATATTGGAAAAATACTGGTCCTGGATGGACTGTGATGGCCACCCGGAGAATGTCCTCACTCGCGATGAGTTGCTCGATAACATCATGCTGTATTGGTGCACCGCCAGCGCCGGTTCTTCCGCGCGTCTCTACTGGCACAGCTTCAAGGATCTTTCCACGGATGAAATCACTTTGCCGACCGGCTGCAGCATGTATCCCAAGGAAATTTTCCTCGCCTCGAAACGCTGGGCGGAAAGGCGTTTTAAAACCCTGATTTACTGGAATGAACTGAAAAAAGGCGGGCATTTCGCTGCCTTTGAGCTGCCCGAGGTTTATATCAAGGAAGTGCGGGACTGCTTCCGTTCACAACGCTGAATTTCCATCCGGACCCTGGCCCGCCCGCGCGAACACGGAGGAAAAACGGAGAAAACGGCAACGAAAAAAAGGGTCGCTAATACGACCCCTGTTGTCGAATAGGAAAATCTCTATCACTAACCCTTCATACCCACGGCGCCAGCATTGGGGTGGAGACTGGCCTTGGCGCTGGGCCTCGCATCCATGCGGGCAAACCAGGCATTGATGTTTTTCAGTTCGGGGTTTAGGGGCTGCCCAACCCCCTGGGCAAAATCCAGGCAACAGTAGAGGATGAGATCCGCCAAACCGAGCTTGTCTCCGCCGATGTAATCCTTGCCTGCCATCAGCTTATCGAGCCATTTCAGCTGATCCTGGGCCTTGGCCTTCAAACCATCCGCCGCCTCTGGAATACAGTAGAGTCTGTCCTTGAACAGCCCCAGTCCTTCGGCATAACGGAAACCGTTATAAATATGCTCGGTAATGCCCAGTTCGATGCGGCGCACCCACATGTTGCTGAGCGCACGACTCTCGGCGGTATCACCGATGATCACCGGCGTCGGATATTTCTCTTCCAGGTACTGGCACATGGTGGTGGTTTCGGCAATCACCGTACCATCATCAAGCTCCATCGCCGGCATCTGGGCGCCGGGGTTTTTCCTGGTGAATGCTTCCTGACGGTTTTCGCCAGCCAGCAAGTCCACTTCCTCCACCGGCAGTTGGATACCTTTTTCGGCCATAAACATGCGCACCATACGTGGGTTGGGACCAAAGGAATCGTAAAGTTTCATGGATTACTCCTTATTGTTTGATCAATATTAACCAGCCGGCTTAAACTCGGCTTCCGAACGCAGGCGCATACTAGCACCGATGCGGGAATCCGAGAGCGAGATTACCACGGGCTCCTCCTAGAACCGAATTCGCGCTTGCCCGTGTTCGCGTTTTTCGTTTAACCCACCTTCAGACCAGGATTTCTTTACATCATGACGCTATCGCCGGAGATCATCAATTACGGACCTTTAGCCGGCCTGATCGGCCGTTGGGAAGGAGACAAAGGCGTTGATATCGCTCCCGAGCCAGATGGCTCGGAAACTAATCCCTATTACGAATCATTGACCTTTGAACCGGTGGGCCTCGTCACTAACGCGGAAGAACAGGTGCTGGCGGCGCTGAGCTACAAGCAAATCGTGCGGCGTAAAGCCGACGATGAAATTTTTCATCATGAAGCCGGTTACTGGATCTGGGATGCCGCCGCCGAAATCGTGATGCACTCGCTGGCCATTCCACGTGCCGTCATACTGCTGGCGGGCGGTACCGCCAGAGCCGGGAGCAACGGCGCAATGGTTCTGGAGGTATCGGCTGCAATCGACGATCCGGACTGGTCGATCGTGCAATCGCCCTTTATGAATGCTAAAGCGAAAACCACCGCCTTTACCCAGCAGGTCACCCTACGGGACGACCAGTTGACTTATACGGAAACCACCAGCCTGACTATCTATGGGCGTGCTTTCGAGCATACCGATAGCAATACCTTGCAAAGGGCGTGACGCGAAGCCTCTAGAGACCTAAAGCGCCCGCCACACCGCGGTTTCCAGGCAACAGCGCCGCATGAGTCTCAAGATTTGAGAACACCGGACTGCTCTACTTTAGGGCAAGACGTCCCGCTATCGATCGGCCCGACCTTTTGCGATTTAACCGACCTTTATATATGCGATTTAACCGACCTTTTGCCTGACAGGCTGATCGGGAATGAGCACACTGGGGTCCCCCGAAGACCATGTTTTGGTCAGGCTGTATTTTTTGATCTTCCAGCCTTCACTGGTGCGGACCATGTCGTATTGATAGTAACCACCGAGCAGATAATGCTGCTCGGAGCCATCTGGATTGAGCAACATATGCTGGGCCTGAAGGTAGGACCGACTCCTGGCCGTATCGCCGTCAATCACATGGACATGGTTGGTGATGATATGTTGGGTTGCCGTCAGTGGAGTAAGCAAACGTTCCGCGGCGGCCACCCATTTGTCCGCACCGTGGCAGACATTTCCGGGCAGCACGCCGGTAAAGTCCGCTTCCAGGTCATCGGTAAAGCAACTCCGAAACAGGTTCCAGTCCCGCATATCCACGCCCGCTGCGTAGTTATGCAGAATATCGCTAAGGGCGGCCCGATCTTTCAATACCTGTACGTTGATGTCCGAAAACTCAGTCATGACTCGCCTCCTTTCACCACAAATATGTATGTATTTTATGATTATTTTTCAATATCTTATATAAAATATTTAAAGTGATGTGTGAATTTATTTTCTTCCGTCGGTTCAGTTGAGTACCTGGTTCGCCAGTTCATCCAGCTCCCGTCGGATATCATCCAACAGCAGGCTTTTCACCCAGAGGATCACGCGTCCGGCACCGGCTCCTTCCAGCGCTGCTATTTCATCGTTACCACGAAACTGACCATGCATACCGAAGACCGTGAAATCGAGAGTTTCCAGCGCCCTGCCGGCCGACATGGCCAGCGACCGTATCTTAGACACGCCTTCGGCAAATTGTTCCACACTCTCTACCACAGGCATCCAGCCATCACCCCATTCGACCACCCGTTTGAACGCCAGCGGGCTGCCGATATTACCCAACAGAACCGGTGGATGAGGTTTGCGGGCCGGCTTGGGAAAGCACCTGACCAGCGGAAAATCGACATATTTGCCGTGATATTCCGATTCCTCGTCCTGCCAGAGCACCTTCATGGCGGCGATGTGATCCTTAACCTGAGACCAACGGTGGTCGAAGTCTCCGCCCAGGATTTCGCATTCCTCCCGGTTCCAGCCGGCGCCTATTCCGAACAGGAATCGTCCCCCGGACGCATCGTCCAGAGTGGCAATCTGCTTGGCCAGCAGCAGCGGGTTTCGTTCCGGCACCAGGCAAATCCCGGTGCCCAGTTTGATCGTGCTAGTCGTCGCCGAAGCACGGGAAAGCGCTATCAAGGGGTCGGGAATCTGCCATAGGGTGCGTGGCTCCCTGGCCCCTTCCCTGACGCCCGGGTAGCGGGTCGTGGCATGCACTGGCAGGATAGTGTGGTCGGGCAGCCAGTAAGACTCGAAGCCGAGTTCCTCCGCATGCTTCGCAACAATGGCCGGATCGGCGTCACTGTTGGCCAGCACCTGGGTCACACCAATTTTCATTTTATTTTTCCTTCAATCCCCGTGTTCCTCGACTCAGTCTAGCCCAGCAACCGGGAATGGCAAAACAAGCATGTTTTCCTTGAGTTACCCTATATCCTTCTCAGGGCCGGAGCTCGACCCGCGGCGGCCTCAAGCGAACAGACAGCCCGCTAAGGCGCCAGGCCCTCCAGCTGAAAAAGTAGTAACTGACCATCATCAGGGCAAACAACCACTCGATAATGTTCTCGAGCCGGTCCTTGTCCGCCATGAAACTAGAGACCGGGATACTGGCCAGTCCAAAGACAAATAAGCCACCGACCAGCGCCATTTTTCCCCGCCAGACATAGCCAGGCAGGACCAGACGCCCACTCCTTCGCAGCCGCTGCATACGCGCCAGCAATAACAGCTGTGCCAAATAGCCGAAGGCAAAGTAGACAATGACACCCGTGCGCCGCATAAAGCGGTAGAAGTCACCGCGCGAACCCAGGTAGGCGGTGTATAGCATCAGAAATAACGCGGAGATGACCCCGATGATTACCATGGCCGCGAGTAAGGAGCGACTTTCGTCACCCAGCAACAGCAACCATTGGCGACAGACCACCCAGAACAGCGCCATCAGCATGGCCGCCGGAAACATGCCGAGTTTGAAAAAAATATAGCTGAAGCCGTGGCGACCACTGGCGCTGATCGACGCACAGCCCTCCAGGTAAGGATTGCACAGGGGCACATAGCCACCGTTAACCGACGCCAGATAGGCCACATGCACGACCACCGTCGGTAGCAGGCAGACCGTCAACGCGAGCCAGGCAAGACTGCGGTGGGGGGCCGGGTGACCTGGCTGTGTCACGTTTACATCGGCACGTTAACGTGGCTCGGCAATAAATACCGGAATATCCCGCTCGGTGCGTTTCTGGTAGATATCGTAATCGGGATAGTATTGACAGCACACCGGCCAGACTTCGGCCTTCTCTTCGGCGCTGGCGCGGCGCACGCGTAACCGCATCGTTTTGTTTTTGTATTGCACATCCACATCGGGGTTGACCACGAGATTGTTGTACCAAACGGGGTTTTGAGGCGCCCCACCCTGAGAGGCAACGATAATGACACCCTCTTTGTAGGGCACATACATCAGGGGAATCACCCGCTTTTTGCCGGACTTGGCGCCAGTCATGGTGACCAGCATGACGTCAAAGCCGTTCAGCTTGCCCATCAGACGACCGCCGGTCCAGCGGTAGATTTTTTCATTCAGAGCCGAAAAAATTTTCAGATAGGGGATAATTTTTGCGACTTCCTCGGAAGTGGCCGTTTTCAGATTAACCATAATTTCCTGCGCTCCCGCGGTTATTTGTCATTGATTTTGCATTCTTGGGCATTTTGGTATTTCAGCCAGGCTACCAGGCCACCGGCCAGGCTTCGGGCTGAATAACCGGCCTCGCTCAGAAGTCGGGCCGCGGCCAGACTACGCTGCCCGGACTGGCAATAGCAAATAATGGGCCGGGATTTGGGCAGGTATCGCTGGGCTTCCGCGATGGCCGCCAACGCCAGGTGCTGACCACCGATGTGGAAAGCCTGGCGCTCAGCGTCGCCGCGGACATCAAGCAGAGTGAACGCTTCACCGGCCATGTGCGCGAAAGCTGCCACACTGATTTCGATTGCGTCCGCCTCAGGCATGGACTGACCTGCCGGGTCCTGGCTCGGTTCCACGCTCGTGGTGCGATGATCGACATCGCCGGGGTGGCAAATCGGACAAGTGGGATCGCGCTGCAACTCTACCCGCCGAAACTCCAGATCAACGGCTTCGACCAGCAGAAGATTGCCGGCCAGGGGCGTCGGCAACCCGGCCAGGTACTTGAGCACTTCATTGGCCTGAATAGCGCCGAGCAGGCCGGGTATTGCGCCGAGTACGCCCGCGCTATTGCAGTCGGGCAGACCCTCGGGTGACTCCGGAAACAGGCAGCGAAAACAGCCCGCCCCCGGCTGAAATAACGCGCACTGACCCGAAAACTGGAAAACACTGGCATAGACCCAGGGTTTCCCATATTCGGCGCAGAGGTCATTAATCAGGTAACGACCGGCAAAGTTATCGGTGCAGTCGACGACCAGATCGTGGGCTTGTACCAGCGCCCTCTCCCTGACCAATTGATTCGCGCCACCACCATCCAGGGCGCCAAACGACTCACCGACGACCACCACTTCGATATCACTGTTGAGTGCCCGCAAGCGCCGGGCGGCGGCTTGCGCCTTGCGCAAACCGAGATCGTTTTCCGTGTAGAGGATCTGTCGCTGAAGATTGGTCAGATCGACGCTGTCATCATCGACCAGGGTCAGGCGCCCCACTCCCGCGGCTGTCAGATACAGCAGTAGTGGTGACCCCAGCCCACCGCAGCCGATCACCAGGACGCGGGAGTGTTTCAAGCGGCTCTGACCTTCGGCACCAAAGCCGGGCAGCTGAATATGGCGGGTGTATCTAAGCCACTCGCGGGCTGCAAATTCGGTCGGCGTATGGGAGTGCTTCAAAGCTGAGCGATACCGGTCGGGCGACATGTAGACAGGGATTTAATCGGGCCACCAGCGTATTTGCAAGCTATGCTAAGCTCGCCGGGATGAGTATTGAAGCGTGGATGGTGTCTTGCAGGTGGCAAGCCGGAGGTAATCAATGAACAAATCCGATATCGGCAAGCTAGGCTTGTGGTGCATGGTCGACAATCACAGCTATGGCCAGTGCATCGACCTGGCCCAAAAGGCCGAACAGTGGGGCTACAGCACGCTATGGCTGCCCGAAGCCTTTGGTCGCGACCCTTTTGTCATGTTCTCGGTACTGGCACCGGAGACCGATAAACTACTGCTCGCCACCGGCATAGCCAATATCTATGCGCGCGATGCGATCGCCATGGCCGCGGCGCGCAACGCCCTCGACGAACTGAGCAATGGTCGTCTGATCCTGGGCCTGGGCGTGTCTCACCGGGAAATGGTGTCAGCCATCAGGCGGCATCCCTACGGCAAGCCCGTAAGCACCATGCGCCAGTACCTGGAAGCCATGGAACAAGCTCCCTATGGTCGGGCCACACCCGCGCAACGGGGTATGGTCGTGCTGGCCGCACTACGCAAAAACATGCTGGGTCTCGCAGCGACAAAGGCCGATGGCGCCCACCCCTATTTCGTCACCCCGGAACACACCGCCCAGGCGCGCGAATTGCTCGGTCCGGACAAGTTTCTGGCGCCGGAGCAGAAAGTGCTGCGCATCAAAGAGCCCAGCGAAGCCCGCGCCGTGGCGCGCAAGTTCATGGCCCTTTACCTGGGCATGGAAAATTACCGCAACAATATTCTGGCCATGGGCTTTATGGCGGAAGATCTGGAAAGCGGCGGCAGTGACCGTCTGGTTGATGCCATCGTCGCCTGGGGTGATGACCGGACCATTGTCAAACGCCTGGAAGCACACTGGCAAAACGGCGCCGATCATGTTTGTCTGCAGCCACTGCGCCCCGACGGCAAGGCGGGGTTTGATCTCGGCACTGTCGAAGCCTTTGCCAGCAAGAATTAATTAAAGGTTGAAACCGGGTCCCGAATGCTCCCGTCCCAGAACATGATCCAGGCGCCATTCTCTGTTAATGTTCGATGCTGAAATTTTTACCTCCATCCGGACTGACAGTTATGAAATTCGCCGTTGTCCCCGTAACGCCCTTCCAGCAAAACTGCTCCGTCATCTGGTGCGAGCAGACCATGCTTGCCGCCGTCGTCGACCCCGGTGGCGATATCGATCGTATCGAGCAGCTATTGAAACAGGAAAGCCTGACGCTGGAGAAAATCCTTGTCACCCATGGCCACATGGATCACGCCGGAGCCGTGGCGGACATGGCGGACAAGTACCAGGTACCTATCGAAGGACCACAGAAGGAAGAAACTTTCTGGATCAAAAAACTCCCCGAACAGGGCAGAATGTTCGGCCTGGGCGGCTCTTTCCGCAGTTTCGAGCCGAATCGCTGGCTCAACGATGGTGATACCGTCACGGTGGGCAAGGAAGTGCTGGAGGTTTATCACTGCCCTGGCCATACTCCCGGCCACGTGGCATTTTTTAACCGGGCCGCCAGGCTCGCCATTGTTGGCGACCTTCTGTTTCAGGGCTCCATTGGGCGAACCGACTTCCCCGGCGGCAATTACAACACATTGATCAAGTCGATTACGGAAAAACTTTGGCCCCTGGGCGAGGATGTCGCCTTTGTTCCCGGCCACGGCCCGATGTCCACCTTCGGACAGGAGCGAAAAACCAATGCCTTTGTCTCCGATTACGCCCTCTCCTGAGTAAGCAGCAAGCGCGGGGAGTGAGTCCATCGCGTACGGGGAGAGATAAACCCACATCTGTGTAAGGCATAAAATCAATCCTGACAGGGATTCAACAGAGCAGAATTTACCACCACATCCAAACAAGGGGGACACCATGTCAGCAGTTCACACTTTCGCCGGCAGCCCACTGGACCGCGCGGGACACCGCCGCACGGATCCCGAATGGCTGAAAGCCAAATTGCAGGACCCGAGCACGCGTATTGTGCCGCTATGGAAGTTACAGCCTCTGGTCGCACCGCGCCGAGATGGTATCGGCTGGCTGTCACCGGTTGACCTGGAGGGCTACCTGATGAGTGGAGTCCCCACCATCTTCCTGGGCGAGGATGAGGCGGGCGTCGCCCATTTCGCTGTTGACGTGACTGCCTATGACGAGGCCAACCGCAGCGAACCTTTTACCCGTGTCGGCAAGTTCATGGACCTGCGCGCCATAGCCCTGCAATTGCCTCTCGGCGATCCCGCCACCCTGGGCACCGCCAAGGCTATTCTCGACTGGAACGCCCGCCATCGGTTCTGCGCGGTGTGTGGCAATAAAACTGAAATGCGCGAAGCCGGCTATATGCGCAAGTGCGCCGATGGCCAGTGTAACGCCGAGCATTTTCCGCGCACTGATCCGGTGGTGATCATGGTTGCCACCCGTGGCGACGAATGCCTGATCGGCCGTCAGCCCATGTTCCCGCCCAACATGTATTCCGCTCTGGCGGGTTTCATTGAACCGGGTGAAAACATCGAGGAAGCCGTGCGCCGTGAAATCCAGGAAGAAGCCGGCATCGTGGTAGGCGACGTACACTACCATTCCACGCAACCCTGGCCCTGGCCCTCTTCCCTGATGATCGGCTGCTTTGCCGAAGCCAAGACCACGGACATTACCGTTGACGGCAAGGAACTGGAGGAAGCCCGCTGGGTCAGTCGTGCGCTGCTGCGAGACGTACTCAACGGCGCCACCGATACCGGTGTGTTGCTGCCACCGCCCATGGCGATCGGCTTCCAGTTGATCAAAGCCTTTGCGGAAATGGAATAAATCCAGGCAACCCAACGGGATCAGTTGAACTCAACTTTGGTAAGTAGCTGCGCGAACACGCGTTAAAAAAATCCGCCTTGGAGACCGACATGGAATACCGCGAAATTCTTTATCACGTCGACGGCAAAGTCGCCGTCATCACCCTCAACCGCCCTGACAAGCTCAATGCCTGGACTCGACGCATGGCCGAGGAAATTCAGGATGCCGCCGTCACCGCCGCCGAGGACGACAGTGTCAACGTCATTGTCCTCACCGGCGCGGGCCGGGGTTTTTCCGCCGGTGCCGACATGAACCTCCTGCAGGGCCTCGGCGCTGGTCAGGCCGGGGATAAACAGGAGGACAAACCCAAACAACCGCCACGGAACACCCGGGATGATTTCAAACAGCAGTACTCCTACTTTCCCGCCATACCGAAACCAATTATTGCCGCGATTAACGGTCCCTGCGCGGGAATCAGCCTGGTGCTTACGCTGTTCTGCGACATGCGGATCGCCGCCGCCAGCGCCAAATTTACCTCGGCTTTCGTCAAGCGGGGTCTGATCATTGAATACGGCGGCGCCTGGTTGCTACCCCGCATCACCGGCCTGGCCACCGCCATGGATATCTGGCTCACCGGCCGGGTATTCGACGGCAGGGAAGCCGGGGAACTGGGTCTGGTCAATCGGGTCCTGCCCGACGAAGGCTTTCTGGAAGCGGCCATGGCCATCGCCCATGACATGGCCAATAACAACTCTCCCCGGTCCATGCGCGTCATTAAACACCAGATCTGGGAAAGCCTGTTCCAGGATCTGAACAGCGCCCTGGATCTGTCAGTGGAAGAGATGAATGCGAGTATTAAAAGCGATGATTTCAAGGAAGGCGTCGCCCACTTTATGGAAAAACGCGCGCCTGCGTTTACTGGCAAATAGTCATTCAGGCCAAATGACAATCAGGCCAAATGACGTTCAGGCAAATAAAGCACGCCAGAAAATTGCAGTAGAAGTGATCAAGCAACGCCGAACGAGTCGGTGCCGAACCGCCCGGATCAGTGGTCCGGGTGCAGGCTCGACGGACGACGGCCTTTTTTTGTGCCGCCTGTCCCCAGGCCACTGACTTCGGCCTGGAACCACACGCCGCTAATGCGGGCAACGGGCACTAATCCACCATACTAAATTTCAGATAGCCGTTGTTGTTCTGCGCCGCGATGCGGGCCGCGACGTCCTCGGCGAGGTGAATGGTTCGCTCCCGCGGAAAACGCTCCATCATCAGGTGAGGCCGAAGATAAAACTGATCGGGTCCATCCAGCAAAGCCAAACTTTGTTGTGGATACTTAAGCCATCGCCTGCGCATAAAATCCGGTGTAAACATGGCCAGTTCTTCTTCGCTCCATTCCTTGACGGTAACGGCGTCGTGAAGACTATAGCTGAGAATATCCTGATTAATATCGTAGTAGACCGTCAGGTTATTGGAATAGCCAAAACCCTCCGCGAGCGTCTTATTATCCCTTTGCGCCAGTCGTACCTGAACGGTTTTTAGTTGCCCCTGCTCATCGTATTGCTCGATACGCAGCGGGTAAAAGTAATATTGATCGACCCAATAAATCAGCTTGGATATCTGGTAATCAGGAAGCCAGTCCCGGTTAGGTTCGGCCACCACCACGAAGCAATCGACGCCGCCATCCTCACGGTAAAACGGGTAGGCATCACCCATCACCTTGAACTCGCCGACGGGCATATCGTAAAAACTCCCATCGGGTCGGCCCAGCGTAATCTGCTTGCGGGTAACGGGAAAGCGCACCGTCTCGTAAAGGGTGTCGGCACCCAACAACCGCCAGTTGAATTCCCAGGCTTCACGACCGGTAATATCGTCAAAGGACTGCACCATATCCGGAAACTGGGCCTCCCGCCGAGGTGGCGGCTGGCGGCGCACCCTGCGCAATGAGGGGCTATAGACAAAAAAATCGAGTTTTTCAGGGTTTTCCGCCCCGGAACGTCGCATCAGCCACATTTGCTGAAAGCCGCGATTTTTAGGGGGATACGTATCGAAATAGATTTGTTTGGAGTGGATTTCCCCGGGAGCGGCATTGATCTGAGCCCGCGCACCGGGCTCCACCGGTTGCTCAACCATGCCCACGGTGACACCCTGGGTCAGGTAGCCCGCCTTGGTCAGCACACCAAAAGCGTCGGCCATGATGTGGGACCAGCGAGGCACATGACTGAAATCCATAATCCGGAAGCCTATTTCCTGAGCGCTGAACGGTGCCTCAAAGGGCCAGTTTTCCCGCGGCAGATATGCGGCCACGGACTTTTCGTTAGGTTTTTTCGTGGGGCTCAGATCCAAGCGCTGGCGCTCAAAATCGGTCAACGCATCAAGTGTACGCCACGTGCCCGATCGCGCTGCGTCTGCTTTGTCTGCTTTTTCGGTCGCATGCAGTGGTGACGCCGTGATCATCAATGCGGATAAAACCATCAACAACGTCGGCCGACTTCGACTTTGCACCGCCGCCGGGTTTTTCCGGGCACCCAACATTTGCTTTCTGACTTGCATTTTCTGATTCCGGTGAAGGCGACTGCCGGTTAAAACTCGTACTGCAGCTCAATACCGAGATTATCGTAATTGTGGAACTGGCCAAAAAGATCGTCGTTATTGCCGCCACTGTAATCGGTATAAATCACGCTGCCTTTAATGTATTGACTGAATTCGTAACTCGCAAGGAATTTTGTCTTGCTCCCCTGATAGCCGCGCTCCGGGCCGCTAAAATAAGGACTCAAGGTAACGCTCAGCTTGAGTCGGTCACGTGTGGCCCGAATCGGCCGCTCGACAAACACCACCGGGATGAAATTCCAGCGATCGCCAACGGCGCCGCCAAAACCCGCACCCAAGCCACCGCGCCAGTCCCGCGTGTAATAAAACGACGGCTGGAAAATTGCCGTGACATTGGATGGCAAGGCGAATTCAAAGGCCAGCGCCCCCCGAATGGTGTCATGCTTGCTCACGCCCTCGGCATCCCCCCCCACTCGGGCAACCGCCTGACCGATAAAATCGGTGAAGTGGGCATCCTTGGTATAGAGGGCTTCGGCCCTGAACACGACTGGCAGGGTGCCGACCCAGGGCACGTTGGACATGACCCAGGCGTAATCGGACGTGATACCGAAATGATGCAGCCGCTCGTGCTCGGGCTGAATAATCAGGTGATCACCACTGGCATCACTGAATCTGCCAACAATGTTCTGGGCCGGATCGCGCTCAAAAGCGTAGTAGTAAATCAGCCCCCAGGTCAGGACGCCGCTGGCGACATCGACGCGCGCCGCGAATTGATGATCAGAGAAGCGATACCAGTCCGGTCGTTCGGTTTGCAAGAGCCGATCGCCCGCGACGTTGGTGCGATCACTGAGCAAAGCCTCATTGGCTGAAGCAGTGGCGTCATCCGGCGGCAGCAGTGGTGATGCCCAGGGTGTGCCATATACTGGATTGACGTTGGCCTCGAAATCGGGAATCCAGAGCAGGTTGAGCGAGGCATGTTGAAAATAGTAGGTCACGTTAGCCATCCACATGGGCAGGCGACGCACCTCATAATCACTGGCTTCCAGCTGCACCGATTCACGCAAATCCATGGAATTGATGGCGTCAATAAACTGACCGTCCATCTTGCCCCAGGCAATCTGTTGCTTACCCAGCACCAGATCAAGTTTCGGCGTCCGGTAGGAAAAATACAGCTCCCTGGCCATACGGTTGAAGTCGTTGTATTGCCGATAGGCTTTATCGACTTTATCGGCATAGAGACCGTCCGCGTTTTGCCAGTCATAAACCAGATCATGGAAAAAATGATTGATGCTGGTGAGTTCCATACCCGGTGACAAACGATAGTTCAGCTCGAGTTCAAAAATATTCTGTTGCTGCAGGCTGTTGAAATCCCGATCGCGGAAACCGATGTCCTCCTTGCCTGAAACCAGACTATCGGCCCACAGGAAATACGAACCGCTCATACTCAACCCCGGCACCCTCCGTTCAATCGGTTTGGTCAGGTAGCGGCCGCCGGGATCAAAGGTCGCCAACTTCCGTTCGAATTCCGCAAACCCACCGGTCGCGGCAGATGCGGCAACAGGGCTCATGGCCGCGGCAAATCTCAGCAAGGGCAGCAACCAGGCCCGGTTTTTTATTGAGCGATTTTTTAGTACAGGCAGCATAATTGTGTCTCGATGACTTCCAAGCTTGCAGCCGCTCTCAACCAATTCCATTGGCGTGATAAGCCGGTCAGGAAGGGAGCTGGCGGAAAAAAGCCTTGAAAAACCTGGTATCAGGCTGCACGCAAAGGCAAGCCGCGTGAGCCCAAGTGCTTACTATAAAACGGCAGGTACCTACTATAAAACAGACGGCGCGAAAAAGGTGGAGAAATAGCGCTAGGCCTTGTAAATGCGGACAAAACTGGCAACAGCCTGACACATTTCCCGGTTGATTTCGGCAGGCGCCGGCAAAGGCAGGGCCAATAACGCGCGCATGTGCAGGTCGGAGCGCACCATGCCGTAATAATGGCGGGCGGCGAAATTGACATTGTCTATGGAAAGCACGCCGATCTTGTGCTGGTGGAGCAGAAATGCTTCCAGTCGTTTCACCGCGGCACCCGGACCTGAGTCAAACAATGCCTTACCCAGGCCCGGATAAACGACGCCCTCGGATGTGACTATACGAAAAATGGCGATGCTTTCTTCCCTGAGTATGACATCGAGATAGGCCTGGCCCAGGCCTTCAAGGGTGGCGTACAGTTCGCCATCCTTATCCAGCAGAGTCTGCTCCAATGGCCACATCATTTGCTTCACAAGTTCAGTCACGATGGCCGCAAACAAACCTTCCTTGCTTTCGAAGTATTTGTAAATGGTGCGTTTGGAGCCGCCTACTCGGCGCAATACCTCATCGACACTGGCGCCCAGATAGCCGTACTCAAATAGCACTTCCTTGCCCGCCTCCAGAATCGCTTCGCGCTTTTCTTCCATCATAGTTTTACTCACCCATAGTCTTACTCACCGCGAATCCTGGTTTATCCTTCCTTGGCGCCGGTTGACAGCGGTTCAAACCCGAATTGCAAATCAATCAAGTATTGCGCGCTGTTATTTCCGGTGCTAGGGTACGGCACAGTACCATTTCAGGCGCCGCTTCTCCACTACGCCAGCACCGACAATAAGCCAACGAGATATTGGGCGTGGCGGATTCCTCGATGGCGCCCCTGGAACATGGAACCACGATTCCTTAAAGAGTTCTGACTATGCGCAAAATTATCCTGCTTTCCCTATTACTGGTGTTACTGGCTGGCGGCGGCTGGTGGTTGAAAAACTGGTGGACCGAAGGCCGCCACTGGGAATCGACGGATAACGCCTATACCCAGGCCGATATCACCATTATCAGCGCCAAGGTGCCCGGCATCGTTGAAAAGGTAAACGTAAAAAACAACCAGAAGGTTGGCGCTGGTGACATTCTGATTTCCATGTTCAAACCGACTTTTGATGCTGCCGTTGCCAGCGCACAGGCACAAATCGCGCGCGCTCAGGCCGAGCTCGCGACGATTGAAAACAAACTGCGGATGCAGCATTCCCTGGTCGCGGCCGCCAGGGCCGAGGTGGAGACGGCACAAGCGCAACTCAAAAAGGCGGAGTTGGATCTGGTGCGCGCCGAGCAGCTCAAGAGCCGAGGGTTTGCTGAAAAGCAGCGCTACGACCATGCCCTTACCGACGTCGCCAGCGGCAAGGCTGAACTGAGCCGGACACGGGCCAACCTGGCCGCGGTGAGCGCGCAGCAGGACGTACTCAAAGCTGAAGCCGACGAAACACGCGCCGAGCTGGCGGAAGCCGAAGCCACCAAAAAGCAGGCCGACATTGCCTTGTACCTTTCCGACATTCGCGCACCCCGCGACGGAGTAGTCGGTAATAAACATGTGGAGCCGGGCGAATATATTCAGGTCGGGGCGCGCAAAATGGCCATCGTGTCGCTGGATGACGTCTGGGTCAGCGCCAATTTCAAGGAAACCCAGTTAACCAACATGTATAAAGGGCAGAAGGCGAAAATTGAAATCGATGCCTTCCCCGAAGACCCGGTTGATGGTGTGGTGGAAAGCCTTTCTCCCGCCAGCGGCGCCGAGTTCAGCCTGTTGCCCGCGGACAACGCTACCGGCAATTTCACCAAAATTGTCCAGCGCATACCGGTAAAAATCATCCTCGATAAAAGTAATCCGGTGGTGGCGCGGCTACGTCCAGGCATGTCAGTGGTGGCCCGTGTTGACACGCGTACCGCCGAGCAGGACTCGGCAGCGGTTGCGGCCCACTAACTGCCGCCACCAATAAAGCCACTGACTACTTTTCCAGCCTGAATGAGTGGCGCAATCACGAACGACGAGCCTCGGAGGCCCGACGCCACCAGTACCGACAATGGGAATGAAGTCTCCGCCGCAACCTGGATGACCGTTTTCGGCGGCGTGCTGGGCGCATTTATCGCTGTGCTCAACATTCACATTACCAATGCCTCGCTGAAGGACATTCAGGGCGCGCTTTCGGCAACGCTGGAGGAAGGCTCGTTTATCTCCACCGCCTACCTGACCGCGGAAGTGGTGGTCATCCCCATTACCGGCTGGCTGACCATGGTGTTCGGCCTGCGCCGATACATTCTCTGGAACACGGCCCTGTTTATCGGCGCCACCCTGCTCTGCGCGATGGCCTGGAACCTGGAGTCCATGCTGGTCTTCCGGACGCTGGCGGGCCTCACCGGGGGGACGCTGATACCCCTGTCGTTTGCGATTATTCTCACCTTGCTGCCGGCCAATAAACAGGCGATCGGCATGGGTCTGTTTTCGTTGACCGCCACCCAGGCACCCACCATTGGCCCCACCCTGGGTGGCTATCTGACCGAGGCATTTGGCTGGCAAGCCATCTTTTACCTGCAGATTGTTCCCACCTCGCTCATGTTTTTCCTGCTCTGGCAGGGCCTGAAAAAGAGTTCCAGCAACCTGTCCCTGCTGAAAAATGGCGACTGGTTTGGCATCGCCACCATGGCCGTCGGACTCGGTGCCATGATTATCGTGCTGGAAGAGGGCAATCGCAAAGACTGGCTGGAATCCGAGTTCATACTACGCGGCACCATCATTGCCGTTATTTGCCTGATAATTTTTGTCGCCATCGAACTGAAACGGGCCGAACCCTTCATCAATTTGCGTCTGCTCACTCGCCGAAATTTTTTCCTCTCCAACATCGTTGGCATAGTGCTTGGCCTGGGCTTATATGGTTCGGTGTTCATCCTGCCAATGTACCTGGCCCAGGTGCACGGCTACAACGCCATGCAGATCGGCCTGGTGATGATGTGGGTCGGATTACCGCAGCTCGTCGTCGTCCCCATCGTACTAAAGCTGATGCAGCGTATCGATCTGCGCATACTGCTGGCCATTGGCGCCTTCATTTTTGGCCTCAGCTGTCTGCTGAACACACACATGACCGCGGATTACGCGCGCGACAACCTTATCTGGCCCAATGTCATCAGGGGTCTGGGCATGCCATTTATCATGGTACCGCTCAATGTCATTGCCACGGCGGAGATCGAGCGTGAACAGGTGGGCTCGGCGTCGGGCCTGTTTAATGTCTTGCGCAATCTCGGCGGCGCCGTCGGGATTGCCGCCCTCGCGAACTTTTTGTCAAATCGCCAGCAATATCACTCCAATTATATTCTGGAGTCAGTGTCGAGCTACAATCCGTTTACCGTGGAACGCTTGCAGGGCTTCAGGGATTACTTCGCGGGCCTCGGCTCGGATCCGGTAACGGCCCAGGAACAGGCGCTAAGAGCCGTCGATGCCATCGCCCGACGCGAAAGCTACATCATGGCATTCAATGATTGTTTTTATATTATGGGCGCGGCCTTTATGATCAGCCTGGGCTTTGTTGCCTTTATGAAAAAATTACCGGTTGCTTCTAACTGACCGGTTGTGTCTAAGGGATATGTTGCGTTGATCGGAAACCCTTACCTGAAACGACGCACCAATCGAACACCATTGCGAGGATGATATGGCTATTCACGATGCGGGAAGCGCTGACGAACTGGCGGTAGGCGAGCGAAAACTTCTAAAGATAAACGGCGAAAAAATTTTGCTGTTTCGCCTGGATAGTGGGTATCACGCCATCCAGGCCAACTGTACCCACCTTTTGATGCCGCTCAAAAAAGGGAAGCTTTTGGATGGCAAGGTCCTGCAATGCCCCATCCATCGCGCTGAATTTGATATCGCCAGCGGCAACGTCGTCAAATGGGCCAACTTCCCACCGGGCATCCAGGCCCTGAATATAGTACGCAAGGAAAAATGCCTGAAAACCTACCCCGTCAGCGTCGCTGACGGCCAGGTGCGCATTGAGGTCTGAAAGCGTTTTTTTAAAATACATCCTGGTGACGCCGATCCAGCCATTCGGTCCGAAGTAGAAGTATAAGACGCCATACCATGAGCGAGACCACCGAAACCCCAGCACAGACCAATACCGCCAGACCTTCGGGCGCCGAGGAAGCGCCCGTATCACTGAAAACCTGGTTTACCGTCTGGGGCAGCGTCATCGGCGCTTTTATTGCCGTGCTCAACATCATGATCACCAACTCCTCCCTGAAGGATATTCAGGGCGCCCTGTCCGCGACCCTGCACGAAGGCTCATTTATCTCCACCGCCTACCTCACGGCTGAAGTAGTGGTCATCCCCCTGACCGGTTGGCTTGTTCAGGTGTGGGGACTGCGGCGATTTGTACTCGCCGCCTCAGGGGTGTTTATCGTCGCCACCCTCGCCTGTGCCCTCGCCTGGAACCTGGAGTCGATGCTGATATTTCGCGCCATTGCAGGGTTTGCCGGCGGCACCTTTATTCCCCTTTCCTTTACCTGCATTCTGACGCTACTGCCGCCCAGCAAGCAGCCGCTGGGAATCGCCATGTTTTCCCTGACCGCCACCCAGGCGCCCAGTATAGGCCCGACCCTGGGCGGTTACCTGACTGAAAATATGGGTTGGCAATCGATTTTCTACATGCAGATCATTCCCACGGCACTGATGTTCGCCATCCTCTGGTGGGGGCTGGAAAAATCCAAAGGCAACCGCAATTTGCTCAAGACTGGAGACTGGCCCGGCATCATTATGTTGTCCGTCGCCCTCGGCGCCATGATTATCATTCTCGAGGAAGGCAATCGACTGGACTGGTTTGAATCCGACGCCATCGTCAGGGGCTCGATGCTGGCGGGCGCCTGTTTTCTGATTTTCCTTTACCGCCAGCTATGGGGCAAAAGCCCTTTTATCAATGTCAGATTATTCAAACGCTGGAACTTCGCTCTGGCCAACTTTGTCGGCGTGATCCTCGGCCTCGGCCTATACGGCACGATCTTCATCACGCCCCTCTACCTGGCCCAGATACAGGACTACAACGCCTGGCAGACCGGCCTGACGATGATGTGGTTCGGCTTCCCACAGCTGATTATGGTGCCGCTGCTGGTAAAGTTGATGAAGACCACGGACCCCCGCCATCTGGTAGCCATCGGCTGCGTGATTTTCGCCTGGAGTTGTCTGATCAATATCGACATGACGGCGGAGGATGCCTACGATCAGCTGTTGTTCGCCAATTTTATCCGCGGTTTCGGCCAGCCCTTTATTTCCATTCCCCTGGCGGTAATCGCCACAGTGGGTATAGAGCAGGAGCAGGCGGGATCCGCGTCCGGCTTGTACAACCTTACCCGCAATCTGGGTGGTGCGGTAGGCATCGCCTTTCTGGCATCCTTTCTGTCCATTCGCGAGCAGTACCACTCGAGCCACATCGTCGAAAGCATCTCGCTTTATAACCCCGTCGTGGTCGAACGTTTGGAGGCCATGCAGGGCTTTTTCGCCAGTCGTGGCGCCGACCATGCCCTGGCTCAGGAACAGGCCCTGCGCGCGGTTGATGCCCTCGCGCGCAGGGAGGCTTATGTGATGGCCTACAACGACGCCTTTTATTTTGTCGGCGCCGCCTTTTTAGTCGGCGCGGTGCTGACTTACATGATCAGAAAGCAGGCGCCGCCCTCGGCGCGTGCCTGAACACTCCCGCCCTCAGGCGCACATCACGTCATTGGCATGCATGGTGTCGAGGTATTCCTTAACCTGAACCAATTTGCCATCGCGCAGAACAAACAGGAAATGGTATTCGTTGCGATAGGACTTACCGTTTACGTGTTCGGCACTGGACAGCGCCTCGACCGCAACCCGATCGCCTTCGGCCGTCATGGCCACCGGCTCGATGACAATGGGTCCGGCCATCATGTCTCCAACACCGCCCAGCAGCGCTTTAAACTCGGCCTTGGTTTTAGTACCCGAGAGCGGAAAGTTACCCGCCACCCACCAGGTACCGTCTTCGGCCATCATCTCCAGTGCGGCGGCAAAATCACCGGCGGAAAACTTTTTGAGAAAATCGCTGACGAGTTGTTTATTTTTTTCCGCGCTCATAATGTCCTCCAATATCAGATAAAAAGCGACCTGTCTGGCTGGAACAACACGCTGCTTAACTTCCGTGAAGCGCCGGTTATCTCACCGGCGCTTCCTCCCTACATCCGCCAGATTTCAGGAAATTTCGTACTCGTATAGCTTCGGATTTTTCAGGTCATTCCGGAATTTATCCGCCGTCCAGGGCCAGGATACCGGGACACCCTGCTGATCCAGATACCAGCTGGCGCAGCCAGTGGTCCAAACCGTGTCCTTCATGTTTTCAACCAGCTCTTTATTAAAGCGCTCCGTGGCATCCGCCTTCGGAGACAACTGATTAAACTCACCTTTAGCCCACATCTTCATGAAGTTGACGATGTGCAGGGACTGGGTCTCCGCCACTGATGCCAGGGAAATATTTCCCACGGGGCTGTTCGGGCCCATCACCATGAAAAAGTTGGGGAAACCAGGTAGGGACACCGTGCGGTAACCACGCGGGCCGTCCTTCCATACCTCATCCAGGGTCGGACCATTCTCCACGGACATGGTCATGGGCAGCATATGCTCGGCGGCATGGTAGCCGGTGGCCAGACAGATGATATCCAGTTCATGCAAGGTGCCGTCCCTGGTAACGATGCCTTTGGCCTCGACATGATCAATGGGACTGGTCACCAACTGGGCGTTGGGCTTCTGGATGGCCGGGTAAAACTCGGATGACATCACCAGGCGTTTACACATGGGCGTGTAATCGGGCGTCAACTCCCGGCGCAGCTTGTAGTCCTTGACCGTATTCAGGTTCCACTGGCACAGGCGTGCGACGTTTCGCCGCGCCCAGCCATCACGGATCACTCCCACACCCATCATGCGCTCCATGACAAAGCGCATGCTGTAGTAGTAGAACTTGGACAGCGGCGGAAACACCTGTTGCAGTTTCTTGCCAAGCGCCGAATATTTGCGGTTGGGAACTGGAACGATCCACTGGGGTGTGCGCTGGAAGGAATAGACTTTTTTACACACGTCGGTCAGCGGTTTGATCATCTGGATACCGGTAGAGCCGTTGCCGATTACAGCAACCCGCTTGTCTTTCAGTTCCAGGCCGTTGTCCCAACGGGCGGTGTGAATGACCGTGCCCTTGAAATCGTC
>JBECKV010000025.1:0-17945 GCA_040235495.1 Porticoccaceae bacterium
GGCCATCGCGATGATGCCGATACGCACCGGCGTCTTCATATCCTGACGGGCGTAGTAACCCGGAGCCAGCACCTTGATCAACATAAACGCGATAAGCCCCAGGGCATAGGCGCGCAAACTCCACCCCGCCATGTTGACATCGTGGCCGTCGAAGTCACGGCCATCGTAAAACAGGGCCGTCAACAGCGGCTCGGCGATAATGACCAGGGCAATGGCGGCCGGGACCGCGATTAACAAGACGAAGCGCATCGCCCAATTGAGGGTTCGATTAAATTCCTCCGGCGCGCTGGCGACGTGCTGGCGGGCCAGACTCGGCAGGATCACCGTGGCCGCCGCCACTCCGAATACACCCAGGGGCAATTCGGCCATGCGATCGGAGTAGTAAAGCCAGGAAACACTGCCAGTGGGGAGGAAGGACGCGATTACCGTATCCAGCAGGAGGTTAATCTGGCTGACCGACACTCCGAACATGGCTGGCGCCATGAGCGTGAGTATCTGCCTGACACCGGGATGGCGCCACGCCAGCCGGGGCCTGGGCAGTTGATGAATACGCGCCAGAAACGGCAACTGAAATATCATTTGCACAATGCCCGCCGCCAGTACTCCCCAGGCCAGCGCGTAGGCCGGTTCGGAGACCCAGGGAGTGGACACCAGCGCCGCGCCGATCAGACAGACATTGAGCCATACCGGCGTAAAAGCCGGTACCGCGAAGCGATCAAAGCTGTTCAGAATCGCGCCAGCGACGCCGGTGAGTGATATAAACAGAAGGTAGGGAAAAGTGATGCGCACCATATCGGTGGTGGCCTGAAATCTGGCGGTATCATTCCAGAACCCGGGAGCGAATACCGCTGTCAGTACCGGCGCGCCAAGTACCGCCAGTACCGTGAGCAGGATGAGCACCGAACCGAGCGCCGCCACCACCCGGTCGCTCAATTCCCTGACCGCCGCCGGACCACCCTTTTCCCGGTATTCGGCAAGCACCGGCACAAAAGCCTGGGAGAAAGCGCCCTCGGCGAACAGGCGGCGTAAAAAATTGGGGATTTTAAAGGCGACAAAAAACGCATCGGCAAAACCGTCGGTGCCGATGACCCGGGCAAACACCGCGTCGCGCACCAGGCCGAGAACCCGGGAAATCATGGTCATCGCCCCCACCACGGCGCTGGCACGAAGCAGTCCGCGGGCGGGTGGCCGGTCACGCGATTCGATGTCTGGGGCCTTGTTCAATCTGGGTTATCGCTCGGGTGTCAAGGTCTAGGGTTACTCCACCGCCAGAGGTCTTCGGCCGGCGTGCGCCCGGGAGCTACATGGCCCGGCAGTGTAACCATGCCGGCCGCTATTGGCCAAGGCGTCACAGCAGGTATTGGCCAGGGCGTCAAGGCACCGCCTGCCAGCGGCGCTTTAAGGGACACGCATTGAAATTTTGCCTACTCGCCCCCACCATGGCTGATTCAGTAAACCGGGAGAGTTTCGTGGATCAATATCGCGGCACCACCATTCTTTCCGTGCGCCGCCAGGGCAGAGTCGTGGTCGGCGGCGACGGCCAGGTCAGTCTCGGTAATACGGTCATGAAAGGCAATGCCCGCAAGGTGCGGCGCCTCCACCACGACCGGGTGATCGCCGGTTTCGCCGGTGGCACGGCGGACGCTTTTACGCTATTCGAACGCTTTGAAGGCAAACTGGAGCAACATCGGGGCAATCTGGTTCGCGCCGCCGTGGAACTCGCCAAGGACTGGCGCACCGACCGCATGCTGCGCCGTCTCGAAGCCCTGCTCGCGGTCGCCGACAGGGAAGCCTCCCTCATTATCACCGGCAACGGCGATGTAATCGAACCTGAACATGACATCATCGCCATCGGCTCCGGCGGCCCGTTTGCCCAGGCGGCAGCCACGGCGCTGCTGCAAAACACCGAGTTGAGCGCTCGGGAAGTCGTCGAGAAAGGTCTGCGGATCGCCGGCGATATCTGTATCTACACTAACCAGAACCTGACCATTGAAGAACTCGATTGCGCTTGAGTCGCGCCAGCAGCGAGCCCGATCACGCCATTCGTGAGTATCGAAACGTGAGTATCGAAACGCGCCATCCAGGAAGTATGCAATGTCCAATATGACACCCCGAGAGATCGTCCATGAGCTGGATCGCCACATCATTGGTCAGACCAAGGCCAAGCGCGCCGTGGCCAATGCCCTGCGCAACCGCTGGCGGCGTATGCAGCTCGACGAGGACCTGCGTAACGAGATCACGCCCAAGAACATTCTCATGATCGGACCCACGGGGGTGGGTAAAACCGAAATCGCCCGCCGTCTGGCCCGCCTGTCGAACGCGCCCTTTATCAAGGTGGAAGCCACCAAGTTCACCGAGGTAGGCTATGTCGGTCGCGACGTCGAATCCATGATTCGCGATCTCGTGGAAACCTCCGTCAAGCTCCTGCGCGAACAGGAAATGGAAAAAGTCCGTCAGCGGGCCGAGGACGCGGCCGAGGAGCGTCTGCTGGACGCCCTGCTGACGCCGGCACGGGGCGAACCTCAATCAGGCGAATCATCCACCCGCCAGCTGTTTCGAAAAAAATTGCGCGAGGGGGATCTGGACGACAGGGAAATCGAAATAGAGCTGCGCGCCCCCCAGGTGGGTATTGAAATCATGGCCCCGCCTGGCATGGAGGAGATGACCAGCCAGTTGCAAAACATGTTCTCCAGCATGGGCGGCGGCCGCTCGCGCACTCGCAAGCTGACTGTCGACCAGGCCCGCAAACTACTGGTCGACGAAGAAGCCGCGCGGTTGATCAATGATGAGGACATCAAGACCCGGGCCATCGGTAACGCCGAGCAAAACGGCATCGTCTTTATCGATGAGATCGACAAGGTCGCCAAACGCGGTGAAACCACGGGCGGTGATGTCTCCCGCGAGGGTGTGCAGCGCGACCTCCTGCCGCTGATCGAAGGCAGCACCGTGTCAACAAAATATGGCATGATCAAAACCGACCACATCCTGTTCATCGCCTCGGGCGCCTTTCATTTTTCCAAGCCTTCCGATCTTATCCCTGAACTGCAGGGTCGCCTGCCCGTGCGCGTGGAGCTGGAATCCCTCAGCGTCGGGGATTTCGAGCGCATCCTCACCGAACCACAGGCCTCACTGACCACCCAGTACAGGGAGCTACTCGGCACCGAGGGACTGGTGCTCGAGTTCACACCGGAAGGCGTTAAGCGCATCGCCGAAATTTCCTGGGAAGTGAACGAGAGAACCGAAAACATCGGTGCCCGACGTCTGCACACCGTGCTCGAAAGACTGCTCGAGGAAGCCTCTTTCGAAGCCAGCGACAAAAGTGCCGCCGATGCGGCGGTTGTTATCGATGCAGCCTTTGTCGACCGGCATCTGGAGGAGTTGGCCAAAAACGACGACCTGTCCCGATTTATTCTCTGACCGCCGTCGCTTCGTATTAACATTTCCGGCAATAAACCAGGTCAGCCGACATGCCCGAAACCCTATCCGCACCCGAAAAAATCACCCTGCGTAAACGCGATGGCAGCCTTGAATTGCAGTATGCCAACGGCGAGATTGCAATCTTCAACGCCGAATTTTTGCGCGTATTTTCCCCCAGCGCCGAAGTTCGTGGTCACGGTCCCGGCCAGGAGATCCTGCAGCACAATAAAAAGCACGTCAAAATTGCCAGCCTGAAGCCCGCCGGCCACTACGCCCTGCAAATTGAATTTGATGACGGCCACAACAGCGGCATTTACTCCTGGGCCTATCTGACCGATCTCTACCGCGATCGTGAGCAGCTGTGGCGGGATTATCTGGACAAACTCAACGCCGCCGGACTCTCCCGCGATCCCGAGGAATCCGTGGTTAAATTCGTGAGCCCACAATAGGCCTTCGGCCGCGAACCGACCGACAGGCCTTGTCCTTTTTTATTTAGCCAGCGCTATAGGGGTTTAAAAGCGACGCGCAAACCCACGGGACTCATGGTGAAGGCCAGCTGCTCCTTCACCTCATTGAGATCGACTCGGGCTTCGATCTCGAATCGCTGCAGAATCATGACCAGAACCAGCTTCATTTCCAGCAGGGCCAGGCTGCGCCCGGGGCACAGGCGGGGACCCGAACCAAAGGGGATGAACGCGCGCTGATTGACTTGCTCGCCGCGGTTTTCCGGCAACCAGCGCTCCGGCCGAAAAGCCTCGGCATCGGGAAAATCCTCTTCTCGACTGGCCATGATGCGAGTCAGCGCGATGATGAAATCGCCTTTTTTAAGCGCCAGGCCGGTTTTGACAGTCGTGCCGTGGGCATTAAAGTCTTCATTGGCCTCCAGACCGTTAATGGGTGCGACCGGTTTCAGTCGCATGGACTCGTGAATGACCCCATCCAGATAGGGGAGTGCCCGCAGTCGGTCACCGGCGCTCGGCAGCTCGTTCCCCAACGAGGTTGTTATTTCCTCGCGCAGCCGCGTTTGCGCCGCCGGGTACTTGACCAGAAAATAAATCGCCCAGGCCAGGGAATTGGCGGTGGTGTCCTCACCCGCCAGCAGCATGGTGGTGACATTATCGACCACTTCCTTTTCGCTGAAACCGCTGCTTTCGTCATCCACGGCCACCAGCAGGGACTGGAGCAGATTTTCCGGCTGCGCGCGCAGCTGGGGCTGGACCTCCAGCAAGGCTCGACACTCGGCAATCATTTGACCGACCTCGTCGATGACAACGCGCGCCGAGCGCTCCGCCTCCCGGTCCGCCGGCAACCTGAAATAGCGCCAATAGGGAAAAGGCGTCAGGAGCCGGCGCTGCACGGTCGGGAAAATCTTGTCCAGATGTTTCTGGATCACGTCACCCTCCGCGTCGAGGGTATTGATATCCTGGCCGAAGGCCAGTGAGGTGGTGACATCGACGGTAAAGCGCATCAGGTCCGCCTGCACATCAATCGCCTGCCCGGCGCTTCGCCGCCAGCGCCGCCCCAGCCGCTCCGTTACCGACAGCAGCAGGGGGTAAAACTGCCGTAAATGCCGCGTATCAAGGGACTCCATGATGACCGGGCGCTGCCGGTGCCAGCGCTCGCCCTCGGCCATGAACACACCCTCGGCATTCATACCACTGATGCCGACCAGTTCCAGTTGGCTGGCCCGGCGAAAGGAACCGGGCCGCGCCTTGAATAATTCGTTGGCAAGCCCCTCGTCGGCAATGACGATGGCCGTGGTCGAGGCCAGTCGCAGCTGATAAACATCGCCGTATTGACGTGCCCAGGCCTCCAGACTCCGATGAAAAGCCCGCCTGTCGATAGCGAGCAGACTACCGACCAGGGGCCAGGGCCGGGGACCGGGCAACCGCTCTTTGGGCAGACAGGGTTTGTCGGAAGACGCCTGGGTTTTCTCGCCCATGGCGTGTACATCAGCCCGTCTGGCCACTACCCGACCGTCAACGATGGACACCGGCAGGGACTTCAGACAAATGGCCGGATCGGCCTCCTTGGCGCCGGAACGGGTGTCAAAACGCCAGTGATGCGCGCGGCAAACCAGTTGCCCCGATTCCAGCTCCGCTTCCGCCAGCAGGGCGCCCATATGCGGGCAACGGCCCTCGAAGGCGTGGATTGCACCCTCGACACCGATCAGCACCAGTTCGACACCTTCCGCGTCGACACCCAGCGGCTTGCCTTCGGCCACGTCCGCCAGCTGGGCGAGTATTATTTCGTGATCTGCGCTGGTATTGGCCATGTTAACTCCATCTTCCCCGAAACCATGGGTTAATAGGCTTTACTCTTGCCGGCTCCTCATCACTAACTCCTGAACCCATGGCCGCGTCCGGCTCAGGGCAGCTGGGCCTTCAAACTTTCCAGGGTCTGGGGACCCAGCAAGACGCCGGTCAACACACCTTCAGGGCCGATTATCAGGGTTTCCGGCAGGCCTTTGGCCGGCGGGGCGTCGAGATCGGGACGTGGATCCCGCAACAGGGTCGGGAACTCTATACCCAGGGCTCTGGCCTGTTGCCCGAGAACATCGCCCTCCGCGCCGTCAAAGTTGACCGACAGCACCACGGCTTGCTCCGCGTAGTCCCGGGCGAAGCGGTTCAACTCGGGAATCTCGACGCGGCAGGGCGCGCACCATTCAGCCCAGTAATTGATAAACACCACCTTACCCCGGTAATCGGACAGGCGGACCTGCTTGCCTTGCAGCGTCGAATAAACCGCTTCGTCGACGCCACAACCGGCGGCAAGCACCGTCGCCAAAATCAGCATCAGGCTGGCGAACCTAGTTTTTGCTTTCAGTATCGTCATTGCCATTACCATTGCCATTGCCATCGTCACTATCCCCATCACTGAACAGCTTTTGCAGGGAAATGTCGAGGAGCGCGCGCGAGCTTTGACTGGCGCGGGTCAGCAGCGTTTCGAGTCGGGGCATCCAGGTTTCGCTGACCATGCTTCGGGAGTCTCGAACAGTTTCAAGGTCGCCAACGATTTCAGCACTCAAAACGCCGGGTAACATCTCACTGAGTTCCCAAAGACTCAGCGTCGCCACGTCGCGCGCCAGCACATAGGTATTGTGGTCGGTACTCACCAGCACGCCGCGCGCCAGCAGCAGATCGCGCAATTTTCGCCACTGCGCCTGATTGATTCCGGCCTTGATCATATCCCGGTCACTAACCGTTTTGCCCCGGCGCTGGCGGCTGAAGCACTGAGAGCAGATAAATACCAACGCCATCAGATCGGGCATGCGTTTTCCATGGGTCGCCAGATCGAAAGTCTCCAGTGCGCGCACCAGTTCCGCCCCACCCAGAATGATCATCCAGCACAGGTAGATCCACAGCAAAAACAACGGTGCAATGGCGAAGGCGCCGTAAATGGTGTGATAACTGGTATTGGTCACCAGCAGCCCAAAAGTACTTTTCGCCAACTCAAAAAACAGCGCTGTGAACAGACCGCCAATGACCGCGTAACGCCGTGCCACGCGGCAATTGGGCATGGCCACGAACAGGAGAGTAAAACCCGCCCAGGTCATCAGCCAGGGCAGGTATTCCAGCACCAGCGCGGTAATCCCCAGAGTGTCAACTTCGTCGACAATGAGCTGAAATGACAAGAGATAGGTATGCATCATCAGTCCGGCTCCGACCAGCAGAGGCCCGAAACTCAGCACCCCCCAATAGACCAGGAAGCTGGACAGGCCCCGGCGCCCGCCCGCGGTTCCCCAGATGCGATTAAAGGTTTTTTCGATATTGGTCAGCATCAAGTAAGACGTCACGACCAGAATAAAGCCGCCCACCCAACCGAGATTGCGCGCCTGACCGGAAAAATCACGCAGATACTGCCGCACCTCAAGACCGCTCTGAGGCATCAGGTTTTCGAACAGTAACTGCTCTACCTGCTGCCCCAACCCCTGAAACGATGGAATAATCGAGAACATGGCGTACATCAGGGTCAGCAGGGGCACCACGGCAAACAGGCTCATGTAAGTCAGTGCCGCGGCGCTTTCCCGGCAGCCATCGTCTCGGTAGCGGCGCACCAGATGCCGGGAAAAACTGATCGGCGTCCGCAAACGTGTACTCAGCGTTCTGGAAAGCTCGATCATCGGTAGCCCGGTCATGGTGTTGCCTTTACAATGCCACAGTACATATCACAATCCCATGTAGGACGCCATGACCACGATTTATCACAATCCCCGCTGCTCCAAGTCGCGGCAGACCCTGCAACTGCTTCAGGAAAAAGGCATCGAGCCCGACATCGTGCTCTATCTGGAAAACCCACCGGACGCGGCGACGCTGAATAAACTGCTGAAAAAGCTCGGTATTGGCCCACGGCAGCTGTTGCGCAAGGGCGAGGACGACTACAAGACAAACAAGCTTGAAAATCCAGACCTGAGCGATGCCGAGTTAATCGACTACATGGTTCGCTTCCCGAAACTGATAGAGCGTCCGATCGTCGTCAATGGCGCCAAGGCGGCGCTGGGCCGCCCACCGGAAGCGGTACTGGCGATCCTGTGACATATCTGAAGCTGGCCAAAATCACCTGCAGGAGCGCTTATGTCCTCCTGATCATCGCCCTGCTGGCCGATAGCCTGATCGCCGGGACACACCTGGCGCTGACGCTGATGGCGACCGCGCCTCTGCTGCTGTTTTTGCCGGGCCTGCTGCGAGAAAACCATCGCACGCTGGCCTATCTATGTTTTGTCAGCCTGCTGTACTTTACGGTCATCGTCACCAATTTATTCGAGCCTGACAGAAATCCCTACACGGTGCTCGCACTGGTCGCTGTCGCCCTGCTTTTTGTTTCCGCCATGATGTACAGTCGCTGGCTGCGCTCGGCAGCGGCCGCGACCACACGGCACGGCCGTAGTGACCGGTGATGACCGGCACACCGATCAGGCATCGAAACACCACGCAAACGCACATCAATGACTAAAAGGATCGCCCGCAATGCCCGAAGTCAGGACGGAAAACCAGAGTACGGTCGATAAAAAGCCCGGAATTTTCAGCCGCCTGTTTTCCATACTGGGCCGCATCGGCCGCTTTCTACGCTCGGCCATCAACCTGCTTTTTCTGATACTTTTTCTGGTCATAATCGGTAGTTTATTTACCAGCAACATCAAACCCCTGCCGGCCCAGGCCTTTTTACGGGTTGCCCCCTCCGGGGTGCTGGTGGAGCAACTCAGCTACAGCGACCCGCTCTCGCAACTGGCGGAACAGAGTGCTCCCTACCCTTCCGAAACCCTGCTACCCGATTTGGTGGAGGCCATTGATAAAGCCGGCAAAGACCCGCGCATTACCGGACTTTCACTGGAGCTGGATCATCTCGTCGGCGGCGGGCTGACCAAATTAAGCGTTCTCGGCCAGGCCGTAGCCCGGTTCAAGGAGAGCGGCAAGCCGGTGATTGCCAGCGCCAGCAACTATTCCCAGGAGCAATACTACCTGGCCACCTTTGCCGACGAGATCCACCTCAATCCGATGGGCATGGTCATGCTTACCGGGTACGGCGCCTACCGTTCCTATTTCCGGGACGCCGCCGAGAAACTGGGCGTCAATTTCCATGTTTTCAAGGTTGGCGAATTCAAGGATGCGGTGGAGCCGTTTACCCGCAACGACATGTCTGAAAGCTCCAGACTGCACACCCAGGCCTGGCTGGAGGAATTGTGGCTGGGTTATACCAGCCAGGTGGAGAACAATCGCCAGCTGCCCGCCGGCGCCATTGACCTGTACATCAACGACATGGACAACCAGCTCACCATGGCCGGCGGCGATCTGTCGAAACTGGCTCTGGAAGCGGGACTCGTGGACCACATCAACCCGCTCCCGGCCATGGTCCAACGCCTGCAGGAACTGGCCGGCATCGATGCCGATGACAAACACGACTACCTGGCCATCAGTTCCGGCGAATACCTGTTCCACAAACAGTTAAAACCCGAGACCAGGGAAAAACCCCAGGCGCGAATCGGCGTCATCGTCGCCAGCGGCACCATCCATGACGGTGAGCAATTTGAAGGCAATATCGGCAGTGCCACACTCGGCAAGTTGCTGCAAAAAAGCCGCGACGACAAGGACATCAAAGCGCTGGTCGTGCGCATAGACAGTCCCGGCGGCAGCGCCTTCGCCTCCGACGTCATCAGGGAAGAAATCGAACTCACCCGCGCCGCCGGCAAACCGGTGGTTATCTCCATGGGTTCCGTGGCGGCCTCCGGCGGCTACTGGATCGCCGCCGGCGCCGATCAGATATGGGCCGCGCCCACCACGCTGACGGGCTCCATCGGCGTCTTTGGCCTGATCCCGACGTTTGAAAATACCTTCGGCAAGCTGGGAATTCACAGCGATGGGATCGGCACCAGCACGCTGGCGGACATATATCGCCTGGATCGTCCCCTGAGTTCCCAGGCCAGCCGGATTATCCAGCTCAGTGTCGAGAGTATCTACGATCGCTTCCTGGATCTGGTGGTCCAGGGTCGGGAGTTATCGCGCGCACAGGTGGCCGAACTGGCCGAGGGCCGTGTCTGGACCGGCGCCCAGGCCCAGCGCCTCGGCCTGGTTGACGAGTTGGGCAATCTCGGCGACGCCATCGCCGCGGCGGCGGCCCTGGCGGGACTTGATGCCTATGACATCAAGCCGGTGGAGCGCGAGCTCAATTTTCAGGAACAACTGCTGCGCCAATTGACTCGCCGGGTCGCGCCGATGACGCAATGGCTGACGCGGAGCCATGCGCCCGCCGATGCTTCGGCATTACTGCGCCAACCGATGCGCGCCCTCGAGCAGGAGGCACACTGGCTGGCGGAAAAACTTGGCATACTCGGGCGCCCTGGGGACCCCACGGGGATTTATCTGGAGTGTATCGAGTGCCGACTGTTTTAGGGTCTGTCCTTATAGTGTCGGAAATAGTGTCGGAAATAGTGTGGCAATACTGTCGGTAATCGTGTCGGTCGTCGTGTCAGCCGTGATGGCGGCCGTGGTATCAGTGTCGTCCGGTGCAAGACCACCAACACTGACCGACAACGCTGCCATTGCCTTCACCAGCCGAACAATTGCTTGATAAAGGGCACCGTCAGACGCCGGTGATGAACCAGGCTGGCACGGTCGAGCTGACGCAGCTTTGCCACTAAATCGGCTAATTGCCGCGAGGCGCGGTTGAGCAGAAACTGTCCGGCTTCGTCACCCAGTTCCAGTCCCAGACAACGCGCTCGAAACTGCAAAATACGGAGTTTCTCACTATCGGAATAGCCGGGCAGGTGGAATATCAGCGCCGCGCCCAGCCGCGACTGCAAATCGGGCAGGGTCAGTCCCAGATCACCCGGCGCGCAATTTGCCGATACCAGCAGGGACATTCCCCGTTCCAGACCGCGGTTATACAAATGGAACAATTGCTCCAGCCACTCCGGCCGCCCGGCCACCAGATCAACATCGTCGACACATACCAGTTCAAGTGCCTGGAGATCGGCCAGTACCTCCGCGGGCGGAAAATCCAGCAATTCCGAAAGCGCCAGGTACTGTATGCGTTGGCCACGATTCAACCAGTCCCGGCACAGCGCCAGCAGTAGATGGGTGCGGCCACTGCCCGGAGGCCCCCAGAGAAACAGCACTTCGGGGCCCGCCGCGCCAAAACCGCTACGCAGGAATTCACTGACGTGCATGCTCACACCAGGCACGGGCAGAAAATTATCGAAACGACTGTCGTCGGGCAGGCTCAGTCCGAGTCCCAACTGATCACTCACGGCTGATCCGCGCGCCACTGATATCGGTAAGCCCCGGCGCCGGTGTCGCCGACATCGGCGATACGCGCAAAATTAGGGTGGCTATCCAGGCTATTGGGAACCACTTCGGGGTCACCGCCAGCGTCCAGTTCCAGCGTCACGAGCTTGCCCTCGATCCGCGTGACACGCACACCGGTAATCACCTCGAGTTGGTTCAATGCCACGATTAAACCCTTGAAATCCGCATAGCTGCTTATTTCACCTACGAGAATGGCGAGCTGTTTCCGCTGTTGGCGGGACTGAAATGCGAAAGACTCGGAAAAGCGGTCGATGGCCGCGTCGACGGCGCCAGTCACCGCTGATTCCCCGGCCCTGACGCCATGTCTTCCGCTGGCATGCTGTTTTTCGCCGCCGACACCCCAGATGAGGTCGCGATTGTCGGTACCGGTCGGGACTTCAAGCACCAACCAGTGTCTGGCTCCGTACCGCTGCCCGGCCCTGGTCAGCTCGGCGACACTACCCGCGAATGCCTGTTCGGCGTTCAAGCTCATCTGATCCTGCAAATCATAGAGCGGTAATTTAAACGGAACGCCCCTACGCCGCAGCGCCTTCTCAACCTCGGCAATCACGACATCCTGTTCGGGGGGCTCGTAAAACCGCGCGCCCCTGGCGTCCTGCTGCAGCAACCACACCACCACGGGCGGACGATCCACCGGCCATATGGGCAGCAACAGATCACGCAAAACGGTCTGCAGGGTGTTGCCTTCGAAGTTGACCTGTAATGTCAGTGTTACTTCGGAGATCTGATCTTCGGACCTCGGATCCGGATCCTCCATGCCAAGGTCGGGACTGGACATCTCATAGCCGTAACCCGCCACATATTCATTGGCACGTGACAGCACGTCGACGAGCCCCGGATCCCCGAGAATGGACCGCTTCCCAGCCAGTTTTATCATCACTTCCGCGAGAGCCCGTTTGATACCCCGCTGGCGTTCGGCCTCGCTCTGATCCGCCACCGCAACTTTGGCGCCGTAGATATCCTCAACCGGCACGGCAAACAGCCGCGACGACACCAGAATCAGTGCTAGAAACAAAAGTGGACCTTGGCGGGCAAACCTTGACATGGGCCAATTGTAACAAGGCGGCTTTTCCGCCGCCTCGCTTATTGACGCCGGCGGACTGATATTAATTGCCGTTGGCGGACTGATTTCAGAAGCCGGTCGGGCTAGAATAAGCCCTTTGCCAATGGGCCCGCGAATGAGCACTTCCGACCAAGCTCCCCTCACTTACAAAGATGCCGGTGTCGACATCGACGCGGGCAATGCCCTTGTCGAGCGCATCAAACACGTGGCCCGGAAAACCCGCAGGCCCGAGGTTCTGGGTGGCTTGGGCGGTTTTGGTGCCTTGTGCAGGATTCCCGCATCCTACCGCAATCCCTTGCTGGTGGCGGGGACCGACGGAGTCGGCACCAAGTTGCGCCTCGCCATTGATCTGGTCCGCCACGATAGCGTCGGCATCGATCTGGTGGCCATGTGCGTCAACGATCTGGTGGTGTGCGGCGCGGAACCGCTATTTTTCCTCGATTACTACGCCACCGGCAGACTGGATGTCGATACCGCCGCCGCCGTCATCAGTGGCATCGGCCGCGGCTGTGAGCTGGCTGGCTGCGCCCTGGTTGGCGGCGAAACCGCGGAAATGCCCGGCATGTACGAGGCCGCCGACTACGATCTGGCGGGCTTCTGTGTCGGCGTCGTCGAAAGTGATCGCGTCATCGATGGCGCGCGGGTGAGCCCGGGTGACGTCCTGGTCGGTCTGGAATCCAGCGGCCCCCACTCCAACGGTTATTCGCTGATTCGCAAGATTCTGGAACGCAGCGGCGCCGACCCGGCAACCACGCACATCGGCGCACGGACGCTGGCCGACGCGCTTATGGCGCCCACCCGTATCTACGTAAAATCGCTGCTGGCACTGATCGAAAGTGTGCCGGTGCACGCCCTGGCCCATATCACCGGCGGTGGTCTGCTGGAAAATATTCCGCGGGTGCTGCCCGAATTCAGCCAGGCCAGCATCGATACCTCGAGTTGGTCGATGCCGCCGGTGTTCCAGTGGTTGCGGGAGCACGGCAACATCGACCCCGGCGAAATGTACCGCACTTTCAATTGCGGCATCGGCATGGTGGTATGCGTGCCCGCTGGCCAGGTTGATAACGCCCTGGCGCGGCTGGCCGAGGCCGGCGAGAACGCCAGGGTTATCGGCACGGTGACCGCATCCGAGCAACCCGACGCCACGGTCAAACTGGTTTAGGCGGTCACCGCCTGATTGAACCGACCCCGATGCATCGCGTCTAAGACGCCTACCGAAAATGGAGAAACGCACCTTGCGAACCTTGCTGTTGGCCTTCAGTCTAGTCACGGCCCTTGTGTTGGGCAGCCAATCCAGCCTGGCCACGGAGCCGGCTGGCGGCGCGCTCAGCCCCTATCGGGCGGTCTACAGCGCCGTCTACAACGGCATGGATGTCAAAGCCGTGCGGGAACTGAAAATTCGGGAAAACAGCTATAGCGTCAGCTCTGAGATCGAGGGGATGCTCGGCAGCGTAAGCGAGCGGGAGGATTTCCACGTCGACGCCCAAGGCGGCATTCAGCCCGACCGTTATCGAATACGAAAATCCTTCATCGGCATCGATCAGGAAGAAAAATTCGATGTCGACCCGGTCAGCCGCCGGGGCGTTTTTATCCGCAAGGACAAACGCAGGGAGCTGGCCCTCAAACCCGAACACCTGGGCCCGGTCAGTTATCAGGTACAAATGCGCCGGGATCTGGAGGCGGCCACGGCCGCGGCTGCCGCCACCGGGCTGAAGGGCAAGACATTTTCCTATCCGGTATTTTCACGCGGAAAAATACGCGATTATCAGTTCGAGATTCTCGGGAGCGAGGAAACAGCAACCGGCGTGGGCCGCATCCCAACCCTGAAACTGCAACGGGTGCGAGAGGACGGTCAACGCAAAACCCTGTTCTGGGTCGCTCCCGCATGGAACTTCCTGATCGTTAAAATTCAGCAACAGGAAGACGGCGAGCAATACGAAATGGTGTTGGAACAGGCCTCCATCAACCATCGGGCGGTCGCGCCAACAGAACCTCATTAACGCCAGATCAGGCTGAACCAATGGAAACACCCGAATCGAATTTTGACCCTGAGCGATCAACACCGGCGGCCACCGGCGGCAATCGTCGGCAGACTGTCGCCTTCGGCCTTATTCTGGTGCTGGTGCTAGCGGCAATAGCTTATTTTTTTCAGCGCCACTCCACCCCCGAACAGACCACCCAGGGGCCGGTGATACCGACCAACTCGACACCGCCGCAAGCGCAACCCGGCGAGTCCCCGGACACCCAGTCCCTGTCTTCTGACGCCGTTAATTCCGAGCCGCCCGGGCCAGCACCCGAGATCGCCCAGGACTCGCGCCCACCACTGCCGAGCCTCGCCGATAGCGATGCGTTCCTGCGTGATCACTGGCAGGAATTGGGCCTGCCGGAAATAATCGCGCCCTGGACCGAGGGAGAGTTCATTTTTCAGCGACTGGCGGCATTTATAGACGGCCTGTCGCGCGGGGAAGTACTGCAAAAGCTGACACCGCTCACGAAAACCAGCCAGTTGCGGCCGGACTCCGTCTTTCAAACCATAAAAGCCGAGGGTACTGAGTGGCTTGATGACGCCAACTTCAAACGCTACAACAGTGTCGTCAGGATTGTCACCGCTGTCGATGCCGCGCGGATGGCCGATCTGACACTCTGGTTTCTACCGTTACTGGAGGGTGCCTTCCAGCAACTGGGTCAGGCCCCCGAACTGTTCAGCGGGCGCTTGCTCAAAGGCATCGATCTGATGCTGGCGACGCCTGACATCGAAGGACCCATCGCCCTGAAACGGGAGTCGGTCTACTACCAGTTTGCCGACCCCCGACTGGAAGCACTGCCCAGCTCGCAAAAACTCCTGGTGCGCATGGGGCCCGATAATCGCCAGCGCATCAAGGACTGGCTGACCGTCTTCAAACAGGCCTTTGCATCCGCCAACTGAAAATCGGGCGACTGAGGCTCGGTCACATCAGGATCAGGCCCTCGGCAGGGTGACCCCCCGCTGGCCCTGATATTTGCCACCGCGGTCCTTATAGGAAGTCTCGCAGACTTCATCCGATTCGAAAAACAGCATCTGGGCAACGCCTTCATTGGCGTAGATTTTCGCCGGCAGACTGGTGGTGTTGGAAAACTCCAGGGTCACGTGTCCTTCCCATTCCGGCTCCAGAGGCGTGACATTGACGATGATGCCACAACGGGCATAGGTGGACTTACCCAGGCATATGGTCAGCACGCTACGGGGAATGCGGAAATATTCGACGGTATGGGCCAGGGCAAAGGAGTTGGGCGGGATAATGCAGCACTCACCCTTGAAATCGACAAAACTTCTGGGGTCAAAGTTTTTCGGGTCAACGGTGGCCGAATGCACATTGGTGAATATCTTGAATTCGTCGGCGCAGCGCACGTCATAGCCATAGCTGGACACGCCGTAGGAGATTACCCGCTCGCCACCGCCTTCCGGTTCGCGCACCTGCCTGGTTGCAAAGGGCTCGATCATGCCCCGCTCGGCCATGCGGCGAATCCACTTGTCTGACTTGATACTCACTTGACACTCCCGACAGAGACTAATGTTTCCCGGGCCCGGTCCCGACTGGATTCAGCCGCAACCGGGCCGGGTTTTAACGGACTTATTCTTCAATAGAGATGGTGGGTGCACTCATCGGGTTTGCACCCAGGGCCTCGATCAGGTTTCGGGCGATGTCCCGATAACAGGCCGCGATCTCGCCGTCGGGCTCGGACAGCACAATCGGCGTGCCCCGGTCACCCTCCTCGCGAATACGCCGCTCCAGGGGTAAGGCTCCAAGTAGCGCGGTGTCATAATCCGCGGCCACCCGGGCGCCGCCGCCCTCGCCAAAAATGGCTTCCTTATGACCGCAATTGGAACAGATATGCAAGGCCATATTCTCGACCACGCCCAGCACCGGGACCTGGACCTTGCGAAACATTTCTATGCCCTTGCGCGCATCCAGCAGGGCGATGTCCTGGGGGGTAGTGACAATGACCGCGCCCGAGAGCCTGACCTTCTGGGATAAAGTCAGCTGAATATCTCCCGTGCCCGGTGGCATATCCACCACCAGCACATCCAGCTCGCCCCACAGGCACTGCTCCAGCATCTGGGTCAGGGCGCCGCCGGCCATGGGGCCACGCCAGACCATGGGCGTGCGTTCACTGGTCAGATAACCGATGGACATGGACTTGAGGCCATGGGCCGGCACCGGCACAAACGCATTACCGTTGACCACCTGGGGCTGAACGGAATCGTCTATGCCCAACATCCTGGGCAGGCTCGGCCCGTAAATATCGGCATCGAGTATACCCACCCGCAAGCCTTCAACCTGCAAGGCCAGTGCCAGGTTCACGGCGGTGGTGGATTTACCTACTCCCCCCTTACCGGAGGCTACCGCCACTATGTTTTTAACACCCTGTAAACCAGCTTCCGTTACCGCTTCCGTCATTGATTTACCGCCACCTGTTAATTGAATGAAACACCCTACATTGAATGAAACACCCGGGGCCTGTTAACAGGCCCCCGCAAAGCCGCTATAGTTGTGGCCCTGAAAAGCCGCCACAAAAAGACCCCCTAGCAATGCCTTCCAGTCGCCGCGAAATCCTTGTCACCAGCGCCCTGCCCTACGCCAACGGCGCCATCCACCTCGGGCACATGCTCGAATACATCCAGACCGACATCTGGGCCCGCTTCCAGCGGGGCCGCGGGCACGAGTGTTACTTCGCCTGGGCCGACGATGCCCACGGAACCCCGGTCATGTTGTGGGCCCGCGCCGAGGGCAAGCCGCCCGAAGAACTCATCGACATGATGAACGCGCAGCACAAGGGTGATTTCCGCGATTTCGGAATCAGCTTCGACAACTACTCGTCCACCCACAGCGAATACAACCGCGAGTTGTGCGAGTTGATCTACGGCCGCCTCGACGCCGCCGGACACATCGAGCGGCGCCGGATCCAGCAGCTCTATGACGAAAAGGAGGGCATGTTCCTGCCCGACCGTTTCATACGCGGCACCTGCCCCAAGTGTGGGGCCGAGGACCAGTACGGGGACAGCTGCGAGGTCTGCGGCAGCACCTATGCCCCCACCGACCTGGTCGAACCCCGTTCGGCCGTCAGCGGCAGCGTGCCGGTGATGAAAGACTCGGAGCACTTTTTCTTTCGCCTGTCGGAGTTCGAAGAGCGGCTGAAGGAGTGGATGGCGTCCGGCGCCCTGCAGCCCGAAATCGCGGAAGTCGCGCTTGTGCTGCTCGTTCATCGCGTCGATGAGTTCTTCGGGCGGCTTGCCCTCGGCCCGGGCCCAGAGCATCACGGGCGTGCCGTGGGCGTCGTCGGCCCAGGCGAAGTAACACTCGTGGCCGCGCCCGCGCTGGAAGCGGGCCCAGATGTCCGTCTGGATGTATTCGAGCATGTGCCCGAGGTGGATCGCGCCGTTGGCGTAGGGCAGGGCGCTGGTCACCAGTATCTTTCGTTCTTTCGCTGTCATGGTCCCGCATCGTTCCGACGAATCGCGAATTATCTCACGACCTCGGGTTCCTATCGACACCCCGCTGCGGCTAGAATCGGCGGTTTGAGCCCGTCGCCACCAACCCCATATAGCAGGCATGACCCAACTCAACGAATCCCAATTGAACGAAGATCATGTCCGCGGCCTGCTGGCCGCCATCGAAGACCCC
>JBECKV010000002.1:0-9644 GCA_040235495.1 Porticoccaceae bacterium
GTCATCAAGGTCAACAACCCGCCGGTCAATGCCCTGTGCCAGTCGGTGCGCGCGGGCCTCAAGGAATGCGTGGAAACGCTGCTGGCCGATGACCGTGTCAAGGCCATCGTCCTGATCTGCGAGGGACGCACCTTTATTGCCGGGGCTGACATCAACGAATTCGCCACCGGCCTCGGTGAACCGGCCCTGGTACCAGTGATCGGCACCATGGAAACCGCCGCCAAACCTATCGTCGCGGCGATTCACGGCACCGCCCTGGGTGGCGGGCTGGAAGTGGCGCTGGGCTGTCATTATCGAATTGCCGTACCCTCCGCCCTGGTGGGTTTGCCGGAGGTTAATCTCGGTCTCCTGCCCGGCGCTGGCGGGACACAGCGACTGCCCCGGCTGGTCGGCGCCCAAACTGCCCTGGATATGATCGTTGGCGGCGGCCATGTGCCCGCGGCCAAGGCCAAGGAACTGGGCATTATCGATGACATCGTCGAAGGCGATCTACTGGCGGCCGCTATTGCCTATGCCGAAAACTTGATCACCCAGGGCAAGGGTCCGCGCGCCATCCGCGACCTTGAACCCGAGGCCGCCGATGGCTCGGTGTTCGATAACTATGCCGCCGGTATCGCCCGCAAGCAGCGGGGCTTCCTGGCCCCCTTTCATATCATCAAAGCCATACGCGCCGCGTTTGAACTGCCATTCGACCAGGGCATGGCCCGGGAACAGGAACTGTTTGACGAGTTGATGGCTTCCTCCGAAGCCAGGGCCCAGCAACACATCTTTTTTGCCGAGCGGGAAGTGGCCAAGGTCCCCGGCCTACCCAGGGACACGCCGGTACGGGTCATCGACACCGGCGCGGTGATCGGCGCCGGCACCATGGGTGGCGGCATCGCCATGAACTTTGCCAATGCCGGGATTCCGGTAAAACTGCTGGACCTCAACCAGGAGAACCTGGACAAGGGTCTGGCCGTGATCCGCGCCAACTATGAGAATACCGCCAAAAAAGGCCGTCTCAGCCAGGCGGACGTGGAACAGCGTATGGGCCTGATCGAGCCGGTGCTGTCCTACGATGATATCAAGGACGTGGACATCGTGATCGAGGCGGTGTTCGAGAACATGGACATCAAGAAAGCGGTTTTCAAAACCCTCGACGCCACCTGCAAACCCGGTGCGATTCTGGCCACCAACACCTCGACTCTGAATGTCGACGAGATCGCCAGCGTCACCAATCGCCCTCGGGATGTGATCGGCATGCACTTTTTCAGCCCCGCCAACGTTATGCGCCTGCTGGAAAACGTGCGCGGAGAGAAGACCGCCGATGATGTGATCAACACAGTGATGAAATTTTCCAAAACCCTGGGCAAGATCGGCGTCCTGGTGGGCGTCTGCGACGGCTTTGTCGGCAACCGCATGCTCCACGCCCGGACACGGGAATCGGCCTTTCTGGTGGAAGAGGGCGCCACTCCCGAGCAGGTCGACAAGGTGCTTTACGACTTCGGTTTCCCCATGGGCCCCTTCACCATGGCCGATATGGCCGGGCTCGACGTCGGCTACAAGGTGCGCCAGGAGCGACGCAAGGCGGGCAAGACCGAGCAGCGGGATTCCCTGTGGATCGACAAGATTGTCGAGATGGGCCGCCACGGCCAGAAAACCGGTGCCGGCATCTACAAATACGAAGACGGCCGCACCGCCATTCCCGACCCCGAAATCGCCGCACTTATCGCCCAGTGCGCCAGGGATGCCGGCATCGGGCAGCGGGCGGTGTCCGACCAGGAAATCCTGGAGCGCTGCCTCTACCCCATGATCAACGAAGGGGCGCTTATCCTCGAGGAAGGCATTGCCGCCCGGCCCCTGGATATCGACATTATCTGGATCAACGGCTACGGCTTTCCCGCCTACAGGGGCGGCCCCATGTTCTGGGCCGACCAGATCGGCCTGGACAAAATCGTCGCCGCCTACCGCAAGTATGCAGACCAATTCGGCGAGCACTACTGGCAACCGGCGCCGCTACTGGCAAAGCTGGCCAAAGAAGGCAAGGGGTTTTACCAGTTGTAAGGCTCCTCCCTCGCCTGCCGCCCTATCGCCCTGCTGCCGCTACCCTGGACAGGACGGCAGCAACGCCATGCCTTCCCAGAGCCACCCGCTACTCTACAGCTTCCGCCGCTGCCCCTACGCCATGCGGGCGCGCATGGCGCTGGTGAGTGCTGGCATTCAGGCGAAACTCATTGAAGTCGCGCTCAAGGATAAACCAGCCGAGCTGCTGACCCTCTCACCCAAGGGCACGGTACCGGTGCTACTTCTGCCCGATGGCCGGGTACTGGATGAAAGTCTGGCGATAATGGACTGGGCGCTGTCGCGAAATGACCCGGAAAACTGGTTGGTGCCGAGTTCCGGTTCCTGCCTCCCACCCGGTAACGGACTGCAAGGCCGCCAACTTATCGCAGGCAATGACGGTGATTTCAAAGCTTCCCTCGACCGCTATAAATACCCACAACGCTTTCCTGGCGAAGATTGCTCGCGTGCCCGAGCCGAGGGTTTGAAGTTTTTGCAAAAACTGGAACAACAATTTGGCCCCCATCCTTACTTGATGGGCAAACATCTGAGTTACGCCGATATCGCCATCTTTCCCTTTGTCCGCCAGTTCGCCAACACCGACTTCGCCTGGTTTAAGAGCCAGCCTCTACCAAAACTTCAAGGCTGGCTGGATGCTCGGGTCACCAGCCCGCTGTTTTTGAAAATCATGACCAGGAATCGCCGCTGGCTGCTGGATCCGACACCTGATCTCCAAACCAGGGGCGGCGCCTGATCCCGGACCGGCAACAGCCCAAAATCCATTATCCTTCGTGCTGCCCTTTCTGCTTTAAAGCGCCTGCAAGCAATCCCGACTGACAATGATCAACGCCCGGTCTTATGCCCGGTCTTGGCCTTGCGTTATGCTTATACAATTACATTGCTCTCTGCATGCAGGTTTAAAACACGCGCGTTAACAACAAGGACTGATTTCGCCAATGGCAATCAAACGTAAATGGCTGGTTTACGGCTCCCTGTCAGTGCTGGGCGTTTTAATCATCGGCCTCGCCTGGCAAAGACTCCAGCCACCGGCGCTGCCGGAGGGTATTGCCAGCGGCAATGGCCGGATCGAAGCCACCGAATACGATATTGCCAGCAAGCAGGCGGGCCGGGTGAAAGCGGTTCTGGTCAGCGAAGGAGAAATGGTGGCGGCCGGCCAGGTGCTGGTCACCATGGACACGGAAAACTTGTCGGCACAGTTGCGGGAGGCCGAGGCCCGTTTGCGGGAAGCCCGGGAAGGCCGGCGCTATGCCGAGGCCATTGTCGCCCAGCGCCTGAGTGAGCTGAAATACGCCGAGGCGGAACTGGCCCGGTCATTAAAGCTGGTCAATCAGGGCCATATTTCCCAGGAGCGGATTGATCAGGTGCGCACCAACAAACTCAGTGCCGAGGCCGCTTTGCAGGCGGCGCAGGTGCAGACCGTGCAGGCCGAGGCCAGCATCGATGCCGCCAGCGCCCGGGTCGAAAGACTGCAAAGCGAAATTAGCGATGCCACTCTGAGCGCGCCGGTGGCCAGCCGGGTGCTATACCGGCTCGCCGAGCCGGGCGAGGTCATTCCCATGGGCGGCAAGGTGCTGACCGTGCTCGACCTCGGCGACGTCTATATGACCATCTTTCTGCCCACCGCCCAGGCCGGGCGGGTAAGCATCGGCTCGCAGGCACGGATCATTCTCGATGCGGTGCCGGAGATGGTGCTCCCTGCCACGGTGTCTTTCGTCGCTGCCCGGGCGCAATTCACACCGCGGGAAGTGGAAACCCGCAGCGAGCGGGAAAAACTGATGTTTCGAATCAAGGTTCAGATCGCGCCGGATATTCTCGAACGCTATGTGGACCAGGTGAAAACCGGGGTGCCCGGCGTCGCCTATATCCGGCTCGACGGCCAGACCCCGTGGCCGGCGTTTCTTGATGTGCGCCTGCCACCGGGCCCCGCCAATCCTACCCCTGATAGCGTCGGCATGCCCTGATAGCCGCATGGACAGCGTTGTTCATATCGAAAACCTGAATCACTGCTACGGCGCCACTCCGGCGCTTTCAAGTATTAACCTGGACATCCCCGCCGGTTGCATGGCCGGCCTGATCGGCCCGGACGGCGTCGGCAAGTCCACTCTGCTGGCGCTGGTGGCCGGGGTGCGCAAAACCCAGCGGGGGGGCGTCACCACCCTGGGCGGCGATATGAGCAAAGCCGCCCAGCGCCGGCGTATTTGCCCACGCATCGCCTACATGCCACAGGGCCTGGGGACCAATCTGTACAGGAATTTGTCGGTGCTGGAGAACATCGATTTTTTTGGTCGGCTGTTCGGGCAGGAACACCAGGAACGCCAGCAGCGCATTGAGCTGTTGCTGACAAGCACCGGCCTCGCACCCTTTCGAGACCGTCCCGCGGGCAAATTGTCGGGCGGCATGAAACAGAAACTGGGCCTGTGCTGCGCCCTGATTCACGAGCCGGACCTGCTGATTCTCGATGAGCCCACTACCGGCGTCGATCCCCTGTCCCGGCGTCAGTTCTGGGCGCTGATCGAGCGCATCCGCCAGCGCGAGTTTCACGGCCTGCCGGGAGCAAGCGAAAGCACCGGCAAGCCAGCCATGAGCATCCTGGTCTCCACCGCCTATATGGAAGAAGCTCGTGGCTTTGACTGGCTGGCGGCCATGGATGAGGGCAGGGTGCTGGCGGCGGGCAGCCCGGCGACACTGATTGCACTAGCCCAAAGCCAGGGCGATGGCGGCGCCGTCGGCAATCTCGATGAGGCCTATATCCAACTGCTGCCGGAAACGAAACGGGGTCGGCACAGAAGCCTGGTCATTCCGCCCTTTGCGCCCACCCTGGACGGCCCACCGGCCATCCGCACCCGTGACTTGAGCAAGTGTTTTGGTGACTTTGTCGCGGTCGACAAAGTGAGTTTGGACATCCGGCGGGGGGAGATCTTCGGTTTTGTCGGCTCCAACGGCTGCGGCAAGACCACCACCATGAAAATGCTTACCGGTCTGCTGCCGGCCAGCTCGGGAGAGGCCCAGCTTTTTGGCCACACGCTCGATGCCCACGATCTGGACACCCGCAAGCGAGTGGGCTTTATGTCCCAGGGTTTTTCACTCTATGCCGAGCTGAGCGTCAGGCAGAATCTCAGCCTCCATGCCCGGTTGTTCCACCTGCCAGAAGCGACAGTGGATACACGCATCGGGGATTTGCTGGCGCGCTTTGGCCTGGATCGCTACACCGACGAACTGGCCAGCAACCTGCCACTGGGTATCCGCCAGCGCCTGTCCCTGGCGGTGGCCGCCATTCACCGGCCGGAAATACTGATCCTCGACGAACCCACCTCGGGGGTCGATCCGGTGGCCCGGGACAGTTTCTGGGCCCTGCTGATCGATCTCAGCCGCCAGGACGGCGTAACGATTTTTGTTTCCACTCACTTTATGAACGAAGCCGAGCGCTGTGATCGCATCGCCCTGATGCACGCCGGCAAGGTGCTGGCCACCGACAGCCCCCGGGCCTTGATGGCGGCCCGCGATACCGCCAACCTGGACGACGCTTTTGTCGCTTACCTGGAAGAAAGTCTTGACCAAGCCACCGATAAAACCGTCGCGGACACGAGCATTCCCGAGCAAGAGAAACCCGGGACGCCGCCCGCCAGCCAACCGCTTGCCAAGGCCACCAGCCGGGTATTCAGCCCCCTGCGCTGTTTCGCCTACGCACGCCGGGAAAGCCTGGAGATCCTGCGCGACCCCATCCGCCTGGGCTTTTCCCTGTTTGGCACCCTGATCCTCATGTTTGTGCTCGGCTACGGCATCAATATGGATATCGAGGATATTCCCTTCGCCGTCTTCGATCAGGACCGCAGCCCGCAGAGCCGCGAATATGCCCACAACCTGGCCGGCTCCCGCTACTTCCTTGAACACGAGGATATCCTCGGCGATAGCGAAATGGATGCCCGCATGCGCTCCGCGGAACTGAGTCTGGCCCTGGAAATTCCGCCCAACTTCGGCCGGGATCTGCTCCGCGATCGGGCGCCGGAAGTGGCCGCCTGGGTGGATGGCACCATGCCCTTTCGGGCGCAGAATATCAGCGCCTACGTCGCCGGCATGCACCACAACTATCTGGATTATTTGAGTCGCCGCCAGCCCGGCGCCGCGCCGCCATCGAGCGCCATGGAAATCCAGACCCGCTACCGTTACAACCAGGACTTCAAGAGCCTCTACGCCATGGTACCGGCGGTCATTCCCCTGCTACTGGTGATGATCCCGGCCATGCTGATGGCCGTGGGCGTAGTGCGGGAAAAGGAGCTGGGTTCGATCACCAACCTCTACGCCACACCGGTGACCAAGATGGAATTCCTGCTCGGCAAGCAACTGCCCTATATCGCCCTGGGCATGGTTAATTTTTGCAGTCTGGTGGCGCTGGCGATTTTTATTTTTGACGTGCCCCTCAAGGGCAGCCTCTCGGCCCTGGGTCTGGGAGCCCTGCTGTATCTGGGGGCCACCACCGGCCTGGGGCTGTTGATGTCGGCTTTTACCCGCACCCAGATCGCCGCCATGTTCGGCACCATGATCGCCACCCTGCTGCCGGCAGTCACCTTTTCCGGGCTCACCAGTCCGGTGTCCTCCCTGGAAGGGGCGGCCTGGATGATCGGCAAGCTCTACCCCACCACCTATTTTCTGATTATCAGCCGGGGTGCCTTCACCAAGGCCCTCGACTTTAGCGACCTCTACCACCACCTTCTGGCCCTGGCCGCCTTTGTGCCGGTGATTATTCTTATCAGCTGGCTGCTGTTGCGGAAGCAGGAAAAATAGCCGTGGCCCGGGCAAGCAATATCTGGCACCTGGGGCTCAAGGAGCTGCGCTGCCTGTACCGGGACAAGGTGCTGTTTATCTTCATTCTGATCGCCTTCAGCTTCATGATCTACGTGGCCGGCAAGGCCGCTTCCCAGGACCTGCACAATGCCCCCATCGCCTTTGTCGATGAGGATCGCTCGCCCCTTTCGGCGCGCTTGATCAACGCCTTTTATCCGCCCTATTTCAAAACCCCCGAACTGATAGCACTGGCCGACATCAACCCCGGCATGGATCAGGCGAGGTTCACCTTTGCCATCAATATTCCTCCCAACTTCCAGCGCGATGTACTGGCCGGAAAGCGCCCGGAGTTGCAGGTCAATGTCGATGCCACCCAAATGACCCAGGCTTTTATCGGCGCCAATTACATTCACAATATCGCCCGGGCGGAAGTCGATGAATATCTACGGGGTTATCGCACCGGGCAGGCCTTACCCATCAAACTGGATATTCGCTTGCGCTTTAATCCCACCAGCACTTCCGAGTGGTTCGGCGGCGTGGTGGAACTGATCAACATGATCACCATGCTCTCGGTGATCCTGTCCGGCGCCGCCCTGATCCGCGAGCGGGAGCACGGCACCCTGGAACACCTGCTGGTGATGCCCCTGACGCCGGCCGAAATCATGCTGGCGAAAGTGTGGTCCATGAGCCTGGTGGTGCTGGTCGCCGCCGGGCTGTCGCTGTACTTTGTTATTCAGGGGATATTGAAGATGCCCATCGCCGGCTCGGTGACCCTGTTTTTATGCGCCGCGGCGCTGATGTTGTTTGCCACCACGTCCCTGGGGATATTTCTCGGTACCGTCGCCCGCACCATGCCGCAACTGGGGCTGCTGATGATCCTGATTATCATGCCCATGCAGATGCTTTCCGGCGGCCTCACCCCCTACGAGAGTATGCCCGATAGCGTCCAGACCATCATGCTGGGCGCGCCCACGACCCACTTTGTCCGTATCTCCCAGGCAATTCTGTTTCGCGGCGCCGGTATCGAGGCCGTGTGGCCCCATTTTCTGGCCGTCACCGCCATCGGTGCGCTGCTTTTTGTCGCCTCTCTGAGTATCTTCCGGCGCAGTCTGGCCAGACTCTAAACGCGCCAAGCGGTGACAACATACAGGCAGAACACCGGAACGTGCCCGTTGCCGGCAATACTCTCGACACATGAGCAACATCAACCCGGCAGGCTAGGGTGCGCCACACGGTTCGAGTAGGATAAATGACTGACATAAAAAGGGGAGGCGTTTATGAGTGAGCGTAAGCCCTGGATAAGCCCCACCGTCGCCGAGGTGCGCTTATCGGCCATCAAGGAAATGGCGATGCTCAGCGCCCGGGTCGAGGATGTGGCTTCGCTGGCCTGGGGCCTGCCTTCCTTTCGCACGCCGGAACATATTCGCGAGGCGGTCAATGGGGCTCTGGCCAGGGATGCCGATATCGGTAAGTACGCTTTGCCCAATGGTTTACCGGCACTACGAGAAATCGTCGCCCAACACCATTGCCGCAAAACCGGCGTAGCGGCCGACAAGGACGAAAACGTCTTTATCACCGCCGGCAATATGCAGGGCCTGAACTCCCTCCTGCGCACGGTCTTGGAACCAGGGGATGAAATCCTGGTCACCGACCCCGGCTTCGCCTCCCACATCCAGCAGATCCATCTCTACGGGGGAAGGGCGGTTTTCTGGCCTCTCGACGAAGCCCGAGGCTGGCGCCTGGACCTCGACGCGCTGCCGGCACTGATCAGCGACCGCACCAAAGCCCTGATACTGGTCTCCCCCTGTAACCCAACCGGCACCATCTTCACCGAGGAAGAACTCCGGCGTCTGGGCGACCTGGCGCTGGCTCACGATATTCTCCTGTTTATCGACGACCCCTATTCTGAATTCACCTACGAAAACCGCGCCAGCTACTACCAACTGGCGTCCAGAAAGGATCTGGCGAACCAGCTCGCCTACCTGTTTACCTTTTCCAAATGTCACGCCATGAGCGGCTGGCGTCTGGGCTATATGATCGCGCCCGGCTGGTTGCGGCGGGAGGTACTGAAGGTCCATGACGCGACCATGATCTGCGCGCCACGCATCTCCCAGGTCGCGGCCATGGCGGCGCTCAGTGGTGGCGATACCCATGTGCGCGAGTTCGAGAGCATCCTGGCCCGGCGCCGCGAGCTGATCTGCCAGCGGCTCGAGCGCATACCCCATGTCTTTCAGTACACTCGGCCTCAGGGCGCCTATTACGTCTTTCCCAGGATAATGGTGGAACACGAGGATTCATTTGCATTTGCCCTGCGTCTTCTCCGCGAGGCCCGGGTCTCGGTCACTCCCGGCAGCGCCTTTGGCCCGAGCGGGGAGCACCATGTGCGCCTGGCCTTTTGTGTCAGCGAGGAGGTGATCGACACGGCCTTTGATCGCATCGAGCAGCGTTATCCCGCTTAACGGCCTGTCGACACAGGGCCTTTGATCAAACCTCAGTCCGATCGCCGCCGGGAGCCGATTTGCAACTCGCAACACGGAAGGCCTTCGCTACGGCTTCGTGGAATGACCCGATCCAGGCGCTGCTAATAACCGCGACCCCCTTGATAGAGTGAAACCAGTCAAACGCTGAAATCTGTCCCTCAAAAGTTTCATGCTTCGAAATTTTCAGCGGCACAATTCTTCGAAATTTTCAGCGACAAAAAGGCATTCCGGTTAAACTCGATCAATGCACGGATAGCGCGACCGGTCTTAACTCTATACCCTGACAAGCCTATCCGGGGATACAACGCGCAGATTATGGCA
>JBECKV010000040.1:0-28443 GCA_040235495.1 Porticoccaceae bacterium
AGTGGCTTTTACGGCGGCCTGCCACTGACTCTCGTCGGTTACATCCAGGTGCATATAAGCGGCATTGGCGCCGATTTCGGAGGCGGTTTTCATACCGTCCTCGTCGAGGACGTCGCAGATCATTACCCGGGCGCCGCGCTCGGCGAAAATGCGCGCTTCCGCGGCGCCCTGGCCACGGGCTCCGCCAGTTACCAATGCTACTTTTCCGGCAAGACTGGTCATTATGTTTCTCCTAAAAATTGTCAGGCTGTTGTTATAAGGGCGCTGATTCTTTCATCCACCGACGAGTAAGTCCAGCGTCGCGAGGCTATTTTCCAGGGTCGAGCTATTTTTGCGGGCGGGGGCTATTATTACGGCGTGGCGCAAGACCCTGATCTGATTGTGCCCTGAACCGAACTGTGATTTATTGTCCGCTTCTGGTGAGGGGCTTAGGACGCGGATCGACCGTATCCCGGTCGTCCGAGGCTCTTGCTTTCCTGAAATCCCAATTATCCAAGGCGACGCAAGGCGAATAAAGATGAGTTCAGGGCCGCGCCTGCCGCTATTGCTGACGGCAATCGCCATTACATCCGCCAACTTCATGAATGTGCTGGATACCACCATTGCCGTGGTATCGCTACCGGCCATGTCCGGTAGTCTCGGCGCCACCCCCTCCCAGGGCGCCTGGATTCTGACCTCCTACACGGTATGCCTGGCGGTAATCCTGCCCATGAGCCCCTGGATCAGCAAACGCTATGGCGAGATCAGAACCTTCGTCACCTCGGTTCTATTGTTTGCGTTGACCTCCGCCCTGTGCGGCATGGCGGTAAATTTTGAGATGCTGGTGTTTTTTCGCGCGCTTCAGGGACTGACCAGCGGTCTGATCGTGCCGCTGTCCCAGACCCTGGTGCTCAGGGTATATCCCCCTGAACAGCATGGCTTCGCCATCGGTTTATGGAGCGTCACTTCGACCACGGCGCCGGTCCTGGGCCCGCTGATCGGCGGTTTTATCACCGATAATTTCGGCTGGCCCTGGATTTTTTATATCAATATTCCCCTCGGTCTGATTGCCGCATCGGTGATTTGGATAAGCATGCGCCATACCGATGAAAAAGGTCCGAAGGTGCCCGTGGACGCGATCGGCATGCTGCTGCTGGCGACGGGGATCATCATGCTGCAGCTGGTGCTGGATAAAGGGCACGAACTGGACTGGCTGTCATCGCCGGATATTCGCGTGATGCTGAATATCGCGGTGATCGCCGCCATCGGGTTTTTTATCTGGGAGCGGCGCGAGCCCCATACCATCATCGACTACGGCCTGTTCCGCTATCCGGTTTTCGTGATGGCCTCGGTGATCGCGTCGCTGTTTCACATCACCTATTTTGGTTCCATGATTCCCTATCCCATCTGGATGCAATCGGTGCTCGGCTATACCGCCACCTGGTCGGGCCTGGTCATGGCCGGCACCAGTGTGCTGCCGGTATTCGGCATGATGATCGTCGGTAAAAATATGCCCAAATGGAATCTCCGTTACCTGATGATCGCTGGCTGCCTGTTCGGTATGTGGGGTATTTATCTGCAGGCCCAGTGCTCGCCGGATACCACCTTCAATACCATGCTCATGGCCAGGGTGGTGGTCGGCATCGGCTTCACCCTGCTGTGGCCGCCTTTGATGGTGATTACCCTGTCGGCGGTGCCGCCAGACAAAACCAATTCCGCAGCCAGTTTTTTCAATTTTTTCCGGATTTTTTCCACCAGTGTCGGCATCGCCCTGGGCATGACCATCTGGCAGGAACGCACGGTGTTTCATCGCCAGCATCTGGTGGAGGAACTGAACCCTCTAAAGCAGGGCAAGGACCCGTTATTCGAGCCATTGCGGGAGCTGGCGGCTGGCAATGATTCCGCCATGTGGAGCATTGCCGAAAGTATGACCCGCATCCAGTCCCTGACCCTGGGTTTGACCGATACTTTTGTGTTGCTGACGCTGATGATAACGCCCATCATGATGCTGATCCCCTTCTTGCCAAGCCGCATGCGAGGAACAGCCGCGACTAAAGCCCTTGCGGCCGATTGATGCCTTGGAGTAGTTTAATTGCAGTCTTGTAAGGGCGAGTCTAGCACTTGATTCGCGTCAACAAGTTTGCATAAATACCTGCCAGCCGGCGCAGTGCGCCCAATCTGGTTATCAATGTTTGAAAGGAGGATTAATCATGGCCTTAGCAGCGGTGGATACGTCTAAGGATCAGTTTGAAGCCCCGGCTTCGGCACCGGTCATCGATCACGACATCGTGGTAATTGGCTGCGGTTTTTCCGGTATCGGAACGGGCATCAAACTGCTGAAAAAGGGTTTTGGTGATTTCATAATCCTCGAGAAAGGTGACGGCGTCGGCGGTACCTGGCGAGACAATACCTATCCGGGGCTGGCCGTGGATGTGCCCACCCTCAGCTACTCCTTCGGGTTTGAGCAGAATCCTCATTGGTCCAATTTATACGCACCGGGCGCCGAGCTGAAAGCTTATGCCGAGCACTGCGCCAAGAAATATGGTATTTCCGCCCACCTTCGCTATAACTGCACGGTTACCGAAACCATCTATGACGAGACCCATAACGTCTGGACGACGCATACGGAGGATGGCCGTTCCTTTACCTCTCGCTATGTCGTCAGTGCCACGGGTTATCTGACGCTGCCCAAGTTGCCGGATATTGAAGGCATCGAATCCTTCAAGGGCAAGAAAATGCATACCGGGCGTTGGGATCACAGCCATGACCTGAGCGGCGAGCGAGTGGGGTTTATCGGTACCGGTGCGACTGCTATTCAGGTGATTCCGGAAATCGTTCCGAAGCTGAAAAGCCTGGATGTCTATCAGCGCACACCCATCTGGCTGTTGCCGAAAAAAGATCTGCCGGTCCCCAGATGGTTGCAGAACGGCTTTAAGTATATCCCTGGCTTGCAGCGTAGCGCGCGTACCCTGATGCAGGTGCTGACCGACACCATTATGGTCAATGGCCTGGTGTTCAACAAACAGCTATCGTGGATGATCAAGTGGTGCGAAAAATACGCGATTAAACATATTCGAAACCAGGTTAACGACCCTGAAATTCAGGAAAAGCTGATTCCCCAATACGATTTCGGCTGCAAGCGACCCAGTTTTACCAACAAGTTCTATCCTGTATTCAACCAGGATAATGTCGAACTGGTGACCGATCCCATCGAGCGAATTACCGAAACCGGTATCGTTACCCGCGACGGCAAGCTGCGGGAAATTGATACGCTGATTTATGGCACCGGCTTTCAGGTGTTCCAGAAGGGCAGTGTGCCCACCTTCAGGGTTTACGGACGCAATGGCCGGGACATCAGTGACTATTGGGAGGAAAACCGCTATCAGGCCTTCGAGGGGGCGACGGTGCCCGGCTTCCCCAATTTTTTCATGATCATGGGGCCGTACAGTGTTTGTTCAGCGTCCTATTTCGGCATGATCGAGACCCAGACCCGCCATCTGGTACGCTGCCTGAAGGCGGCCGAAAAACGCAATGCCAATTACATTGAAGTGACCCAGGAAGCCAACGACAAAAATTTTGCCAAGGTTCAAAAGCGTGTCGGCAATACCATCTTTCAGTTCGGCAATTGTGGCGCTTCCAACAGTTACTACATTGACCGACATGGCGACAGTCCTTTTATCCGGCCCTCCACCTATCTGGAAATGTGGTTGACCAGCTGTTTTTTTCGAATGAGTAATTACCGATTCAAGAAGGTGTAGTCAGTCACGCCTGGCAAAGGCCGTCCGCACGACGGCCTTTGCTGTTTCTGGACTTTTTCTCCCGTGCGGCTGGCCTTTGATAGTGGAAAGTGAACCACTAGTCATTTCCATGACGGTTTTGTTGGTCGCAAGACCCGAGGCTGCCTATACTTGAGCGTGAATCATCACGATAATCCGGCGGGCTTGTGGGTTCAAAGTCAGGCTAATCAGGCTAATCAGGCTAAAAGGGAAGATGGCAAAAATGACTGTTGCAGAGATAATCAAGCGGCTTGGTGTTGTACTGGCGGTGCTTCTGGCCGTTAATCAGGCCAGCGCGGCGCCTGGCCCCTGCCAGGGGCCGAACAAAAATAACCCGGGCTGCCCCGGTACGGAACCAGCGCCAGCCAGCACGGCGGTGATCAGTAGCGTCACCGTCGACTGGGTCAATCAGCAAATTATCGTTCGGGGTAGCGGTTTCGTACCGGGCTCCACCAGCTTTACCCTCGGTAGCAGCGCTGTTGCCATGGTTGCCGCTGGCGGCAGCGATACGGAAACCTATCTGCCCTTCGATGCCGACATGGCCGCGCAGGTGTTGACGGAGGGCAACTATGCGCTGGCGGTTGATGGCGTCATCCAGCTTTCCGCCTACATTGAAGCGCAGGTGGTGGATCCCGCCGCTACTGGCTGTCCCTGCGAAGCCGACTGGATCATCGAGTTGGGGGCGCTTTGGGGCAAGCAGGATGCTGAGTGCCTTGAGATCGAAGGTCCTTTGAGCAACGATGCGGCCGATATCGCCGCGACCATTTTGACTGATCCCCTCGACCCTGGTGTTGCCCCGGTTTATCCCATCGGCGCGGCTTTCAACCCCGCCGAGCCCACCAGCTCCGTGTGTCGGCTGGCGCGAGTCAACGCTGATGCCTCCACCGATACCCTGGTCGACCTGCGTATCAACGAAATTCAGCAGGCCGATTGCGCCGCCCTGCTCACGGCACAGGTATGTACCCCTCCATAGGCGTTTACCGGTGATGGATCTGGCATAAGGAAATCCGGGTGTTTGGTATGAAACAGAGTAAAGGCGGTAAAACAGGCGGCAGTGGGTTCGCGGGCATCGTGCTCTTGGCAGGGATAACGGGTTTTAATCCGACCAGTGGCGCGTTGGCCCTGGACATCCACAGCGTCACGGTGGATCGAACCGCGCAAAAGGTAGTCGTCAGGGGCGAGGGCTTTAGCGGCGCTACCGATTTTTCGTTCGGCGGTGTGCCGGTGCCATCAACCAACCTTTCCGCCAGCGAGCAGGAAATAGCCTTCGGTCCGGAGCTGGGCGCGGCGGCCCCGTGGCGGGGTTCCTACAGGTTGCTTGCTGAAAGCGCTGGTGATGCCGCGGGTTTTTCCGTCTATATCAGTGAAGCCATAATCGATCCCACGCCGCCACCTCCGCCACCGCCGGGTGGCCCGGATTGTCCCTGTATCGCCGCTTGGGAAGCATCGGATTTTCCCAGGGACAATTTCACCTGGTGTACCTACGGGGCGGATGGCAACCAGTCCTTTATTATCGGGGTGCGTGATTCGTTTACGATCTCGGCCCTGTTTGATCCGGATAATATCGTTTTTGACGCCGCCAATCCGGGTAATTCAACGTCGATTTGCGCGCTGGATGATAACGGCGCCTACCTCGTTGCCGAACCGGTGGTGAATCAGGATCAGTACAGTGACTGCGAAAACTGGTTCTGGAGAAATGTCTGCCTGTAGCCGGGCTCGCGCCGGTCCGTCCCTGGTATCAAGCCCAGTATCAAGTTTGAACCGCGCCAAACACGGACGGGTGCTCGCTGTCGAGGTGTCCGCAGGACCGACCCGATACGCGCATTATTGTTAATCCCGGCGGCACCAACAAAAACCAGGTGCGCAAGCAAATTATGCGTAAGCACATCCAAGGGAGCATGCTCTCAGCCACCTTATCGAAGGCTGGCAAAAAAGGCGCGTAATTCTTCCACCACCTCCCGCGGTCTTTCGGCCGGCGCGAAGTGTCCTCCTGCGTCGAATACTGTCCAGCGTTTCAGGTTGGTGCGCTGTTCAGCCACCGCGCGGGGTGTAAACAGCAATTCCTTGGCGAATACACCGTAGCCGGTCGGGGCTTCTATCACCGGCATGCGGTCGTGGGCCAGTCGTGGGGGTTTGGAAAACTGTTCGGCATAGAGGCGAATCGACGAAGCAAAGGCGGTGTGGAACCAGTACAGGGAAGCCAGGGTGCAGAGATCATCCCGACCGAACACCTCGAGAGCGTCGCCGTCGCACCATAGGTGCCGACGCCACCAGAGCCAGGCGCCCAGGCCAAGCGGCGAGTCCGCCATCGCGTAGGCGAAGGTCTGGGGGTCGCGCCGGTGGATGGCGATGTGGGCCTCGGTGTGGCGGCGGGTGGCCTGCATGCGTTCCACCATCCACCGTTCATCGTCGGCGTAGTCCTCGGCTTTGGCCGCGGTTTTGCCGAACATGCCCGGCACCACGGGCATGGTCAGATAAACGCCCATCAGATGCTCGGCATGGGCGTGGCCGAGCTGGGCGGTGATAAATGCCCCCCAGTCGCCACCCTGGGCGCCGAAACGTTCATAGCCCAGCACATCGCGCATCAGTTTGACCCAGAGTTCAGCCACTTTGGCGACATCCACGCCAGTGGTGCCAAGCGGCACGGAAAAGCCGTAGCCGGGCAGCGAGGGCACGATGACATCAAAACTATCCTCGGCGCTGCCGCCATGGGCCACCGGATCGGCGAGCGGATCTATGATCTTGCGTAAATCCCAGAAGGTCCAGGGCCAGCCGTGGGTGAGAATGATTGGCGTCGGGTTGGGCCCTTTGCCCGGCACCCGAAGGAAATGAATGGGGATACCGTCGATTTCGACGAGCTGGTTATCGTAGGCGTTCATTCGCAACTCGACCTTCCGCCAGTCGTACTCGTCCCGCCAATAGTTCGCAAGGGTTTCGATAAAGGGCCGGGGGGCACCATAGCGCCCTTGATCGTTGCCGAAATCCCCTGGCCAGCGGCTATGCCGCAAGCGGTTTTTCAGATCGTCGATGTCAGCCTGTGGAATCGCGATGGTCAGTGGCCTGGGTTTGCTCACGACGACACCTCCTGGTATTTTTTTATGGAATTGTAGCGCGCCCGCGCGGCCTTGCGGGACCTTCGGGGGCAACCCCGCGTCCTTGCTGACCGGTCGATAGAAAATACTCGTCCGGGACCATTCTCAGCGCCACGACGTCGCTGGCCGATTTTATCACCGGTGAGGGGTCGACCCGCACGCAGGCGCCGGCGTAGGTGCCGCCCGCGGAAAATGAACAGAGCTGCACGCGCTGGCCGTTGACCACGGGCAATGGGCACAATTCCTGGAATACCTGATGAGGGCTGTCAAAGCGGCCGCCGGTTTCCGCAATCAGCCGGTCCTGGGCGTCGTAAAGGCTGATGTTGTCGCCACAGCGCCCGACAATGGGTTTTTGCACATAGCCCCTGGCGCGAATTTCATCGCTGAGTTCATAGGCGGTATTGAGCAGGTAATCCTGATCGCCAAAGAGCTCCCACAGCACCGGAAGAATGGCCTTATTGCTGGGAATCAGTGTCCAGAGAGGTTCGAAGACCATCACTTCAGGGCGCAGCAGGACATCGACCAGACGCGGTTTGGGGTTATTGATGCGCGCTTGCGACAGACTTTCCGGTATTTTGCTGTCCTGTTCGCATTCCGCCCGCAGCTGGTCGAGGGCCGTTTCCCAGGCCCAGGTTTTCCAGACCCAGCGCACGGCATGGCCCTCGGTATCGATAATGTCCCCGCTATCGCTCCAGGACAGCGCTTCCAGGCCCTGGATGATGCGGCATTCTATGTCCGCGGCTTCCAGAGCCTCCTTCATGAACAGGGCGTGATAGATTTCCTCGAGATTGTCATCGACGAGGATATGCAATATGCCGTCGACGGCGCTGTGCCGCCAGGCGTCGACAAGCCTGCCGAGCAGGCGCGCACCGGGATTCTCGCCGATCTCGCTGCCCCGATGTCGCGCCCACTTGCCCTGGACCTTGCCGGTTTCCATGTGGCAGGACGCGGAGTCGCAGTTGTATTCGTAAACTTTCAGGCCTTCGGCGGAGAGACAGAAATCGAAGCGCCCGGTTATCACCTGGTTGCGGCGGTTGTTCCAGGACTGATGAATTCGAGGCCAGATCGCCGCCGGGATATTGAATTTCGCCAGGCGCCGGTCGTCGCGCAGTACGTGATCGGTCGCGTGCATGTACAGGGCGTGCAGCTCATTGGTGGCGCGTTTGAGTTCCTCGATGGCGGTTTCGGATACGGTGCAGTACAGATCGCGATAATCGGGGTTGGCGGCCAGGTAATGGCCGCCCATCATTTCCACGTAGGCGGCCTCGTCCGGGTTGGCGATGTTCAACCACGACAGGCGCGCGTTTTCGGTCAGTGGCGCCTGGTGGGAGCGAATCTCGAGCAGGCGCGGGTCGCGGCTGTTCTGGTCTTCGGCGTGGCTGGCGTCGTCGGTCTGGATGACCCAGCCCAGGATATTGGCGTCGGTAAAGGAGCAGCGCAGCCAGTAACCCTGGTCGTCACTCATGCGGGCAGGAATTTCCCGCGAGTAGTTCTGGCCCTCGGGCCAGCGATAATTGCGCACATTCTGTTCGACCAGGCGCAAACGCTCCGGAAAGACTTCGGTAACGATGGCGACGTGACCGGTGCGCGCGAACTCACCACCTTCTTCCCATATCAGCATGCAGCCCGGCTCGGGCAAGCGCCTGGAACCGTTGCGAAACCCGTGTAGCGGCAACTGCCGCTTGTTTCTCAGGTCGTGGATCTTGCGCAAGCGGAAGATGTCATAAGCCATGGCGACATCGTCGAAGATCCAGCCTTTGTTGAGGTACATCCAGCGGCGGGCGAACTCGACACACTGCCATTTGTAGCCCATGTAGATGTTGTCCAGATAATTGCGGTAGGCCCTTCGGTCCGGCAATTGAGTTTCGTCGGCGCTGTCATAATCGGAGGAGTACACCGCGACGTTACCGGGTGCCATACCCAGTAGCGCGCCAAAGGGCGCGGGCTTTTTGTGAGCGCTGGTTGTCATAAGGGGTTAATGCGGTAAAGTTGATGAACGGCTGGAGTCAGGGACGCGTGGGCAACTTGGGAAGATGGTTGACCGCGTGGGTGGAACACACGCCGTCGGGCGCTGGGCGCCAACGTGACTGGTCGCGGGCGAATATAACATTGTGTCGGTGGCTGGCAAGCGAAAATTATGGCAAGTCGATGGTAAAGTATCGGCCCGGCCGCGACCAAGGCTTTTTGCCAGGGCCTCGATCCGTTAACGTACCTGGTATGCGCTTGTGGACGGGAATTGTCCGGCGCGAGGGCGGCGGCGACGGTAGTAGGCGTCACCGGCGTATTCAGGCAAAATCGCGGCCCCGGTGGCTCGGTGGAGGTTGAATCGAGTTGGCGCCGGATTGGCATTTACCGCTTATCCAGGGAGACCGTGTTGACGGAAAATACGCGCACACTATCCAGTGCTTCCGGCGCTGATTCGTTCGGCGATCAATGCCGGGCCAGTCCCGATTCGCTCAGTCCGTGGAGTGTCGAACGCTCCACGGAGCTCTATGGCGTCAAGCGCTGGGGCAATGATTACTTCGACGTCAATGCCGATGGCCTGCTCACCGCCAAAACCCTGAATGTCGATGTGCCGCTGCTCGATATTGTCGAGGGCATGCGCGAGCGCGAGCTGGACATGCCGGTGTTGCTGCGTATCGAAAACATCCTCGATGCCCAGATCCAGCGTCTGAACACGGCGTTCGCAAAAGCCATTGCCGATAGTGCCTACGGTAATTGCTACCGCGGTGTTTATCCCATCAAAGTCAACCAGCAGGCTCAGGTGGTCGAGGAGATCGCCGCCTTTGGTTCGCGCTATCACCATGGTTTCGAGGTCGGCAGCAAGCCTGAAATGATCGCGGCGCTGGCAAACCTCGAGGATTATGACAGTCTGATTATCTGTAATGGCTACAAGGACGCGGAGTTTATCGAGCTGGGTCTGTACGCGACCAAGCTCGGTTTCAAGTGTTTCTTCGTTCTGGAAACGCCGGCGGAGCTGGGAATTATTATCGAGCGCAGTCAGGCCCTCGGCATCGAACCCGCCATTGGCGTGCGCGTAAAAATGACCACCCAGGTCAGTGGCCACTGGAACAGCACGAGTGGTGATCGCGGCGTCTTTGGCCTTACCACCACGCAGCTGATCGATGTGGTGGAACAGCTCAAGCAGCACGACATACTCAACTGCCTGCAATTATTGCACTGCCACCTGGGCTCCCAGATTCCCAATATTCGCGATATTCGCAACGGCATCGTCGAAGCCTGTCGCTTTTACATAGACCTCACCCGGGAGGGCGCGGCCCTGTCCCATATCGATCTCGGCGGGGGTCTGGCCGTCGACTACACCGGCGCCATGAGTAATGAAGATCAGAGTCGTAACTACAGTCTCGATGAATACTGCGTCGATATCGTCGAAACCCTGAAAATCACGCTGGATGAGTATGATATCCCTCACCCGGTGATCGTCACCGAGTCCGGCCGCGCCACCGTCGCCTATTCCTCGGTGCTGTTGTTCAATATTCTCGATGTCAATCACTTTGAACCCATCGAGCTGCCCACGGCGAAAGGTCGGGAGCACCCGCAACTGCGGAAAATGCGTCAGGTGCTTGATTATCTGGAGATAGCGAATCTGCAGGAATGCTTCAACGATGCCCACTATTACCGCCACGAAATACGCGAGCTGTTCCGGCGCGGGCAGGTGGAATTACGCAGCCGCGCGATCGCGGAAAACCTGTTTCTCGACATTTTGCAGCGCATCAGCCAGAAAATGGATGAGCTGGACCGGGTTCCCCCCGAACTGGAAAACCTGAAGCTCTCGCTGGCCGATATCTATTACGGCAACTTCAGCCTGTTCCAGTCGCTACCGGATATCTGGGCGATCGACCAGTTGTTTCCCATCATGCCCATCCACCGCCTGAATGAAGCGCCCGACCGCCACGCGGTGCTCGCTGACATCACCTGCGACTGCGATGGCAAGATCGACCGTTTTATCGATGCCGGCGAAGGCTCGCGGCCGACCCTGCCCCTGCATTCACTGCGCGAGGGCGAGGAGTACTACCTCGGGGTGTTTCTGGTGGGCGCGTATCAGGAAACCCTGGGTGATTTGCACAATCTGTTTGGCGATACCAATGTGGTCAGCGTCCGTCTCAACCGCGATGGCAGTTATGATTTCGTCAAGGAAATTCACGGCGACACCATCGCCGATGTGCTCAGCTACGTGGAATACCAGCCCAGCGCCCTGCAGTTGCGCTACCGCAACCTGGCTGAAAAAGCGGTGAAGGAAGGCCGTATCAGCGCCCGGGAGCGACAGAAAATCATTCGTACCTTTAATGCCAGTCTCAGCGGCTACACCTATTACGAGAAAGAAGACGACTAAGCATCAGTTCGCGGACCTGTAGACGCGCCGCTTGGCGGGTCCGAAAGCACGGGGAGATAAGCATGGCAACAGTACTCATTATTGGCGCCGGCGGCGTCGGCCAGGTGGTGGCCCACAAATGCGCGCAACTGCCGGATACGTTTAGCGGGATAGTCCTGGCCAGTCGCACCGAAGCGAAATGCAAGGCCATTGCCGCGCAGATCCGGCAAACTCAGGGTCGAAGCATCGAAACCGCCCAGGTCGATGCCGACAATGTGCCCGAGCTGGTGGCGCTCATCAATCGCGTCAAACCCGGGCTGGTCATCAATGTGGCGCTGCCCTACCAGGATCTGACCATTATGGACGCCTGTCTCGAGACCGGCGTGCACTACCTCGATACGGCCAACTATGAGCCACTGGATACCGCCAAATTTGAGTACCACTGGCAGTGGGCCTATCAGGATAAATTCAAACAGGCCGGGCTGATGGCCCTGCTCGGTTCCGGTTTTGACCCCGGCGCCACCAATGTCTTTACCGCCTACGCCGGCAAACACTATTTCGACGAAATCACCCGGCTCGACATTATTGATGTCAACGGTGGTAACCACGGCTATCCCTTCGCCACCAACTTCAACCCGGAAATCAACATTCGGGAAGTCACCGCCGAGTGCCGTCACTGGGAAAACGGGCGGTTCGTCACCACTCCGGCGATGTCGCTGAAGCAATCCTTTACCTGCCCGGACGGGGTCGGCACCTACAACATTTACCGCATGTATCATGAAGAGCTGGAATCCCTGAGCAAAAACTTTCCCGGCCTCGAAAAAGCCCAGTTCTGGATGAGCTTCGGCGACAGCTACCTCAAGCACCTCGAAGTGCTCGGCAACGTCGGCATGACCGGCATCGAGCCGGTGGAATTTCAGGGCCAGCGGATTGTACCGATCCAGTTTTTGAAAGCCCTGTTGCCGGATCCGTCCACCCTCGGGCCGCGCACCCAGGGTAAAACCTGCATCGGCTGTGTGGTAGGGGGCGTCAAGGATGGCAAAGCGCGCACGGTTTATATCTATCAGGTGAAAGACCACCAGGACTGTTACCGTGAAGTGCGGTCCCAGGCGATTTCCTATACCACCGGCGTGCCGGCGATGATCGGCGCCAAGTTGATGCTGGACAATGTCTGGATGCAGCCTGGCGTCTGGAACATCGAGCAACTCGATCCCGACCCTTTCATGGCTGGGCTGAATCAGTATGGCCTGCCCTGGCAGGTGATCGAGGAACCCGGTTTTAATCTGATTTAAAAATCATTGATCGATGATGCAGTGCCAGACTTTCAAGACCTTTGACGCCAGTCGCGTGCCGTCCCCCTGTTTCGTGGTGGACGAGGTGGCGGTCGAGAATAATCTGAAAATACTGCAAAAAGTCGAGCATGAATCCGGCGCCAGGGTGTTGCTGGCGCTGAAGGCATTTTCCATGTTCAGCCTCGCGCCGCTGGTGATGCGCTATTTAAGCGGCATCTGTGCCAGCGGCCTGCACGAGGCGCGCCTGGGTGCGGAATATTTTCGCGGTGCCGATGGGGCAGGGCAGGTACACACCTACAGCGCCGCCTATCATGAAGACGACCTGCGCGAAATACTCAACATTTCCGACCATGTGGTATTTAACTCCTTTGCCCAGTGGCAGCGTTTCCAGCCTTTGATAAAAGCGGCAGCGGCCGAACGCCCGCAGCTGAAGTTCGGGCTGCGTATCAACCCCCAGCATTCCGAGGGCGCTACCCCTATTTATGATCCCTGCGCGCCGGGTTCGCGCCTGGGCATTCCCCGTGCGGCCTTTGCCGGGCAAAGTCTCGCCGGAATTTCCGGCCTGCACTTTCACACCCTGTGCGAGCAGGGTTTCGATGCCCTGGAGAGGACTCTGGCGGTGGTCGAGGAAAAATTCGGCGGGTTTCTGCCGCAACTGGAATGGGTCAATTTTGGCGGTGGTCATCTGATCAGCCATCCGGATTACGACCTCGATGGCCTGATTGCCGCCACTCGCCGTTTTCAGGAAAAATACCGGGTACAGGTCTATCTGGAGCCGGGTGAGGCCATCGCTATTGGCAGTGGCGTGCTGGTCAGCGAGGTGCTGGATGTGCTCGATTACGGCGCGGCCGCCGGCGGCAAACTCGCCATCCTCGACAGCTCCGCCACCTGCCACATGCCGGACACCCTGGAAATGCCCTATCAGGCCCGGATTTTTGGCGCCACCGCGGTCCGGCGAGGTGAGATAAAAAATGGTCACTGCTATCGCCTCGGGGGTATGAGTTGCCTGGCCGGCGACGTCATGGGCGACTACTGTTTTGGAGAGCCGCTGCGGGTGGGCCAGCGCCTGATCTTCGATGACATGGCCCACTACACCATGGTCAAAACCACGACCTTTAACGGTGTTCGCCTGCCGGCCATCGCCATCTGGAATTCCCGAACCGATGTCATGCGGGTAGTGAGGGAATTCGGCTATGACGATTTCAAGACGAGGTTGTCCTGATGGAATTTGATCAACTGGCGGCTCCGGGATATCCGGTATTCCTCGGTTCCGAGTTCCGCCACCCGACCCCGGAGGCAGCCCGTTTCCATATTCTGCCAGTGCCCTGGGAGGATTCAGTCTCCTATGGAGGGGGGACGGCGAAGGGGCCGGCCGCCATTCTGGAAGCCTCCTGGCAACTGGAAACCTGGGATGGTCACGGTAACCCCAGCGCCCAGGGCATCCATACCCATCCGCCGGTGGATTGCAGCGGCGATGCCGAAACCGTGGTCGCGCGCATCGCCGCCGCCACCCGCGGTATCGTCCGGGCGGGTAAATTTCCCATCGCCCTCGGGGGTGAACACAGCGTCACCTGTGGCGTGATCAAAGGCCTGCGGGATGCCGGTGTGGACAACTTCGGCGTGGTTCAGATCGACGCTCATGCCGACCTGCGCGAGGCCTACGAGGGCAATCCCTACAGCCACGCCTCGGTCATGAAGCGCATCGTTGACGACAACATTCCCCTGTTTCAACTCGGCATACGCGCCTGCTGCGAGGAAGAGCAGCGCACTCGCGAACACTATGGCGTGCGCTACCTGGACGCCGAGGAGCTGGTGCCCAGGGGCATCACCGAAGTCACGCTCCCCCGGGATTTCCCCGAACAGGTGTTTTTCACCGTCGATGTCGACGGCTTCGACCCTTCGGTATTCCCGTCCACCGGCACCCCCGTGCCCGGCGGGCTGGGCTGGTATCAAAGCCTGGCGCTGTTTGAATCGGTGGCGCGGCAGCGGCGTATCATCGGCTTCGATATCATGGAATTCGCGCCGATCCCGAATTTTCACGCCTATGAATTTTCCGCCGCGCTATTGACCTACAAACTGCTCGGCATGGTCGCCCGATTCAGTTAACGATCGCCCAATCCCATCAGGAAACAACGATGTCTCTCCCACCCTCGAATCCCCCCGGAGCTCGGCGCATTGTCATCACGCTGCTGGGCAAGCGCCTGGAGCACTCGGTCTGCGAGGAATTGCTGATCGACAACATGGGTGCGGTGCGCTATCGCGATGCCTACGGCCTGAGCCTTGGGGAAGGCGAAGCCTGGGTTTTCGACTACGGCGCGGTGGTGGGCTGGAATCTCGCCGAGGCGGATCGCCAGCGTCTGTGCCACGCACTCACCGGCCAGATAGAGGAAGCGAGCAGCCAGCCGCTGCTGGAAGATTACGGCTATCGCATCGATACCGACAGCGTCTTTAATATTCAGCACGACTTTCTGACCCTGCCCAACGACGAGCAACTCACCCGGCTGGCCCTGAGTCACGCCTTCGCGCAATCGGTGAAACTGATTTTCTTTGAAAACCAGGCCCAGGAAGTCATCCAGGATAACGCCCATATCGTCGAGCAACTTTCCATTACCGGGAAAGTGCCGCTGACCCGCAAAGGCCTGGCGAAATTGCGCGGTAAGTTGTTCTCGACCAGCAGCGATATCACGCTCAACTTCAATCTGCTTGATACGCCGGAATTCTTCTGGGACTACCCGGAGCTGGAATCCTATTACCAGAGCCTGGTGAAATACCTGGACCTGCGGCCACGCATGGACATCATCAACAAAAAACTGGCGACCATCCACGACCTGCTCGACATGATGGCCCAGGAGCAATACCACAAGCACTCGGCCTTCCTGGAGTGGGTGATTATCATTCTGATCGCCGCCGATATCGTGGTTTATTTCTTTTAGGCGCGGCGTTTCGAAGCACTTCCAGGATCCTGTACAAGTGGCTGTCACTGGCCACTGGCTTTATCCAACTGGCGGTCGAGCCGGCGCACGAACTCGGCCATGATCATTTCGTACAGGCGGTCCTTCAGCACCACATCCTCGACGCCCATATCGATATTGGGGTTGTCATTGACTTCAATGACAAACACACCTTTTTCGGATTGCTTGAGATCGACACCGTAAAAGCCGTCACCGATCAGCCGGGCGGCTTTCAGGGCGGTTTGAATCACTTCACCGGGAGCGTCCTCGGCGGCGACGGTGGTTGACTTGCCGCCAACGTATTTGCCGTCGGCCTGGTGCTTGTAAATCTGCCAGTGGCCACGGGACATGAAATACTGGCAGGCGAACAGCGGTTTGCCGCCGATAATGCCCACCCGCCAATCGAACTCGCTGGGCAGAAACTCCTGGGCCAGAATCAGATCGGACTGCTTGAACAGCCGCGTGGCGACGTCCTTGAGCTCCTCCGGATTATTGGCCTTGTAGACGCCCAGTGAAAAAGCGCCGTCGGGAATTTTGAGCACCACGGGATAACCCAGTTTTTCCACCTCCTCCAGGGGTCGATTGCGTTGCATGACCGTGGTCCGGGGCGCATTGATTCGCTGGGTGCGTAGCAATTCGGCGAGATAGACCTTGTTGGTGCAGCGCAGGATGGAGGTCGGATCATCGATCACCACCATGCCCTCGGCCTCGGCCCGTTTGGCGAAGCGAAAGGTGTGGTGGTTGATACTGGTGGTTTCGCGAATGAAGAGTGCATCCCACTCGGCGATGTGGGGATAATCCCGGCGGGTAATGAGATCGACTTCAATACCGAGCTTCTTCCCCGCCTTGACGAAGGCGCTCAGCGCCCTGGGGTTGGAGGGCGACAGCGGGTCGTCCGGATTGTGGAGCATCGCCAGATCGTAGCGGGAAATCGCCGGGGTTTTCGGGTTGCGCCAGCGTTTGCCCAGGTAGCTGTTGAGGGCTTCGGTGAGCTGGCCGCGATCGAGATCGGAGCGCTCCTGCCCGGTGGTGGTATCGATCTTGCGAATCTGCCATTTGTCCTTGCGCTGTAACTGCACCCGCAGAACGGGCGCCGGGAAACGCTCGAACAAGACGTTGCCGAGGGGCTGCAGGTCTGGCTGCTGGGCGTGACCAAAGTACAGGGTAAAGTCGATCTGATCGCCATGGCTGCGCTTCAGATGTTTGGCCAGATCCTCGTCCAGCTCCTCGGTGATCAGCTGGTAGATGGTTTTGCGCGACAGGTCGAGCATGGTGCGCACCGAGGGGATCACCCGATGGCGCCGGGCTTCGGCCAGCAGCGAAACGTAGTAACCGAGACCGAGGTAGCGGTAGCTGCGGCACAGATTGATGACCTTGAGGGTCTGGTTATCGCCGATGGCTTTGCCGGCAATATAATCCCGGGCGCTGAGCAAGAGGTGCTCGGGCAGGTAGTTGGTCCATTCAGAAGGCTGGTCGACAACGACAACATGACGACTCATGTCCGGGACCTCCGTTTTTTGACGATGACCACGGCGCGGTGGCCGCTGCGCCCATAGCGGGCCATGCCTTCAAATTCCTCGCTCAGAATCGGAATGTTCATGCAGTCCATGGAAATACGATTTTCCTCATAATCAACATAGGGGTCGTGGAGATAGACGATGTCGTCCCGGACATCGGTGACCACGACCCAGTGGGGGAATTTTTCGCCGTAGATCCGGTAGGAGCTGATCAATACGACGGGTACGGCGCCCTTACTGATCACCTTCTTGAGTTCCTCGACGCGCACCGAACCATAGCGCACCTTGATCCTGGCGGCGGATATCCGTTCCTGAAAGTCCTCGTGAACCAGCGCTATGACCTCTTTCTTTTCGGTCGACCGCACCGAGTCGACGAACAGGGCCTGTTCATCCTTCAGAATCAGCTCCACGTCAAAGCCGCGGTGATGGGCCGCCAGCGCCAGCCCGTCGGGGGCGCAGCCGCCCAGCCCGGAGGTCATGAAGATGGTGGTGGCTTCCCGCCAGATCTGCAGCTCCAGCTTGCGATTCAGCATCAGGTTCGGGTTCAGGCGTTTCATCGCCATCATCAACGCCGCCGGACCGCAGGTAAACTCCAGTGTCTGCTGGTAATAGGGCACCTGGGTTATTTCACGATCGTCCGCCCGAACCAGGGATTTCTCCAGGCGCACCGCATCCTCGTGATCCTCGTAGTAGTCCTCGAGTTGCTCGAATTCGCGATAGCCGGCGTTGACGTACAGTTGCTTTACCCGCTCGTTGTCCCGGCGAACTTCGAGACGGATGGCCAGGCAGCCCTGTTTGCGCGCCGCTTCCTCCGCCGCCTCCAGCAGGGGGCGGCCCAGGCCGCGGCCCTGGATTTCCGGCAGTACGGCAAAGGAATAGAGCCGCGCCAGCGCGGTGCCCGCGTGCACATGGACCAGCACATAACCGACCACCCGGTCGCCGCTGTCGCAGACCAGCAGGGCGCCCTTGCCGTGTTTCAAAAAGTGACGAAAACTGCGCCGGGACAGGCGGTCGCTGTCGAAACAGGACTGCTCGATGTGCACCAGGGCATCGAGATCACCCAGTTCCCCGGGTCGAATGGCCGCAGGCGTCGTGGCGACTCGTGGATTGCTGGTCATCGGCGCGGAATCAGGGCTCAGGCATCGACTCCCGTGGCGATGTCGCGACTCCGGAAGCGAGTGGGTTCGAGGGCAACGCTAGCGCCGTGGTGTGTCGACATGTGCCATGCCATGAAGCTGAAAGAGGGAGGCGTGATTGTACTGCCTGCGGCCATCCCGGCCACTGCTTTTTTGTGTCAGACAGCCGTTTTGGCAAAAATTTTCGTCGCCTCGGACAGGTGGCCGCGGCTGGCTGGGGTAGGGCGGCATGCGCTTGCAACCGATTGCCAATTGCGTATTCTTGCCGGTCTATCGAAATTTTTGGCTAACGGGTTCAATGCTCAATGACACAGGAGTAATGCAATTATGGTAGAAGCAATTACGATCGATCCGAACACCGGCCTGAAGAAATTCAGTACTCGCGCCGCTCAGTCCAGCGACCGCATCAAGGGTCAGGGTTATGGTGTGGTCAGGGATGAGGCGCTCAAAACCCTGCCCGAGGCCCCCGCTGGCGCCGTGTTCAACGCCGAGGAACAGGCCAGGTACAGGGAATTCAAGGAAGCCCGTTCCGGCGCCGGGGAATACATCGCCCTGGAAGGTGAATTCGCCAAATACCTGGACGATGTCTATTCCGAGGCGCCGGTGCCCCGCGATGCCCTCGATGACGAATGCGAAATTCTGGTCATCGGCGCCGGGTTCGCCGGCTTGTTACTCTGGCATCGGTTGCAGGAGGCCGGCTTCACGGACGTGCGCTTTTGTGAGAAGGGCGGTGACGTCGGCGGCACCTGGTACTGGAACCGCTATCCCGGCATCGCCTGCGACGTCGAGGCGTACAGCTACCTGCCGCTGCTGGATGAAACCGGCTACATTCCGACCATGAAATTCGCCAGCGGCTTCGAGATCTTCGAGTACTGCCAGCTGGTGGCCGAGAAATTCAACTTTTACGATCACTGCCTGTTCCACACCACCGTGGAAAAAACCCAGTGGCACGAAGCCAGCGGCAGATGGATTGTTCACACCGACCGGGGCGATGCCATGAAAGCCCGCTACGTGGTGGTGGCCAACGGCATTCTCACCACCCCCAAACTGGCCAAGATCGAAGGCATGGAAACCTTCAAGGGTGAAGCCTTCCACACCTCCCGCTGGAACTACAACGTCGATCTGGCCGGCAAGCGGGTCGGTATCATCGGCACCGGCGCCACCGCCGTGCAGGTCATCCCCGAGATCGCCAAGGTGGTTAAGGAGCTGTATGTGTTTCAGCGCACGCCATCCTCGATCGATGTGCGCGCCCAGCGGGAAACCTCTCCGGAAGAAATCGACACCTGGCGCAACGAAACGGGTTGGTCCACGGCCCGGCGCAAGCGCTTTGGCCGAATCGCCAGTGTGCGCGACGCGGTCAAGGCCCCTGATGACTATCTCTCCGGTCGTGTCGAGGATTACCGCAAAAAACCGAAGGAAACCCGGCGCCTCTCGCAAGAGGAGTGGATGCAGAAGCAACTGGATGAAAACTTCCAGGCCATGGAGCAGATTCGCGCCCGGGTCGATAAGGTCGTGAAGGATCCGAAAACCGCAGCCGCCCTCAAGCCCTACTACCCCTATGCGTGCAAGCGGCCTACCTTCCACGACGAGTATCTGCCGACCTTCAACCTGCCTCATGTGCACCTGGTCGACACCGCGCCCCGGGGTGTCAACCGTATCAACGAAAAGGGCGTGGTTCACGACGGTGTGGAATACGAGTTGGATGTTCTTATTTATGCCACGGGCTTCCAGTGGATGGCGACCTCGACCTTCGACATGATCTACGGCGAGGAAGGCAAATCCCTGACCCAGGTACGCCAGGAGCAGGGCACCAAAACCTGGCTCGGCCTGCACAGCAAGGGTTTTCCCAACCTGTTTGTCATGACCGGGCCCCAGGGCGGTGGCGGCAGCTTCAACTTCACCGACACCATCGACGACCACAGCGACTACATATTGTGGATGTTGAATACCTTGAAGGAACAAAATGCCGACATCGTCGACGTCACCCAGGAAGCAGTGGACGCCTACGCCCAGCACTGCCGCGAAATGGACCTCGCCTCCGCGCCGCTGCGCGACTGCGTCGCCTATTACGACCATGAAGGTCAGGCCGAGCCCGGCAGTCTGGTCTATTACGGCGGTGGCCGGTGGCACAAACAGCGAATTGCCGGGCAGGAATCGCTGCAGCCCTATGTGTTCAGAAAGGCTTCCGCCGCTTAAACGCCACCGGCGCGTGAAACCAGAAAAATCGAGGCTCCTGGCCTCGATTTTTTTATGCGTTTCTTAAGTTCACAGCTTTTGAGATCGACGGCTTGTAAGGCTGAGAACTTTTAAGGTTGAGAACTTTTAAGGCTTAGAACTTTTGAAATTGACGGCTTTTGAGATTCAAGGCTTTTGATTGATAGCGTTGCCGACAGTACCGGGCGATCCACCGGAATAAATCCGTGACGATTGTCACAATCCGGTGCCCTTTTGTCGGATTGTTTGCGCCGCTGGGTGGCGTCCGTCTGCAAAAGTCGCGACACTGCGCCGTGGGCTGAATCAAGGATCAACGCGGCAAGGAGAGTGAAAAATGAAAAAAAATATTTTAGCCTGTTGCTTTCTGGCCTTCGCGCCGGTGCTCGCTCTGGCCGAGCATGCCTGGGGGCCTTATCACTGGGCCAGTACCAGCTATCCGAAGGCATTCAACTTAATCCTCGTCAATAGCACCACTGACGATTGGGATAACTACGTTACCCAAGCGGTAACGGACTGGAATGACTCGCCGGTTATGGACCTGGTTGAGGAAAACAGCTCGACGGACAGTAAAGTCCGGCGCCAGTGCAGGGCGCCCTCCGGCCAGATCAGAATCTGCAACCTCGCCTACGGGCAAAACGGCTGGTTGGGTATCGCCGGTATTTCCATTGACCCGGCAGGCCATATCATCAGCGGCTATACCAAACTGAACGATTCCTATTTTTCCTGGGCGTACTACAACAACGACAGTTGGAAGCAAAGTGTCACCTGTCAGGAGTTGGGGCATAACCTCGGCCTCGACCATCAGGACGAAAACTTCGACAATGGTTCGCTATTCAGTTGCATGGATTATCAGGATCCGCCTTACGAATTTCCCAATGCCCATGACTACGAGCAGCTACTCAGCATTTATGACCACGCCGATACCTACGATTCCTACGCGGCCAGTTCCGGTGTTGACGGTGGTGGCGGCGACGGTGGTGGCTGCAATGCCCCCGCCGGCAAAGGCTGTAACAGGGGAGAGATCAAGGGTCACAATGGCGAGATAGGTTGGGGTATCTCCCTCGGTCGCCGGGGCCAGCAGGAAACCTTCCTGCGCATCGACCCCGACGGCACCCGCCATCTCACCCATGTCACCTGGGTGGTGGGCTACTGACTCGAACCAGAGGCGCGAATCAATACTGTGAATCAACAGTGTGAATCAACAGTGTGAATAATTACTGTGAATAAATAATGTGAATCAACAAAAAGGGGGCTGCAAAGCCCCTTTTTATTGGCCGGTGTTTTTCATGAGCGGTACTTTCCAGTACTTTCCATGGACGGTACTTTCCATGGACAGTGCTGTCGCCGCGCTTATGGTTGTTTTTTACCCGGGTCCGGCGCACGTTTTTCCCGGGTCGAAAGCAAGAGCGCATAAGCCCCTGGGGGCAAGAGCGTTTCACCAGCCTCAATCTTTGCGTAAGATGGCCCGGCAACCTGGTTGCCGTCGATGGCAAGCCATTCAAATAATCAGTCAGTTAAATAATCAAAAGGGGAGTAGCGATGAAATACCTCAGTCCGAGTGAAGTGATCAATGGTTCCGGCCTGCGGCTGGTGCTGGTGCAATACATGCCGAGTCCCTGGGGCCAGGCCGCCAAGGCGATGATCGAATACAAGGGCCTGAGTTACATGGCCGCGCCCTGGGAAGGCGGCGGCGCCAATCAGGAGCTGGTCGCCTGGGCAGGCAATAACGGCGCGCCGATCGTCGCCTGGAACGACGAGCCGCCAGTCAATCGTTGGGACGACATCCTGCTGCTGCTCGAACGCCTGGCTCCGGCCCGGCCCCTGCTGCCGGAAGCGCGCGAGGAGAGAATCCAGGTACTCGGCCTGAGTCATGAAATCTGTGGCCAGCTGGGCCTGGCCTGGAACCGCCGGCTCAGCATGTTCGCCCCCATGGTCGCCTCCGGACAGGCGCCGGAAGGTTTTGTGCTGATGGCCAAACGCTATGGCTCGACGGAAGAAGACGTCGCTCGCGCCGATGAGCGTCAGATCGCCTCGCTCCAGGTGTTGGCAAACCGGCTCAAGGCACAAAAAAGTGCCGGCAGCGATTACCTGGTTGGCAATGGCGTCAGCGCGGCGGACTTTTATTGGGCCGCATTCTCAAACCTGTTTGCCCTGTTGCCGCCCGAGCAATGCCCCATGCCCGAACAGGCGCGGCCCATGTTCGATAGCCTGAGCGACAGCGTCCGCAAGGCCATCGATCCCATTCTCATCGAGCATCGCGATCGCATCATGGCGGCGCACTTCAAGTTGCCCATGGAGATGTGATCCGCGCAATCGAGGCATTGCTTCAGGTATTGCTTCAGGCGGTGCTTGAGGCGGTGCTTCAGGTGATGCAGGCTCGCCGAGGCGTGAATAACCCCGAGACAAAGACATAACAAGGCGTTAACCAGGAGCCGGGAACATGGTGGACAATCAGCACTGCAGCGGTAGCTGTGACAACAAATTCGATAGTGTCAGACGGGCCTTTGAAGCCAATCTGACGAAATATGATGTCGGCGCCAGTGTGGCGGTGACGGTGGAAGGTGAATTCGTGGTGGATTTGTGGGGCGGCCATGCCGACGCCGCCAGGCAACGGCCGTGGACGCGGGACACCATCGTCAATGTGTTTTCCTCCACCAAGACCATGGCCGCCCTGTGTGCCCTGGTCCTGGTCGATCGGCAACAACTGAACCTGGACGCCACTGTCGCCAGCTACTGGCCGGAATTTGCCCAAAACGGCAAGGAAAATGTTCTGGTGCGGCATGTGCTGGGGCACACCTCGGGATTGTCGGGCTTTGCCGGCGGCCTCGATCCGGAGCAATTGTACGACTGGGATTATGCCTGTGCCCATCTCGCCGCCCAGGCTCCCTGGTGGCCTCCGGGCACTGCCAGCGGTTACCACGCGCTGACCCACGGGCATCTGATCGGTGAGCTGGTGCGCCGGGTTGATGGCCGTTCCTTGGGGACGTTTTTTCGGCAGGACATTGCCGGGCCCCTCGGGGCCGATTTCCACATCGGCTTCGATGACCGGCAATACCCCGACATCGCCGAACTCATTCCCCCCGGGATCACCCTGGCGGAGCAGTTTGCGCCGGAGCCGGGCTCGGTGGCGGAAAAAACCACCATTGGCACCAGACTCGACGTCGCCTGGACCGGGACATCGGCCTGGCGCGGGGCTGAAATACCGGCCGCCAACGGTCACGGTAACGCCCGCGCCATGGCCCGGGCCCAAACCCCCATGGCCTGCGGCGGTAGCGCCTTTGGCGTGGCACTGATGTCACCGGCCGGCCCCCGGCGCGCCCTGCAGGAACAAGCCAATGGCATCGACCTGTTCCTCGGTATGCCGGTACGGTTTGGCGTCGGTTATGGCCTGGTGAACGACACGTTTCCATTCAGCAAAAACCCCAACACCTGTTTCTGGGGTGGCTATGGTGGCTCGGTGGTGATTGTCGATCAGGACGCCCACGTCTGTATGACTTATGCGATGAATAAAATGCGCGCCGAAGCGGTGGTCGGCGATGTCAGGAGCAAAACCTTACTGCAAGCGGTATACGAGTCCTTATAGCCTATCGCCAGACCAATACCCGCTTCGCTTATGGCCAGGCCAACGACTCGCGTATGCCGGACCAATACCGACCCGGGACAGGCCGGCGGCGCGCGCGCCATGAGGCGCAATTTCAGGGGTCAGTGACAGGTGTTCAAAATCCCCATCACCGTGTGCCACGGCACCACTTCCAAATGGGAGGAATACCCCCTCACGCCCGAGCACCTGGGCAAAATGTTCGCCCTGGCCCGGGAGCTGGGTTTCGAAGCCATCAGCTACGACCAGCTCCAGGCGCTCTTTGACGGCGCGGCGCCGGGCACCGGCGACATGCCCGAACAACCCATCCTCTTCGACTTCGACCATGCCGATAAAACCATGCTCACCGAAGTCCAGCCGCTGCTGGCCGAACATGGCTACACGGCCACCCTGTTTTTCCACACCGCCCCCCTGGCCGACTCCCGCCTGGCCAGCAAAGTCCTGAGCTGGGATGACATCGCCCGACTCAAGGAACTGGGCTGGGGTATCGGCGGCCACACCGCAAGCCACCCCAACCTCAGCCGCCTGGCCTGTACCGACCCGGATGGCGACCAGCTGGAACAGGAACTGCGCATCGCCGATGCTGAAATCGAACGCCACCTGGGCGAAAAACCCAGGGACTTCGCCTACACCGGCCCCACCTGGAGCACTGTTGCCGAGCAAAAAGTCAAAGCCCGCTACCGCTTTGGCCGACTCTGGATCATGGACAACTACTTCCTCGCCGATGGCCGGCGCATCAGCGTCGCCGAGGTCATGGGCCAGCCCGGCCCCGACGAGGCCGACGGCGGTCCACCCAGAGCCGCCCGCTACATCACCCCACGCAGCCACCGCTACCGCCTGCCGGCCATGGAAATCCGTAGCAGCCTGCTCAATCGCCTGGAGCAATTTCGGGAGTACTTGTTGGGGGCGATCGAGGATTGATCGACAAAGCGTATTGTTTATTGGACTTGGTTACCAAGGAATACAGTTTCTTGGCTCGTTAATATTTTTGGCACTTTGATGCCGGGTAACGGTTATTGGTAGTAAGACACATGTTTAGGGTAGATAATTTGCTAGGATTTAGTTTAAACGTCGCAGCGCTGCCAAGCGCAAACACTGCTTTCAAGTCAAATTAAGCTAAGATTTTGGCACCGTCGCCACTTGAGGCTGTTTGAGAAAAAGGACTTCTAATGACTGAAACGATATTTAAACAGGTCAACTACGATTTAGCTTCTTTGACTCAGTTTATCGAATTAGGCGAGATCGGCCTACCCGATATACAGCGCCCCTTTCTATGGAAGAACGCCAAAGTAAGGGACCTCTTCGATTCCATGTATCATGGCTACCCGGTCGGATACCTTCTGCTTTGGCAGAATGCCTACGACGAACAAACCAAGGTAATAGGTACTGACACCAAGCAAAAACCACCACGTTTGTTGGTGGTTGATGGTCAACAAAGACTCACTTCCTTATATGCCGTGATCAAAGGCATCCCCGTAGTACGTGAAAACTACAATGCCGAGAAGATTGAAATTGCATTTAATCCTTTACGGGGAGAGTTTTCGGTAGCAGACGCCGCAGTGCGAAGGGATAAAGCATATATTCCGGATATTTCCAAAGTCTGGGCTAGAGGTAGCAGTCTATTTGCTCTGCTTAGAGAGTATCTGGAGGGCCTTGAGGCGACCAGAGAACTGACTCCTGAAGAGACAATGAAAATTGAAAAGGCCCTGACAAAACTCCACGGTTTGCTGAGCTTCCCATTCACGGCATTGGAGCTGGCTGCAAATATTTCTGAAGAACAAGTGGCGGATGTGTTTGTTCGCATTAATAGCAAGGGTACGCCGCTCAATCAGGCCGATTTTATTTTGACCTTGATGTCTGTCTTCTGGGATGAGGGCCGGGTGGAGTTGGAGCGGTTTTGTAAAGAAGCCCGCACGCCTACGACCGGCAAGGCAAGCCCATTTAATCACTATATCCATCCCAGCCCGGACCAACTGCTGAGAGTGAGTGTGGGCCTGGGTTTTAAACGCGGGCGACTAAAATCGGTTTACTCAATTTTGCGCGGTAAGGACCTAGATACCGAGGTATTTAGCCAGGAATTGCGTAACAAGCAGTTTGAAGTGCTCAAGCAAGCGCAGGCGAGAACCCTAGATTTGCAATACTGGCATGACTTCCTAAAAGCAATTCTGGCGGCCGGCTTTGGCTCCAGCAAACTTATAAGCTCCCACAATAACCTGTTGTTCGCTTATATAATATATCTCATGGGCCGTACTGAATATGGAACCGAGGAATTTGAACTGCGTAGTCATATTGCCCGCTGGTTTTTCATGTCAACCATTACGGGGCGATACACCGCTTCTCCTGAGTCCCAAATGGAGTTTGACCTGGCCCGCTTTAGGGGACTGAAAGACTGTGGCCAATTTACCGCTATCTTGGGCAATGTTTGCGATTCGGTGCTTACATCAGACTTCTGGACTATAACATTGCCAAATGAACTGGCGACCTCGTCGGCGCGTAGTCCCTCCATGTTCGCCTATTTTGCCGCTTTAAACCTGCTTGATGCCAAGGTGCTTTATTCACAGCAAAAAGTGTCAGACCTCATGGATCAATCGATAAGTGCCCCGCGTGCTTCCCTGGAGCGCCACCATCTCTTTCCCCAAGCCTATCTGAGAAGTATCGGCATCACGGAAACCCGTGACATCAATCAAATAGCTAATTACGCCATGGTTGAATGGGGAGACAATCACAAAATCAGTGATAAGCCTCCAATGGAGTATGCGTCTGTGTTAGCTAAGCGATTTAGTAATACCGAATTGGGAAAAATGCATTATTGGCATGCGCTACCCGATGGCTGGGAAGGAATGGAGTATGAAGACTTTCTCCACAAAAGAAGGGGGTTGATGGCCCAGTTAATCCATGATGCGTACCAGACGCTCCGGGGTGGAGGGACCGACGCAGCAGTTGAGTTGCCGTCAATTGACCAGCTTGTACAACAAGGAGAGGGAACTGATGTCGAGTTTAAATCCAGCTTACGTATCAACCTGCATACCGGCGAAAAAGACGCCAGAATCGAGTTGTCGATACTTAAGACAATTGCGGCGTTCCTCAACTGTGGCGGTGGCACTTTACTGATCGGCGTGTCTGACGACGGCGAACCGGTGGGCATTGAGGTAGATAACTTTCCAAATGAAGACAAAATGTACCTGCATCTGATAAACCTGATAAATAGCCGGATAGGTCCGGCGCATATGATCTACGTACACCCCCGTTTTGATGAATACCAGAGAGCAAAGGTGCTCGCAGTTGAATGTTCTCCGGCCAAGTCGGCTGTTTATGTCAAAGACGGCGGTCAGGAGCGTTTCTATATCCGCACCGGCGCCAGTACCACGGAACTTTCTGCCAGTCAGACCCAGGAATTTATCAGCAAACGCTTTTTGAGCTGACAGGTATGATCGAAGGGTATCGTTTTACGATGTGAGTGCAAAGTTTCATGCTAAGCAACCTCAATACCAACCGGCGCCAGCAATAACCAGGTCGATCAGGTCTGGAAAGCCTTCTGGTCCGACCGGGTACCAAATATCAGAGAGGAAGTAATGATTAAAGCCCTGGTGAAATTTGTTGGGAGTGTCCTGGTCGTTTCCTCGATACTCGCCTGCAACGAGTCCACCGAAACCCCACCGGCCAAAGCCGAGGCTTCTCAAACCGAGGTTGCCCAGGAGTCGACCCGGCAAACCGAAACCCCCACCCATCTCGATGTCTACAAAAGCCCCACCTGCGGCTGCTGCGGCAAGTGGGTGGAGCACGCCGAGCAGCGCGGATTTAGCCTGAGCACCCATCACCCGGCGGATTTAAACAAACTGAAGGCGGATAAGGGCATCGCTCCGAAGGTGCGGTCCTGCCACACGGCGGTGTCGGCCGAGGGCTATGTGTTTGAGGGCCATATCCCGGCGAGGTATATCCGCGATTTTCTGGCGAATCCTCCGGTCGGTGCGCGCGGTCTGGCGGTGCCGGCGATGCCGGTGGGCAGCCCGGGCATGGAGGTGGAGGACCGCTTTGCGCCTTACGAGGTGTTGTTGCTGAAAGACGACGGCGCCACCGAGGTCTACGCCAGGGTGACGACGCCCGCCCAGCAATATCAGTAGCGCTTCGGCGCCATCGGCACCCACGGGCGGGGCCGTTGCAGGTGTGTTTTCCGGGTTGACGCCAGCGGCAACCTTGCAAAATCCTGTGAATCACTTATCCTCGCCCGGCTAACTCTGATTTTTTTCAGATTTTTTTCATGACTCGAATGCCCTCGGGCTGTCCTTTTCGGATGGCGGAAGGAGGGCGTTTGTCCTGTTTGCAATCAATACCCAGGAGAGAGGCAGTACTATGGCGGCTATATCAGTGGACCCGAATACCGGGCTGAAAATTTTTAACACCCGCGCGGAAAAAGCCAACGACAAGATCACCGGCAAGGGCTATTCCGTGGTCAAGGACGAGGCGCTCAAGGCGCTGCCGGAAGCGAAAGCCGGCGCGGTATTCAATGCCGAGGAGCAGGCCAGGTATCGAAAATTCAAGGAGTCTCGCGTCGGCG